>CAVDLN010000019.1:10317-21437 GCA_963609805.1 Erysipelotrichaceae bacterium | reverse complement strand
TTGTCGCCCTTTTCACCTTGAGCGCCGGTGTCTCCCTTGTCGCCTTTTTCGCCTTTTTCGCCTTGGACGCCGGTGTCGCCCTTTTCGCCTTTTTCACCTTGAGCGCCGGTGTCTCCCTTGTCGCCCTTTTCACCTTGAGCGCCGGTGTCTCCCTTGTCGCCTTTTTCGCCTTGGGCGCCGTCAGCACCGTCGGCACCCGGTTCGCCGACTGCCTTTATTCCCGAATCGGTCGTTCCTATCCACCAGTTTCCGTTATCTCCGATATAGGGACTGTATGTATCGGCTTCTGCCGTGCGGCAGGCGATCAAAGATCCGCTTAAAACCGCGGCAGCAAGCAAAAGAGCCGTCTTTCGCATCAGCTGTCTCATGAAACATCCTCCTCCGCCGTTCGTTCGGATTTATTACATTAATTATACCAAAACTGCTGTTTTCTGTCTATAGGCGGTATGCATAAGGCAGAACGGCTTTTTTTGGCAAATATGTAGAAAAAGCAAGTTTCCCAATTCGGATTGTGCAAACAGATAAAAGAATATCTTGCAATGCCCTCCGATTTGTGCTACAATATACAAGATGTTATGGCTTGCCATTTTTTGTCAGCATTGCAGTTCGGCAGTCGTCACCCCCAGAAACCCAAATTCAGAAAGGAATTACACCATGAATCAAACACCGGACATGAAACAGCCTGCAGCAGAGAACGCGGGCAAGACAGAAAAAGAGAAGACAGAGAAGAAAGAATCGCGTATGTCCCCGTCCATGACCGATGCATACGACAAAATGCTGACGGCGGCCGATGAAGTAGAGAAAGTCGTTGTCGGCAAGCGCACGGAGGTCATCCTGCTGTTAACCGCCCTGCTGGCAGGCACACATGTATTGATTGAGGATGTTCCCGGAACCGGCAAGACAACGCTGGCCGCCGCGCTCGCCTCTGTTACGGGTCTTGACTTCCGGCGCGCGCAGTTCACGCCCGACGTTATGGCATCGGATATCACCGGCTTCAACATATACAACCGTCAGAAGGAAACGTTCGAGCTGCGGGAGGGTCTTGTCATGTGCAACCTTCTGCTTGCGGATGAAATAAACCGCGCCTCCCCCAAAACGCAGTCTGCACTGCTCGAGGCCATGGAGGAAGGAAAGGTTACCGTCGACGGACAGACTATGCCGGTTCCCGACCCTTTCATGGTCATCGCTACGCAGAACCCTGCCGGGTATGTGGGCACCTACCCTCTGCCGGAGGCCCAGCTTGACCGCTTTGCCATTAAGCTCAGCATGGGATACCCGACGGCCGCCGAGGAGGTCAACATCATCCGCGCGCGCAAAACGGCAAACCCGCTGGAGGGCGTTCAAAGCATTCTCTCCGCCGAGGAACTGCGCACTATCCGGAATATGATGACTGATGTACGCATAGACGATGCCCTGTACACATACATCGTTGCACTGGTGACAGCCACCCGCCGCCATCCTTCGCTGGCGCTTGGCGCATCCCCGCGTGCGTCGGTTGCGCTGGTACATCTGTCGCAGGCCTACGCATTCCTGCACGGCAGGGACTACGTAATTCCGGACGACATTGCGGCACTGTTCCGCCCTGCCATTGCCCATCGCATTACTCTCCGCCAGGAAGCAAAGCTTGCCCACAAGACAGCTGCGGAAATTCTGGGCGAAATACTGCGCACCACAGAGGTTCCCTACAAGGGAAAGCGAGACGGTGCCGATCATGCCTGACGCACGGGCAAAAGAAGGAGCGCATATGGAAAAAAAGCGCTGCCCGAACTGCGGAAAATATGTGGATGCGGATAAAACCTACTGCCTGAGCTGCGGCACGACGTTGGGAATCCGCTGTCCTGACTGCAACGCGACATTGCCTGTCGGCACCAAGCGCTGCCCGACATGCGGTCATTCGTTCCTGCGGAAAACGCCCCGAAAGCCCTCCGTCCTGATGAAATTTATCCGGGCACACAGCCGACCGGCAACGATCTGCATTCTGGGGCTGTCTGTCGCAGCCGCCATTGTTTTAGCCTCCCTGACTGCAATGCGCATTGCTTTCGCCGAGACGGAACCGGAATACAAAGCCGGCGGCTATGCCCTCATCGGTTTCCTGCTTGGTGCTCACCCGTCGGATATCACGTCGCTGCTGGCGCTCCCGTCTTTGCAAAACATGGCGGCCGGACTGCGCTTCACCCTCTATGGGGAAGGACTCGGATGGCTGATTTCGTTGCTATGCCCGGTGCTGGCACTGTGGCTGGCGATTGCCAACCGCAGGCGGATGGGAAAACTGACCGCCAAGCGGCTGCTGCTGCTGGCCGGAATCGGTCTGTGCGGCGGACTGCTGACCGCAGGCATGGAAATCGTCATACGCTCCCTCCTGTCCGGCTCGGAGACCGCCGTCCTTCCCGCGTCCGATGCCGCAGTTCCTTTTGCAGCCGGAGCGGCAGGCCTTTTCCTGTTCGGAATTGTCCTGTGGCTGTATCTTTCCGTTTTTCGGAAGACGGACGAGGCGGCAGAAGACGCGCTCTCGCTGAGGCAGGCATTGTACTACCCGATGCGAAAAATCGCGCACGTCGTACGCCGCCGCTTCTCCCGGAAAGCCCGCGCCGATCACGCGCAGGTTCGGAATGAGCGTTCCGTCATCTGCACGAGACGTTTCACATGGTACCTGGTTCTTTTGGGTGCCTCCCTGATTTTTACGCAGGCATTGCTCTCAAAGGTCTCCAATATTTTCTTCTGGTTTCTGCTGCTTCTGCCGGTTCTGCTGCTCCTGTACATTCTCATTGCAAAGCACACGGTTACGGCGGTAATGCGCTCCGCATCCGTAACAACCGAAAAGAATACGCCGTACACCTACGAGTTGTGCATACAAAACCGCTCTCCGCTCGTGTTCCCTTTCGTAGAGGCGCATGTGTCGCTTCCTCAGCCGAATGCCGTCCGATGCGCAGAGCAGACCCTGCGGTTCCCCCTGACTCCGATTTCCGGTCGATGCCTGCGTGACACGGTGCGCTTCCGTTTCCGGGGAACATACGAAATCGGTGCCGACGAGCTGTACGTGTATGATTTCTTCCGGCTGTTCCGTCTGCGCATACAGACGGACGCTATGGCAACCGTGTATGTCCTGCCCCGCCGCACCGCCATGGAGGAAACACTGGCTCTGTCCGTGTCCGATTCCGCTGCCCGTACGGTGCATTCGCTGTCGGCCGTCGACAGGCTTGAGGTCAGCGATATCCGGGACTACCGTGCGGGAGACCCCCTGAAAAGCATCCACTGGAAGCTTTCCTCAAAATCCGAAAATTTCGTTGTCAAGGACTACAATACCGGAACATCCAACCAGACCGTTGTTTTCTGTGATCTCGCACCGCACTTTCCCGACCGTAAGCCGGCTGCTGATTCCGGCAACACCGATACCGAACGCAAAAAAGCCGAAAAGAGCAAAAAAACGGACAGAGACCACGCCCGGCCGGATACGTCAACCCGTTACCGACGCAGGATGAGAAATGCGCAGACGGAGGACACACATGCCATTTCCGATGAGGAACTGGCTCGGCGTCTGTCCGAACGCGCTGCCGCCGCGGACTTTCTGAGCGAACGGGGAACCGATACGGCAGAGCAGGAAAAGGACGCTCCGACTGATGCGGAAAAATCAGAGGAAAATTCCAATCCTCCCATCGGACATAATATACAGGCGCTTTCCTCTCCCGAATTCTATGAGGATATGAATGAATTTCTTGCGGACGGCACCGTCGAGCTGTCCATTGCGGCCGTTCTGTCCGAATTGAATCGGGGGCACGAGGTTCAGCTTGTCTGGTTTGACCGCCGTTCCGAATCGGGGCTGTATACATTCCGTCTGCGCGGACCGGATGAGTTCGAAAACATTTACCATCTGTTCGGAACGGCACCGTTATGCCGGGCTGACCAATCGGTTTCGCTGCTTTCCTCCATGATTGCGGAAACAGGGAGCATGCGTCAGCTGTTCGTTCTTCCGGCAATGGACGAGGAAACGCTGACTTCCCTGTCGTGCCTGTCCTGTGTCGCGGATGCGGGCAATGAGGGAGGAGCGGAAGCTCTTCTTTACGAACCCGCCGGGCGTTTCCGCTATCCCGAGGAGCGCGCGCGCTTTCTGGAAAATTGCAGTCAGCAGCTGGGCGGCTGCGGCGTGTCACTCGTTGTCCTCGGTGGGGTCGATGCGCCACCGGATATAAACGGGCACGACCCCAACCGGCAGAATGCAGAAGGAGGTGACGCAGATGCCTGAAAAGAACGCTGACGCAGGCTTCCAAAAACGTTCCCGCGCAAAAAAACGCAATCCGGCCCTGCCGGAGGCAAAGCATATACTGCTCTGTCCCCCGGAATCCGGCGCGC
Organism: Erysipelotrichaceae bacterium; assembly: GCA_963609805.1. Lineage (GTDB taxonomy): Bacteria > Bacillota > Clostridia > Oscillospirales > CAG-272 > CAMEON01. The sequence continues at coordinate 17,090 of CAVDLN010000019.1, read as the reverse complement.
GTCGCCTGCCGTACCGAATTTTCGGATACCTGTGCCGTATGCTTGTCATATGGGCCGCCGCAGGCGGTCTCGCCGTTTTCCTGTCCGGAGCCATGATGTATGAGCTCCCGAACAGCTTCCTGATGGGAACCGCGCTCGTATGTGTCGGATTGATTTCCCTGTTCTGCCTCGGCTGGAAAACCGCCGTTATCGGCGGCGTCTGCGCAGTCGGAATTGCCGTCTGGCAGCTCACCTCAAACGCCGCCCTTCTTTCCGAGCTGCGGTACGCGCCGCTCGCCCTGTACAACGGGTGCATGCGCCGGCTGGAGTCGGCGGGTTACCTGACATTTTCCAGCATGAGCGTAAGCTATTCCTCCGACGCGACGGAGGAGCAGCTGCTGAAAATCGGCATGGCCGGAGTCATTCTGATTTTTTCGGCGGTGTATACACTGTGCCTATTGCGCCGTGCAAAACTCCTGCCTCCCGCCATTATGAGCACGGCTGTGCTGACGGTCCTGCTGACCTTCAACATTTACAGCAACCGCATTCAGTCCAACCTCGGTATCGTTCTCGTAATTGTTTCCTTCGCCGCGGTGCTGGTTATGGCGGCATGCGACCGCGCATATCGGCCCTCCCGCGGAAAGCACGGCACAGCGCATGGCAGCATGCACGACACGGCATATGCCGCGGCAGAGGAACTGATCCCGCCGGAAAAGGATGCGCAGCGTCCGGTTATGCCGGAGAGCAGCGCAAAGGAACGGCAATCCGCCCGTTCCGACCGTCCGGCAAAGCAGATTAAGACGGTGGACGAGGAGCTGACCGACTATTTTTCCGCAGGCAGGTCACGCAGGCATGCGCGCGGGAATGCACCGACCGCCGGCAGGCAGGACTCCCGCACGCAAATCCGTGCCGTGAAAAAGTACGACCGAATCACCGATCTCTCACGGGGCGCCGCAAGCGGCTTCATTGCCTTTGCCGCACTGGTCGTAGCGTTACTTGCCGTGGCACTCCCCGCTGTCCTGATACACGGGAATTTCCAGACAATCGACCCGCTGGACGAAAAGCTGTCCTTCGCCCGCGATTATGTGACAGCCGTTCTGCGCGGCGATGACAGCAAGCTGGACGAGCTTTCCTACCAGGCGGACAGCTCGCATTTCACACCCCGATCGACAGAACTGGAACAGCTTTCCTTTACCGGGCGGCAGATACTGTATGTGAAAGCCCGATACAATACGAATTACTACCTGACGGGATGGATCGGTACGGATTATGAAAACGGAGCCTGGCAGGCGGCCGACACAGAAACACGCACTGCCTACAGACAGCTGTTCGGTACGGACACAAGCCCCTCGGAGACAATCCGCTACAACTTCTACCGCTACACCATGTCCTCGCTTGTCGATGACGTATCATCTGCGGAAGACCTGCTCGATTCCTACGGTGGTAACCGGGCATACGGATTCCTGACCGTACTTATCAACATGCGACGTGTCAACAGCCCCGGCTCCGAGGCACTGCTTCCCAATGTTTACGCTTCCTCCTTCGGACTGACCGAGTACAACTCAGCCGTTGCAAGCAAGCTCGGCATAGTCAATTACTTTGACGGCATCCGAACCGGTCGCGATTTTGAAGAGAACGGCGTCTCCTATGCGTCTGTTGCCTATGCGCCCGTCATGTCAAGCACATACTGGGCCTCCAACACCGCCGATCTGTCGGAACTGTGGGCACTGGGCCGTGAGGCAGTCCTGATCCGGGCTCACCTGCCGAACAATTCCGATACCGTCACAGCTTCGGACAGCCTTCTGAATCTGACGACAGCCGAGGAGAGCGGAAATATAGTCTTCAATTACACCTACAATGTCAAAAAAGGAAATGCCGAAAGCAGTTTCCGCTTCTATCATCCCCTATCCGATGTCAAAAAAACGGGCAATGTATATGTCATCACCGAAAGCACAGGCACCCTGTCCGTCACGGTGTCGGCCGGGAAGGTTTTGCAGGTATCCCTGGAAACCGATGACACTGTAACGGGTCAACCCAATCTGCTGGAGCAGTACGATACAGGCATGACGGACGAGCAGCGCACGGAATTGCTGGATGCGCTGGAGCAGGAAATTTCGTACAGCGACTTTGTTTACAGCACCTACACCTCTTCGTGCGGCAACGAGTACATAGCGTCGCTGGCTGCGGAAATACGCAGCAGCGCGCATCGCTGGCTTTCCGGAGACACAGCGGACGGAGAACAGACCCTGTACGCCTCCTACCTCGATGTATCCATGGCGGATTGCCGCAACCTGTCCTCCGCGCAGGCCTTCCTGCAGCGTGACAATTTGGTTCGCTGCGTAATCGATTACATCATCCGTGATCTCGGGTGCATCTACACCATATCTCCCGATCTTGCCAATACGGACAGCACGCTGGACGGCGTTGAAAACTTTCTGAGAAACACCAAGGAGGGCTACTGCGTCCAGTTCGCGTCCGCCGCCGCCTTGCTGCTGCGGGAATACGGCATCCCGGTACGGTATGTCGAAGGGTACATTGCCTCCAATCTGGAAAAAATCAGCGGTGACGACTTTGTCTACGGCGGCTACGTCCATGACTATGAGGCTCACGCGTGGATTGAAGTCTATTTTGACGGAATCGGCTGGATACAGTACGAAACAACCCCGCAGTATTATACCGGGCTGTACGGATACGGAAGTGCCGTTACGGACACGGCAGACCCCGTCATCCTGCCGGACACGGAAACCGACAGCGAAGACGAAAACCAAACGGAACCGGGCGCTGCCGACGAAACGGACAGCGAAACGGACAGCGAAAGCGATGACGTTTCCGAAACCGATACCGACTCCGGGAGCGAAGGTGACCCTGCCTCCAGACGGGCAGCCGGTATTACCCTGCTGATTCTCTGCGGCATCGGAATTGCCGTTGCCCTTTTTGTCACCGTAATCCGACGGGCACGGGCAGCGCAGAACCGCCGCTTCGAACTTGCCGAGCGCGTTCTGTCTCTGAATCATGATCCGGAGGAGCCGAGGGAACTGGCGCGTCCTCTGTGTGACAATGTAACCGAACTGCTGGCCCTGTACGGGCTGTCGCCGGAAACCGGTGAATTCCCGGACGCATATGCCGACCGACTGACCATGGTTCTGACGCAGAAACCGGGCAGACCGGAATCTGCCGAACACCCGACTCTCCCGCCGATGCACGCCGTTCTCGACGCGCTGGCTGCCGAGGAATTCGGAAACGGCATGACGACCGCCGAAATGAAGCGGATGGCAGAACTTTACCTGTTCCTGCATGCCGAACGTTCCCGCTTCCTGCGGCCCGGAACCCGTCTGTGGCTGCATTTTGTCCGACACCGTTTATAATTCCTTATAGCTTACAGCCTACAAAAGACAACGGGCAGAAGATAGGATATACTTTATGAAACACACACCGCGCTGCTTGCGCTGACGCTTGCGATCCTTCTCTCGCTGACAACCGCCTGCTCGCCTCGGACCGCGCACTGTACCTCCCCACCGCATTTCCTGAATCGGTCGGCATTTCGCCGGCCGGCGCCGAGCAAACGGATCACTACGGAATCCCGTATGTTTACGCCAACGATCTGATTGGGAAAGCCGGAAAAACAATCACTCTGTGTTCAAACGGACTGGTAGTGCTTGCGGATTCCGGGATTACAGACGAAACAATCCTGACAACCCTTTACCGCTCCCTGCAATAAGCAAAAAGCAATAGCAAAGAAAGGAAGTACACACTCATGTTAAAAAAATTTGCCTGCATTCTGCTCGCGCTTCTCATGCTTCTTTCCGCTGTTTCTTGTGCCTCAACCGACAGCGACACGGAAACCTCCGCCGACACCGGAACGGCCACAGATGTAATCGAAACCGCCACCGACAGTCAGCTCCCCGCCGTCGGCGAGAAGGATTACAAAAAGGCTGTCTTCCGCATGATAGGCTTTAACGAGCCCGGCACATGGTACTACGCCAAGGAGCTCGAACAGAGCACGCTCAACGATGCCGTTTATGAGATGAATCAGGTCATCGAGCACCAGCTCAACGTCACCTTTGAGTATGAGTATATCTCCAGTCAGGTAACCGGAGAGGAGATTTACGAGAAGACAGCTCCCTACATCATGACCGGAGACGATGCCTACCAGCTCTGCATCCTGCATCCGTACTACAGCTATAATTCCTTCATCACGCAGAATTACGCGTATGACCTCTACACACTGGACAGCCTGGATTTGACAAAAAGCTACTGGAACAAGCAGGTCATAGATCAGCTTTCCGTCAACGACCATGCATACATCGGTCTGGGTGCTCTTTGCAGCTATACACTTCATGTACTCTACTGCAACAAAGGCATTCTCAAGGACGCAAAGCGCGATGTTCCCTACGACCTTGTCAGAAACGGGCAGTGGACGTTCGATAAGTTTTATGAGCTGACAGAAGACCTGTATGTTGACAAGAACGGAAACGGAAAAAAGGACAACGAGGACAGCTTCGGGTTTGCCGGAATGTGGGACGCCAACAGTTCCGCGTTTCTGCAGGCAGCAGACATCTATATTGTAAGGAAAAATTCCGACGGAGAGTTTGAAGTCGCTCTGGAACAAAGCGATCGTCTGGTTAATTTCTATGACAGCCTGTATGAGTGGTCACAAAGAGAAAGCGTTTATCTCTATGGTTACTCGGACAGAAGCAACGCGGACAAAAATCTGGACTTCCTGACCGGCCGTTCCGCATTCACTTTGAATAACCTCGGCACGCAGTACCTGGATGCAACCTTTGATGTCGGCATTCTCCCGCTTCCCAAATACAACGAGGAGCAGGAAAATTACCAGGAAGTAAACTGGGGCAACAATATCATCGTTCCCAGCGCCATAAAGAATCCCGATATGGTAGGCGACGTGCTGGAACTGATGGCCTACTACTCAAGCACGATCGTTCACAACGCCTACTATGATACCGTGCTGCAATACAAGGTATCCAATTCTCAGGACGACAGAGACATGGTAATCCTGATTTACAACTCCGTTGTGTACGACCCGGGCATCGCCTTCTGCGACGGAAACGAGAATCTCTGGAACCTGGTCTACCTGCCCTGCTTCGGCATTCTGAGAAGGCAAAAGAAGGTTGCCTCCACACTTCGCACCAATGTAAGCAGAGCTCAGAAGAAACTCAATGAGCAATTCAAGGATGTCGGTGACTGACATTGCGGCGGATGTCCGCTGACAAACTTAAAAAAGAGATACACCCTCTCCCCGATGGGGAGAGGGTGTATCTCTTCTTTATTTTCGAAAAGTGTGAAATCAGCCGAGCAGCTCGCGGTCGCTTGTAAATTCGCTCCCGCTGCTCACGGAGAATTTCTGCAAAAGATCGGCAACCGTCAGGCTTTTCTTTTCCTCACCGGAAATATCCAGTATAACGTTTCCTGCATGCAGCATAATCAGGCGGTCTCCGTACCGGATGGCATCCCGCATATTATGCGTAATCATCAGCGTGGTCAGCTTCTCCTCCCGCACAATGCGCTCCGTCACGGACATAACCACGGATGCGGTTTTGGGATCCAGCGCCGCCGTATGCTCATCCAAAAGCAAAAGACGAGGCTTTTGCAGCGTGGCCATCAGCAAGGTGAGTGCCTGACGCTGACCGCCGGACAGCGTTCCCGTTTTGGCTGTCAGCCGGTCTTCCAGCCCCAACCCCAATTCCGTGAGGCGGCGTCGGTATTCGGCTCGTTCGGCCTGCCGTATTCCCGGCATCAGCGTGCGACGCTTTCCGCGGCGGTAGGCGAGTGCAAGATTTTCCTCAATCTGCATGGCCTCGGCGGTGCCCATCTTCGGATCCTGATACACACGGCCCAAATATTTGGCACGCTTGTGCTCGGGCAGGTTGGTTACATCGACTCCGTCCAGCAGAATGCTGCCGCTGTCGGGGCGCCATGTGCCGCATATGGCATTCATCATGGTACTCTTACCGGCGCCGTTCCCGCCTATGACGGTTACAAACTCGCCTTCCTCCACCTTCAGGCTGAGTCCGGACAGTGCCACCTTTTCATCTACGGTTCCCTTGTTGAAAACCTTGACAACATTACGCATTTCAAGCATGGCTTCCGTCCCCCTTCCCTGCCTTGACCTTCCGATGCGCCCCGCGTATGGTCTTATGCAGATACGGGACACCCAGGAACAGGGCAACAACGACGGCCGAGAACATCTTGAGCAGGTCTGCATCGAATCCCAGGAAAATGACCGTCTGATACACAAAGTAGTAAATGATGGCGCCTACCGCCACCCCGGTCAGACGCACGGCAAAATTCGGGGAAATATGTTTGACCACGGCATCACCGATAACCACGGCGGCCAGTCCGATCACAACGGCACCGCGCCCCATGTTTATATCGGCATAGCCCTGATACTGGCAGAGCAGCGCTCCGGACAGCGCGACAAGCCCGTTGGAGAGGGCCAGTCCGATAATCTGGTTAACACCCGTGTTGATACCCTGCGCGCGGCTCATGGTCGGGTTGCATCCGGTTGCCCGTATGCTGCATCCCAGCTCCGTACCGAAAAACAGATACAGCAGAGCGACAACCACAACCGTTGCGATTCCGAGCAGAATCAGCGCCTTCGGTATGTTCATCTGAGAGAGAAGAACATCATAGGAACGTGCCGGAATGGCCTGGTTCGCCTTGCCCAATATTTTCAGGTTGATGGACCACAGGCTCATCTGGGTCAGGATTCCTGCCAGGATGGCCGGAATTCCGAGTCCGATGTGCAGAATGCCCGTAACACATCCGGCGACCAA
>CAVDLN010000019.1:0-10307 GCA_963609805.1 Erysipelotrichaceae bacterium | reverse complement strand
GACTAAAAAGGCGCAAAGAAAGGCAAGCCAAGGATTGACTCCCTTGATAATCAGCACCGTACACACAGCGGCACCGGTGCAGATCGAACCGTCCACCGTCATATCCGCTATATCCAGTATTCTGAATGTAATATAAACGCCAATCGCCGCAATGCCCCATATCAGCCCCTGCGCAACCGCACCGGGCAGTGAAGCCAACCAGTTTAACATAATCTATCCGAGCTCCTTCTTTGCACTTATACAGAGAGACCTTGTGTTTTCGTCAGTCGAGCGGTGTGTAATCTGCCGGGAGAGTAATTCCCATCTCGGAACATATCTCCGCATTGTACTTCTTGACAGCCGATGCATACTCAATAGGCATTGTCGAAATATCGGACTCACCCGTCAGGATTTTGGCTGCCATTTCACCGGTTTTATAGCCGAGGTCATAGTAGCTGATAGACAGCGTTGCCACGCCGCATCCCTTACAAATGCCGCTCTCGCCGGCAATAACCGGCACGTTCTTCGTCCGAACCACGCCGCCGATTGCCTCTGTGCAGGTTGCTGCCGTATTATCGGTCGGAATGTAGATAACGTCGCTCTCCGATGCCGCACGCGTTGTCACGGTAACGACATCATTGGTGTCGGAGAAAGAATACCGGGTGCAGGTCAATCCCTTCCCGCTGAGATATTCCTCAATAACCTTGATCTGGTACTCGGAGTTGGGCTCCGCAGAGCAGTACAGCAGGCCCACATTCTTTGCCTCCGGGAACAGCTCAATCAGCATGTCCCCCTGCTCGGTCAGCGGGGCAAGGTCGGATGTACCGGAAACATTCCCGCCTACGGTACCGTTGAAATCCTGCAGATTCAGCGCGGTTCCGTACTCAGTCACGGATGTTCCGAGAATCGGAATGGTGCTGGTCGCATTGTAGGCAGCCTGGAGGGCAGCCGTGGCATTGGCCATGATCAGATCGACTTTTTTGGAGACAAAGGAATTGACAATGGTCGCGCAGACCGCACTGTCACCAGACGCATTGGCCTCATCAAACACAACATTATCCTCACCGAGCTTATCAATGAGAGCCTGCTTGAATCCTTTGGTGGCGGCATCCAGCGCGTCATGCGTTGCAAGCTGGCAAATACCGACAGTGTATACCTTTTTTGTTTCCCCACACGACGATAGGGACAGGGGCAGAACGGACATGATCGCCAGCACAGCTGCCAGCATCGCTGCAAGTACGGGTTTTCGATTCTTCATAGCTTTTTCCTCCGGTATGAATAAAAATTCGGATAACTTTCGGAGTAGCGGGTATCCGCCGGGTGATTTGGCGGAGCAGTACAACACGGGGCCGTGCTTGATGTTTTCACCTTATCAGTGATAAAACAATACCGCACGGATCCGTGATCCATGCGGCAAACGCCCGTTTCATCCTGCCTCTTACAGGTAAGGCAGCGGATATTTATGCAGGCACCTGTTCATGAGCATCACAAATCGCTTTTACTTCACTGCAGTACAGATAAAAGTAAAAGTAATAATAGCGGTAATAACGATTTGCGTTGTTCTTCACATTGCCGAGCATATTTTCCGTTCCCCTTCCCTCAAAAGTTGTACTGAGTATACCACAGCACAGCCCGTTTGTCAAGGGTATTTTGAATTTTTATCGTATAAATCCTGCATTCTGAAATCTACCGGCATCCGGTCGTCCGGGAAAAAAGCGGAGAACCCTTCATGCGGGCTCTCCGTATCCGCATGGTAAGCGGAAATTTTAATATCCGGTACCGGATCGGACACACGGTCAAATGCGGCAGGCACACCCCGTCAGTCGTCTTTGCCGTATTTCAATCCGTCGACCCACGCGGTTACATCCACCGCCGAGACGGACGAACGGAAGCGGATTCCTGTCTGCCAGTCGCCGCCGTTCGCGATTTTTTCGAGATTGGCGGCACTGCTTCCGAGCCCCGAGGAGGCGGAGGTACAGAACGGAATAACCGTCTTTCCCGTAAAATCATTGACACGGACAAATGTCTCAACCGGAAAGGCCGCCCCTCCCCACCAGATGGGGTATCCGATGAACACGACATCGTAATCGGACCAGTTATCGGGGGTTCCCTCCGCAAGCTCAACCTGACGTTCGTCGTCGTTATGCTCGAGGGAGACACGGCTCGACGCAGAGTTGTAATTCAGATCGTCGGACGTATATGCGTCAACGGGCACTATTTCAAATAAAACTCCGCCCGTATGCGACGCGACGGTCTCCGCAACCGCCCGTGTCGAACCGGTAGCCGAAAAATAGGCAACCAGAATTTTCTCAGCCACAGCGGCAGACTGACTGTCCTTGTCGGGCAGGATGGAAAAAGTCACCTGACTGCCGTCGGTACTGTCGCTTCCCCTTCCGTTATCGCAGGCAGGGAGGCTGAAAACAAGCAGGGCGGAGAGCAGGAGACAAAGAAACAGACGAATCACCGAAAATTTTTTCATGCACAACTTCTCCTTTCGCAAAAGACTGCGGCGGCAAAAGGAAATTCAACGGTCGGCGCGCATGGCGGCAAGCCTGTCGCCGATTCTGCGGTATGCGGTTTCCGGGTCGTCCGTGCCGGATACAGCCTGCTCCATGGGGCAGTTACCTGTTCCGGCACGATTGCGGATGCTGTCGGTTATGGTGCCGTATTCGACCGGAATCCCGTTCGCCGCAAGCACATCCATGCCGCCGCGGGAAAGAGTCGCGGCGTACACCGATGTAATGCCGGCCAGAACGAACAGCAGTGCGGCCGCTCTGCCGACAACAAGATCGGCGGCGGAGAAGCCGTGCAGGTCCCGCCCTGCCGACAGAAAATTCATCATGGGTGCAATGCCGCGTGCATCGTCGGTCAAAACCGTCCCCCCGCGGCACAGCGCCAGGCTGTGTCCGGGAAGATGCAATTTGGCACAATCCAAATCAGTCACTGTTTTTTCTCCCCGATATTCGCCAGATGACGAATGGCCATGACAGCCAGCGGAACCACTATCGCCTGCAGTACAAGACCGTACACCCCGGCCTTGATCTGACTCCACACCAGAGCAGGCGTAAACGGGACGACGTTTTGAAACAGCACAACCAGCAAAAGGAAAAATGAGCGTCCGGCCGCCTGAGCCGCCAGCACGGCGGGGAAAGCCAACCATGCGTGTCTGACAACGGCATCCGAAAGCAGACCGGTTATCAGTGCCATAAGCGCCAGTTCCGCTGCCATAAAGGGCAGCCGCACGGCAGCCGGCATGGCATTTCCTATCAGGGACGTCAGGAGAAAACTGACAACCGGCGAAAGGACGCCGACAGCCACTCCCCAGCGGGCGCCGAGAAGACAGCCGCCCAGCAGGACGGGCAGATACATCGGCAGCCACGTAACGCCGCCGGAAGCTCCGACAGCCAGATGAACCAGCTGCGGAAGTGCGACAGCAAGAATAATTACGGTCAACGCTGTCAGGGATTTGACTGTGATGCGCGTTTTGCGGGCAGCGTTCGCTCTTGTAAGCATTGCTTCAATCATGATAAAATACCTTCCCTTTCCGTTTGCGGACTGTCAGTCCGTATGCTTTTCAAATTCTGCGGCCACGTCCCGAAGCAGCTTCCGGATAGGGAGATGCTGCGGGCAGCTATGCTCGCATTTTCCGCAGGCAATGCAATCCGATGCCTTGCCGTTCTGCTTGGTATACACTTCCTCGTAGTAGTAGTCGGCATTCCAGTCGTGGTAGATCTGCTTGGCATTCATGCAGGCAAACAGATCGGGAATGGAAATGTGCTTGGGACATCCGTCCGTACAGTAACGGCAGGCTGTACAGGGAATCATATGCTGCGCGCGCAGGATGGCACATACCTTCGAGACCGCCGCACGCTCGGTTTCATCCAGCGGGCGGAAATCAGCCATGTAAGACAGGTTATCCAGCATCTGCTCCTGATTGCTCATTCCGGAAAGAACCATGAAAATGCCGTCAAATCCCGCCGCAAAGCGGATTGCGTAGCTGGCAGGACTGCCGCCATGCAGCCCGTCCAGTACCGCACGGGCCTCCTCCGGCAGATTGACCAGCGTTCCGCCCTTGACAGGTTCCATAACAATAACAGGCTTGCCGTGCCTGCGGCAGACCTCATAACACAGACGCGACTGGATGGCGGCATCCTCGAAATCGACATAGTTGAGCTGGATCTGCACGACCTCAACCTGCGGATAGGTGTTCAATATCTCATCCAGCACTTCCGCTCTGTCATGGAAGGACAGTCCCACATGCCGGACCTTTCCCTCCTTCTTCAGGGAAAACGCCGTCTCATATGCGCGGCACACTTTGAATTTTTCAAAATTTTCCTTGTTCTGCGCATGCATGAGGTAGAAATCAAAATACTCCACGCCGCATGCCTTCAACTGGCTCTCAAAGAACGGGCGAATATCCTCCTCCGCGTTGAAATACGGCGCGGTCAGTTTGTCGGTCAGAATAAAGGCCTCCCGCGGGTAACGCGCGGTAAGGCACTCCCGTATGGCCGTTTCGCTCTTCCCGCCGAGATACCCGTGCGCCGTGTCAAAATAGTTGAACCCACGGGAAAGAAATGCGTCCACCATCCGGCACATTTCCGCCTTATCCACTTCCCCGTCCTTCATCGGCAGACGCATGCAGCCGAATCCGAAGTTCTTTTTTACATTATCGAAATAGCCCATAAGTTTCTCCTCCCTGCTTTTCAAAGTGCTTAATTTAGTGTACTGCCTTATCCATGTGAAAGATTAATTGACAGCCGGCGGTTTTCCTGCTATAATGGTTTGTGACGGGCCGGTTCTTGCTTTTTTTCGCTTTTATTTTACAGCTTGAAGTTGGCTTTAAGTCAATAGTCTGTTTTTTAATTTTTTGTGAATTTCAAGGGGGATAACGGAAAATGCAGGAAAAAGCATATACAATCGGGGAAATGGCGCAGCGCGTCGGTGTCGCTCCGTCCACCCTGCGCTACTATGACAAGGAAGGACTTCTTCCCTTTGTGCATCGCTCCCACGGCAATATACGGCTGTTCCGGGAATCCGATATCTCATGGCTCTCCGTTATTGAATGCCTCAAGCAAACGGGAATGCCCATCCGTGAAATAAAAAAGTTTGTTGACTGGTGCATGCAGGGCGATGCCACCATTCCGGAGCGTCTTGCCCTCATAAAGCAGCAGCGGGAATCGGTTCTCAAACAAATGGAGCAGCTGCAGAAAACGCTGGACACCCTCGACTTCAAACTGTGGTACTACGAAACGGCGAACGCCGCAGGAACCTGCGCTATTCACCAAAACATGCGTGACGAGGACATTCCGCCGGAAATCCGCGTCCGTCTCTCTCGCAGCCATGAATGCACCGCCGCCGTAGCCGCAATCGACAGCGTTGACAGCTATCCGGCTGACCGTGCTGCCGATTAAATCCACGTTTCTTAAGGAATCGCCGATTTATTCATCAGCACATCTTTTCCCGCCTGTCGCCAGACGCAAAATGCGCTGTTGCAGGTGAAAAAACTGTACCGAATCCGCGCCGTCTCATTTAAACCGGCGTTTCCTTAAAAAACACTGCCCCCGGAAATCTCACGCGCATACCCGCGTCCGAGATTTCCGGGAGCCGTTTTATATCATGCCTTCCCTGCGCCGTCCTCTTTCATCATGCTCTCAACCGCCTCGGTCAGATACCGGACACAGTCGGCCATGAATCGGCAGGCAGTCGGGCGGAATGCCTTGTCGTAGTGATACAGGAACCGTCCCGCCTCCAGCGTCATGTCACCCTTGTAGCGTATATCCGCCAAAGCGCGGCAGACCGCCTTCCAGTTAATATTGCCCATACCGGGCAGATTGTGCAGGTCATGGACATAATCCACATCATGAATGTGCAGCGCGCCCAGGCGATCATGGCCGAGAATGCGCACCGCATCCTCCGGCTCCCGTCCGCACAGCGCCACATGGCCGATATCCAGACAGACCGTGAAGACATCCGGATCGTCCAGCGTGTCGTAGTATGCCGCCAGCTCATGCGGATTCGCACACACATCATCCACGATATACCCGCTGACCGGATGGTTCTGCCACATGTTTTCGATGCCGATGCGTACACCCGCCTCACGAGCATACGGGGCAAGCGACCGGTAGAAGTCCATGTTCATGTCAAACAGTTCTTTCTCATGACCATAGTACCGACCGGTCTGAAGAGGATGCACCACAACCTGCCGGACTCCGATCCGTGCGGAAAAATCAAATACGCGCGGAAGCTGCGGGACGAGGACGCCGGTATAATGCGGGTATCCGCCCCCGAAGGGCGCATGTGCCTGATTGAACACAACGCCCCGGCTGTCCGCAAGCGCCTTGATGCGATCCGCCGTCTCACGCCAGTTTTCTTCGAAAATGAACGAATTCTCCTCCCCGAGATTCAGGTCGATGGCGGGGAAACCGGCATCCATCATCAGTTCAAGTCCGCCGTCCAGTCCGAACTCGCTGATCATGCCGGATGTAGTGGAAGAATACAGCATATATTTTCTCCTTATTCCTTTACTGACAGCAGACAGCTGTCTGCTATCAACTATCAACTGTCAACTGTCAACTGTCACCGCGCGGTATCGGCAAGATACTTCTTGATCTCCGGAAGGCCGGCATACTTTTCGATCTGTCCGTCCCGCACAATCACAAGCGTGGGCGCCTGCTTGACGCCGAATTCACGCGCCATATCGATGTGTTCATTGGCGTACACTTTTTCGTAAACGACGCCCGACTTATCCAGCGATGCAGCCGCTATCTTGCAGTTCGGGCAGGTAGGAGTTGCGAACAGGTAAATCTGCGCATCGCGCACCGGAGAAACCTCTCCGACGGTCGGCTCCCGCCCGACGGTTTCCACTGCGGTATCCTGCGTGCGCGGTCCGGAATGCGTCAGACGGGAAGCACCCAGGTTGTAGGTCTTCCGATCCTTGAACTCCTGCGACTTTCCGTCGTTCCAGTTCTGTACGGGGCGATAGTACCCGGTAATACGGCTGTACACCTCGGTCTTCTGTCCGCAGACAGGGCATGTATACTGCTCGCCGCTCAGGTAGCCGTGGTCGCGGCAGACAGAGTACGTAGGCGAAAGCGTGTAATAAGGCAAGCGGTAATTCTCCGCAATCTTGCGCACCAGTGCCGCAGCTGCCTTCCAGTCAGGCAGCTTCTCGCCGAGGAAGGCGTGGAATACCGTACCGGATGTGTACAGTGTCTGCAGCTCGTCCTGAATATCCAGTGCCGTGAAAATGTCCTCTGTATAGCCGACAGGCAGGTGGGAGGAATTGGTATAGTAGGGTGTATCCCCCTCGCGGGCAGCTGTGATAATATCGGGGAAACGCTCCTTATCATGCTTGGCGAAGCGGTAGGAAGTGGACTCTGCCGGTGTTGCCTCCAGGTTATACAGGTCGCCGTACATTTCCTGATAGTCAGACAGGCGCTCCCGCATGTGATTCAGCACAGCGGCGGTGAACTTCTGCGCCGCAGGATGCGTCAGATCCTCGCGGAGCCAGTTCGCGTTGAGGCAGGCCTCGTTCATGCCGACCAGTCCGATTGTGGAGAAGTGATTCTCAAAGGTGCCGAGGTAGCGCTTCGTGTACGGATACAGCCCGTTCTCCATCAGCTGGGTAATAACGCGACGCTTGATTTTGAGGGAACGTGCGGAAATATCCATCAGCTTGTCGAGGCGGCGGTAGAATTCCTCCTCGTTGGCGGATTGGTACGCGATGCTTGGCATGTTGATTGTCACGACTCCCACGGAACCGGTAGACTCACCGCTTCCGAAGAATCCGCCGGATTTCTTACGCAGCTCACGCAGATCCAGGCGCAGTCGGCAGCACATGGAACGGACATCGGTCGGCTCCATATCACTGTTTACATAGTTGGAAAAATACGGAGTGCCGTACTTGGATGTCATTTCGAACAGAAGTCGGTTGTTCTCGGTATCCGACCAGTCAAAATTTTTGGTGATGGAGTAGGTGGGAATGGGGTACTGGAAGCCGCGTCCGTTGGCGTCCCCTTCGATCATGGTTTCAATAAATGCCTTGTTGACGATATCCATCTCGTGCTGGCAGTCTTTATACTTGAAATCCATTTCTTTTCCGCCGACAATGCAGTTCTGCTCGGCAAGATCGGGCGGAACAACCCAGTCAAGCGTGATATTGGAGAAGGGCGCCTGCGTACCCCAGCGGGAGGGCGTGTTCACACCGAAAATAAAGGACTCAATGCATTTCTTGACAGCATCATAGCTCAAATGATCACACTTGACAAAGGGAGCAAGATATGTGTCAAAGGAGGAGAATGCCTGTGCGCCGGCCCACTCGTTCTGCATGATGCCGAGGAAGTTGACCATCTGGTTGCAGAGAGTGGCAAGATGCTTGGCAGGTGCGGAGGTAATCTTTCCGGTCACGCCGCCTAGTCCTTCCTGAATCAGCTGCTTCAGGGACCATCCGGCGCAGTAGCCGGTCAGCATGGAAAGATCGTGGAGGTGTATGTCGGCATTGCGATGCGCCTCGGCGATCTCCTCATCGTACACCTCGCTCAACCAGTAATTGGCGGTAATAGCGCCGGAATTCGACAGAATCAGACCGCCGACCGAATAAGTCACGGTAGAATTCTCCTTGACCCGCCAGTCACTGACCTTGAGGTAGTTATCCACAATCGTCTTGTAGTCCAACAGCGTGTTGCTCATGTTGCGCATGCGTTCGCGCTGCTTCCGGTAAAGGATATAGGACTTTGCGACCTCATCGTAGCCCGCCTTAATAAGCACCGACTCCACGCTGTCCTGGATATCCTCGACCGAAACACGCTCGTCTTTGATTTTCTGCTGAAAATCGGAAGTGACCTTCAGTGCAAGAAAGTCGATGGTATCCTCGTTATATTGCAAATTGCAGGCATCAAACGCCTTGATAATTGCATTTCTGATTTTACTCAGGTTGAAGTTGACAACCTTTCCATCCCGTTTGATTACCGTATACATGCCGGATCTCCTTTGTATCATGTTGCGCTGCGTACCGTGTCTGCCGGGTGTCCCGGGGGCGCGCCGCTCCTATACTATAGCATACTTGCCGATGTTTGTCAAGAGAAAATTTTTCCACATCTTGTGTTTGGATGCGGCGTTTTGTCAATATGTAGTGTCATACTGCACGCGCAGCCCAGGGGCGAATGTGCTTACACGCCGCGCAGTTCCGTCGGAATTCCCCTGTCGCAGGCGGTTTTTTTCATTGCCTCAAGCGTCTGCGGGGTATGTGCCGAATACCGGCCTTTCCCGACGAGACTTCCGCTGTCCTTGAAATTCTGAATAAAATAGCGTCTTGCGCCGGTTATGCGTTCCGCAATAGCGGCAATGTCCTCCACCGTGTGGAGCTCTCTGACCACCGTCGTACGGAACTCATATTCCACCGCCCCTCTCAAAAGGTAATCTATGCTTTCGGACACGCCGGACAGCCGATCCTGCCCGACACCCGCCGTTATCGCATACTTGTCCGCACAGTTTTTGATATCCATGGCGACATAATCAATCAGTCCGGCCGCCACGACCTGTCGCAGCACATCCGGGTGCGTTCCGTTTGTATCCAGTTTTACCGCATAGCCAAGCTCCTTCACCCGACGCAAAAAGGCGGGCAATTCCGGTCGGAGTGTCGGTTCTCCTCCCGTAATGCATACACCGTCCAGAAGTCCGCGGCGGCGCCTCAAATATTCCAGCACATCCGTCTCATCCCACACCTCCTCCGCCTGTTCCAATTCCGTAACCAGCAGCGCATTATGGCAGAACGGGCAGCGCAGGTTGCAGCCGCCCGTAAAAAGCGTGCAGGCAACTTTTCCCGGAAAATCCAGCAGCGTCAGTTTTTGAAATCCGTAAAATTGCATCATTTTTCTCCTCAGCCATGCCCGGCATCGGGCATGGCAGCATGCAGAAAAGGAAGATACCCACGCAGGGGGATCTCCCTTTTCCGAACCAAAACAAAGCGTTCCTTACAAGGCGTTCCTTTATGTTTTTCCGCCCTTCCCGGGTGTCCCCGGTTCAAGCGGTGAAAAAAGCCGACACCCCTGCGTACGGAAAACATAAATCATATGGTGCAGTTCGTCAGAGGATACGCCCAGCTTTTTTCCAAGGCAAACGGGACACAGAAAATCACGGCACTGCCTGTTGACATACTTGTAATTGAGCGCCGCCTCGTCTCCCGTCATGCCGGAGCCGCAGGCAACACAAAAAACATCAGCCGCCGTCGGCACGGACGTCACACTTCCCGGATGAACTTTGCGCGGTACAGCTTGCAGGAATGCCCGGCAACATAAACGAACAGATCATCCTTCTTCTCGCCGAGATCC
>CAVDLN010000018.1:20829-21567 GCA_963609805.1 Erysipelotrichaceae bacterium | reverse complement strand
GCGGGTCGGGTCTGTTTTCTCAGCCATATCGGTACGCAGGGAATCAAATGTCCGAATGCCCCCCTCGTCTAAGTCCGCCACCATGGAAAACCAGATATTGGCGAGCATCTCCGCGTCGTCGCAGGCACGGTGGTGGTTAAAATCTCCCAACCCGTAGTGATTGGCGACCGTGTCCAGTTTATGATTCTTCAGATCAGGCAGGAGATACCGTGCAAGAGCCAGCGTATCCAAGTAGGGATTTGTAAACGGAATACCATGCCGATCGGTTGCCGCGCGGATAAAGCCCGTATCAAAATCCGCATTGTGGGCAATCAGCAGCATATCGCCGCCGTCTTTCCGCTTTCCCACAAACCCGAAAAACATCTGCAGTGCTGTCAGCTCGTCCGGTGCCCCCGCCGTCATCTGCTGTGTGATTCCGGTCAGTTTCGTAATCTCGGACGGGATTTTCCCCTCGGGATCTACGAACGTATCGAAGCGCTCTACGACCTGGCCGTCGTGTATTTTCACCGCGCCTATCTCGATGATACGGCAGTTCTGGGCGGACAATCCCGTTGTCTCAAGGTCAAAAACCACCGCCTCGTCCTGCAGCGTCCCCTCACAATTTCCAAAAACCGCTCCCGATGTATTATTTACAAAGTAGGCTTCAATCCCCCAAATCACTTTTTGGCCGGTATTCTCGGCGGCAATCATGGCTTCCATGAATCCCTGTACATTTCCGTGGTCCGTTATGGCAACGGC
>CAVDLN010000018.1:20012-20819 GCA_963609805.1 Erysipelotrichaceae bacterium | reverse complement strand
GCATCCGCCGGGTTTATCAGGGCATCCATGGAGGACATCTGCGTATGCAGGTGCAATTCAACCCGCTTTACCGGCTCCTCGTCCATGCGCTCTATACGCTTGATTTTTGCGACGGAATCATGGTAAAAAATCAAATCGGGTCCCTCTGTACGGTCACGTTTCACCATTCGGCGGCAATAGCCGTGCAAAGCCAGAGCAGCACCGTTCGTAACTGCCGCGCCGAGTGCGTCGGCATCCTCCGGCAAAAGTCCGTAGGCCCTGCACTCAAGGGAGGCACTGTTGTCTGTCAGATTAAAAGTTATATCGAATTTGTCTCCGCTTCGGTTTGCCTCTTTGGTATAGCCGAATACCTCCCCCACCACAACAAGTCCCCGGCGGGGCTTATCAATTTGCGAAAGCGGCGTCGGAAGTATATCGAATCTCGGACCCAACGCATACTCCGGCTCGGAAACATCGAAAGTCATAAAACCGATGTGCACCTTCCCGTCCACGGGCTGAACTGTGTCTGCCGGCTGCCGTTCCGCGCCGTCCTGCGTTCCGCCTCCGGCGGGCTGCAGGGAAAAGAGACTGCCGACCCGGGGGAGAATTTCCTCGCCCGGCTTCTCCTCCGCAGCTGCTCCTTTATAACTGTCTGATTTCCCGTACGACCGCAAGGCACTCTGAATCTGTCTGTCAGCCTGCTCGAGTATGGATCGCTGGTGCGGCGAAATGCTTTCCTGCACCTCCTCGGAATTAACGACATCGACGCGCATATCGATGCCGAATTCGGACTTGATTATCCGCTGCATGACAAGCGGCGTCTGCGCG
>CAVDLN010000018.1:0-20002 GCA_963609805.1 Erysipelotrichaceae bacterium | reverse complement strand
CTAATCAGCAGCTCAACGCCGGCCCGGGTAAACGGTATCTCCACCGTAAGACAGTTGTTCTCGATACGATACGTGTATTTCCCGAAAAAACCGCGTGCGACGACGCCGACTCTTTCTGTCTCGCACAGCAATTCGGGAATATAGGCATCGGTAAAGAGCTCCTTCGGATAACTCGGCATAATCTTCGTGTATGCCAGTCCGTAGGCATCGGTGATTTCGTCTTCAATGCGATACAGTGTTTTCTTTCCGACGATAGCGGGAAACGCCACATTGAGAATCAACGCGCGGTGTTCCCTGTCCGCCTGTGCGCTGTAACTTGTGGCAGATAATAATATCCTTTTTGTGTTCGGGTCCGGATTATAGCGATTCAAAAGTTCCGGTAATGTTCTCATGCCATATTCTCCCGCTCCTTCCGAATACGCTCCAGCGCGCAAAGAAGGGTAGGAATAATATCGCTTTCCTTAACCTTGTACAGGATTTGCCCATGGGAAAACAGCATAGCCTCCCCTTTCCCGCCTGCAATGCCGATATCGGCCTCGCGAGCCTCGCCGGGTCCGTTTACAACGCAGCCCATCAAGGCAACCTTGACCGGAAGATCGGACAAACCGGCCTCCTTCACTGCTTCCTCAAACTGTTTTGCCAGCGAAATCAGATCGATTTTAGTTCTTCCGCAGGTAGGGCAGGAAACGATCTGCAATCCGCACTGCCCCTCCACGCCAAGTGCATTCAGAATGCGGTGGGCCGCTTCAACTTCCCGTACCGGGTCCGCAGTCAGCGATACACGGAATGTATCCCCGATGCCGTCGCACAGCAGTGCTCCGATGCCCGCCGCGGATTTGACAGTTCCCATCTCCGCTCCTCCGGCCTCCGTAACACCGAGATGAAGTGGGTAATCGCAGGCTGATGCAATCGCACGGTTGGCCGCAATCATTGCGGGAACAGAGGAGGCTTTAATGGAAATCACTGTATCCTCGAATCCGAATTTTTCAAGTAAGGATGCATGGTACAGCGCAGACTCGCACAGTGCCTCCGGCGTCGGTGCACCGTACTTTTCCAGGATGTGCTTTTCCAGCGAGCCGCTGTTTACGCCTATGCGGATCGGTATGTGTCTTTCACGGCATGCATCGGCAACCGCGCGAATGTGATCGTCATCTCCGATGTTTCCCGGATTTATGCGGATCTTGTCAACGCCGTATTCCGCGCACAGCAGCGCCAGCCGGTAATCAAAATGGATATCGGCCACAATCGGAATCTGCACTCCGCTTTCTTTGATGATGCGTACGGTTTCGGCTGCCTCCCTGTCCGGAACGGTCAGACGCACGATATCGCACCCTGCTGCCGACAGCGCGCGAATCTGCGAGAGTGTTGTGGCCGCGTCGTGCGGATCCGTATTGGTCATGGATTGTACGGCAATGGGCGCATTTCCGCCGATTGCCAAACGCCCGATATGTACCGTCCGCGCATGACGGCGGATATCATTGTATTTCATCGCATGCCTCTCATAAAAGATTGAAAATATCCTTGCAGGCTATAACTGCCGTAAATGCCAGCAAAATCATCATTCCCACACTGTGTATCTTCGCCTCAATATTTGGCTTTATCTGCTTGCCGAAGGAAAGAACCTCCAAAACGCGGAAGAACAGCCGCCCGCCGTCAAGTGCGGGAATCGGAAGCAGATTGAAAACGCCCAGATTCATTGCTATCACCGCAAACAAGTAGAGAAGGTTCCATCCGGCCATCGGCTGACTGGCAACCTCGGTCACGGTCGATGTAACACCGATCGGTCCGGACAGCTCGGACACCCCGAATCTTCCTGTCAAAATACCCTTGAGGGAGTCAAACACCATTTTGATGGAGGATATCCCGCGCCAGAATCCCGCAAAGACAACGTTGCCCGCAGTAGGCTCCATAGAACCGGTTTGAAAATCCATGCTGCCGAACACAATGCCGCTCTCGGAATCAGTTGAGAAACGGACATTTTCGACAAGTACACGCTCCCCGTTCCGTTTCACCAAAACGTCAATCGGCTCGTATCCCGCAAACATGATTTCATATGCCAGTTCATATCCGGTATGCACCGTCGTGTCACCGATACGCAGGATGGTGTCTCCCTCCTCCAATCCGGTAACGTAACTCGGTGCGCCGGCAGCGAAATACTCGATTGTCGTTGACGGAAGCCTGTAGCCGGATGCCGTCAGCCCGATTGTCAGAATGAGCATGGCCAAAAAGCCGGTCAGAACATTCATGCCGGCTCCGGCTGCCAGTATGAGCATTTTCTGCCAGACATTCTTTTTACAGAACGCATTCGGATCCCCCGATCCCTCACCGCCCTCGTCCTCTCCGGCCATGGCAACGTAGCCGCCGATCGGCAGCAGGCGCAATGAATACTGAATGCCTGTCTTTTCGGAAGTAAATCCGCACAGCTTCTTACCCATACCGAGGGAAAATTCATGTATGGTAACATGGCATGCACGGGCGGTCAGGTAATGTCCCAATTCATGGACAAAAATCAGCACGCCGAGTCCCAAAACGGTCAGGGCAAAGTAAAAAAGGAATTTCAATATCTGTATCAATATATGTATGCCTCCGATTAAGCGTTTAAATGCGGGACAGCAGTGCCCGGGCTGCCTCGCGCGCCGCACGGTCGGCGCTCAGTATCTCCTCATAACTGTGCAGGTTTTCCGCATACGACAGCTGATCCGTAACACGCATCACAAGGCCGGGAATGTCACAAAACCTTATCTGCTCATGCAGGAAGGCGTCGACAATCTCTTCGTTGGCGGCGTTGAGTACCGCAGGCAGTGCTCCTCCGCGTCGTATACAGGATACCGCATGCGGCAAAAGCGGGAACGTTTCCGTGTCAGGCCGGCTGAAAGTCAGCTTCCCGACAGAGAACAAATCCAGTTCGGCGCAGGATTCCCCGGCAGGAAACCTATGCGGGTGAGTCAATGCATACTGAACGCAGTGCCGCATATCGGGAACGGAAAGCTGCGCAATAATGCTGTTGTCCACATATTCTACCATAGAATGAACAACACTCTCCCGGTGAACAACGACGCACACCTGATCCGGAGTTACACCGAACAGATGAACCGCCTCGATCACTTCAAAGCCCTTGTTCATTAATGTCGCACTGTCCACCGTAATCTTCTGTCCCATGCGCCATGTCGGGTGCGCCAGCGTCATCTGCTTTGTGACACTCTTCAGCTGCTCGACTGTGTATCCGAAAAACGGTCCGCCCGATGCGGTAAGCAGGATGTGCCGAACCTCACGTCGTGCGCCTGCCCTCAGACATTGAAATATAGCGCAGTGCTCACTGTCAACGGGAAGGATCTCGTTTCCCGTCCGGCGGGACAGAGCCATAACCAGCTCTCCCCCTACGACAAGGGATTCCTTATTTGCAAGTGCCAGCCTGTGCCCCGCCTCCAGTGTATCCAGCGTGGGACGAAGCCCCGCTTCACCGAGAATGGAATTTTCCACGGTCACCCCATGCGGGTTTTCCGTCTTTGTCTGCCATATCATATCCCGGATTCCTTCAAAGCCGCATTGCACCGACACGGAAGTATCCGCAAGACGAACACGAAGGTCGGCGGCGGCGGCCGGGTCTGTCATGACCACACGATCCGGCAGAAAGCGGCGGGCTTGCTTCTCAACAGCCGCTGAATTTCTGTTTGCGGAAAGTCCCCTTACCCGGATGTTGTGTCTTTCGGCAACATCGGCTGCCTGTGTCCCGACAGACCCCGTCGAGCCCAAAATAATCAAATCAGGATACTCCTGCGCAGTGTCCCGCATGGCTTTCGAGTTTTCCATTTCCCGCTATAAGTTCCTTTCGTTTCCCGGATCGATTTCAGGCAACCGTAATACCCGTTGCCATAAAGAAAACCAGCAGAGTGAGGGACACGGCCAAAACCGAATCAAACCGATCCAGAATACCTCCGTGACCCGGAAGGAGGTTTCCGAAGTCTTTAATTCCGTAATGCCGCTTCAGCTGCGACATGGACAGGTCCCCCAACTGGGAAACAATCGACACAAGAAGTCCCGCCGGAAGCATAAGCCAGATCGAAAGCTCATTATGACTGCCCCAAATGCCTGTTTTATTGTACAGGAATGTCATGCCGACAAACGTCAGCACGCAAAAAAGCGTCCCGCCGATCGAACCTTCTATGGTCTTCTTGGGACTCACCTCCGGTATCAGCTTATGCTTGCCGAACAGTCTTCCGGAAAAATAAGCAAACGTGTCGGTTATCCATGCGCCCACAAAGACCATAATCGAAAAAAAAGAAGAGAAAATGTCGTGCAGGCAGACCACGCCCGCAAAACCGCCCACCGTGTAGAGAAATACGGTAAAGGACGTCCCCACCGCTGTTATATCCGTTTTTTTATGACCGAGAACCGCAACGCCGAGCAAATAAACGGTAAGCAGCAGAAGAGCACCGAGCGCCACGGTGCAAACAGTCCCCTCCTCAGCCCCGCGGTTTACCAGCGCATAGCGGGATCCCAGGGGTGCAAGCAGCGCCATAAGGCAGAGCGGAACAGAAATCCACGGGTTTTTGAAAAGCCCGACACAGCGAAGCAATTCAATCACGCCGATCAGCGCGCAAAGAGCGAATAAGGACGGGAAAGCCCATGTTTCGGAAAAAATCAGGACAGGGATAAAAATACACAATGCAACGGCAGCAGTCAGAATCCGTTTCAGCATACGAACACCTCACAACATGACAGCAGTAGTTTTGATTGACATCAAAGTCCGCCCCAGCGGCGTTTGCGGGAGTAGAATTCCCGAACGCAATCATCCACATCGGCGGGGCCGAAGTCCGGCCACAGCTTATCGACAAAATACAGCTCGGAGTATGCCGCCTGCCAAAGCAGAAAATTGGACAGGCGCAAATCCCCGCCGGTACGGACAATCATATCCGGATCACCGCATTCAGCCGTATATACGGAGCGGGAGATGTCCTCCTCGGTGATATCCTCCATTTTTCCCTCGGCAGCAAGCGTTCGGAAGGCGTGAACCAGCTCTGCACGGCCGCCGTAGTTGAGCGCAATGTTCAGCACCTGCGGCTCGTGTGCATTAAGTGTTTCGACATAAGCGATTTTCTCGCGCAGCGCAGGTGTCAATACAGACAAGTCCCCGATGAATCGGAAATGATTGTGGTACTTCGGATAATCCCGCTTCAGCTCCTCAAGATAGTCATCCAGAATACCCATGATTGTTTCGATTTCATGCGGGGGCCGCTTCCAGTTTTCCGTGGAAAAAGCATACACCGTGACGGCCTGAAACCCTATATCGCAGCAGTACAGGCACACCTTCTTGAAGGTAGCGGAACCGACTTTATGACCGTATTCCCGCGGCATCCCGCGCTTTTTTGCCCAGCGTCCGTTGCCGTCCATAATGAATGCGATATGCCTGAAGTTCTCATCGGGCCGCATGACTCCCTGCGGCGATGCTTTCTTTCTCACAATGTGCAATCCTCTCAGTTCTATGGGCTGTTTCCTCCGAAAAACAGGGCGGAGCCGACCCGTCTCCGTGTGCGGTCTCCGCCCTGCTTGTCAGATTTCCATCAGTTCCTTGTTCTTCGAATCCGTAATGGTATCGATATTCTTGACAAACCTATCGGTTACATCCTGTATTAACTTTTCGGAAGCAGATGCCTCATCCTCAGTCATGGTGCCGTCCTTCTTCGCCTTTTTGACTTCCTCATTGGCATTGCGGCGCTCGTTGCGCAGAGCAACCTTTGCTTCCTCGCCCATTTTCTTTACCTGCTTCGTCAGGTCGCGGCGGCGCTCCTCCGTCAGCTGCGGGAAAACAAGACGCAGAACCGATCCGTCGTTCAGCGGCGTGATACCGACATCGGATGCAAGAATCGCTTTTTCCATAGCCTTGAGCGTGGAACGATCGTAGGGCTGAATCGTCAGCGTCCTTGCGTCCGTCACCATAATATTGGCCATGGAATTCAGCGGCGTTGCAGCACCGTAATACTCGAATGTAACACGGTTAAACACGGCAGGATTAGCCTGTCCGGCGCGAATCGTCTCCAAATTGGTTTCGTAGGCAGTTATGGTCTTCTTCATTTTTGCCTCGAGGGCTTTGGTATCGTACTTCATAATTTTTCCTTTCTCTTCACTATCAAATATCAACTATACCGGCAGGTGCGGTTCGGTCCGGCGAAAAATGCGGTACTCTCCCCTTCCTTTATTTATGCATTCGGGTTCCGACTGGCTTTCCCATAACCGCACGGTAGATGTTTTCCGGATCTGCCAGTGCAAAGCCATATGCCTCAATGCCGTTTTCATTGCAGAAAGAGACTGCGGTCATATCAAATGCGCGCAGGTCTTTCTCCAGAATCTCGGCATAGGTAATGTCGTAAATCGGCTTGGCTTCCGGGTCCTTGCGCGGATCAGCCGTGTACAGGTAGTCAACGTTCTTTGCCATCAAAAGAGCATCCGCACCGATTTCCGCGGCACGTAGAACAGCAGCCGTATCCGTGGAGAAATACGGAACACCCATACCGCATCCGAAAATGACTATCTTTCCCTCCGACAGCAGACGGTTTGCGGTGCGTGCGTTATACCGGTCGGCAAATGCATCCATTTCCACGGCTGTCATGACGACGGCATCCATACCGGCTCTCTGAAAACCGTCCTGGAGTGCCAGGGCATTGATAGCCGTAGCAAGCATCCCCATGTGGTCGGCACGGCAGCGCTCCATCTGTGCCGCGCCGGACTTTCCGCGCCAGATGTTGCCGGCACCGACGATGACACCTATTTCAACGCCTGCGTCCCGGCATTTTTTCAATACAGCAGCCACTCTGTCAATAAAGGAAAAATCCAGAATCCCGTCCTCACGGTGTGCGGGAGCAAGAGCCTCACCGGACAATTTGAGCAGGATTCGTTTGTATACCGGTTGATCCATTGGAATATGCCTCGCCTTCTGCAGTTACGGTAGCGCAGGATGAAAAAATACGCGCCCCTCTTTCCATACAGTGCTATTTTACTACATTTTCATGCAATTGTAAAGAGCTTTCGGCAGAATTTCTGTTTTTCGCCGGGAAGTCACTTTTCCCGACCTATAGGAATTGCCGATTTATCCGGCAACGTTTCCTTAACCTTACAGGAAATTCAACTGTTCGACCATTTATTCGACCGTCTCTACGGTTACGTCGAACTCATGTCCCCCGCAGGCCAAAGTGACGGTTCCGATGCCCTCCCTGCCTGTCGGGAGAACATGCCCGTCTTCATCCACGACAAACAGCTCGGGGCTGCGGTTTATGTACACAACCCCATCCGCCTTTCCGGCAAGCTCAAACCACGACCCGTCCATATATGTGCAAATACCGCGCAATTGCTTTTTCTCATGGTGCAGCAGGTTTATACGGTATTCGTGCACCGGAGGTTCAAAGAAAACGACCTTTTTTTCCGGGTAAGGCTGCATGGGACAGATCGCAGGCGGATCCGTATCGTAAACATATATCGGAAATTCGCAGCGCAACCCATTCCAAAGCGCTTCCACATAAGTCATTCCCGGAGAGCGGGCGGTAATGCGGCAGCAGCGTATGACGGCAATTTCCTTGTCATACTTCATAAATTTTACTCCCGATGTCACCGGGCGCGTCTCGAAGCAGTCATTCATGGACAGCAGCGGAAGAAGGCGCGAATCGCCGACTTTCATGCGAAGGTAATGCGGTTTTTCAAGCAGCAGTGCCGCCGGGGAATAAGCCGGAGGATTTTCCCTTTTTACAACCTCAATGTTGACATTCGGTTTATCCTTCTCCGAGTAGAAGTCCTCCTGCATGAATTCATAATCATAGGCATGCATCCTTGTTCCCCAGCATCCCCACTGATTTCCGTAGGCATATGCCAGCAGCATGGTGTCTCCCTTTCGGATATGGTGCTGCTCGTCGCCGGAAATACCGCAGTTATGCAGTTTGGTCATGGTATGAGTCCGTATCTCATTCACACGGCGGTAGATCAGTCCGTCCTCCGATTCATACACAGCCAGCATGCTTTCATCGGTAAAGCGGTAATCCGTGGAAAGGGCAATGAATTTCCCGAGATCCTCACAATACACCATATCAAAGGAATCGTTGGAGCTTCGCGGACGCGTCACCGCCACCCCGTGGTATGTCAATGCGGCAGGCCAATCCTCCCGGGTAATGTCGGCCGTTGCCACTCGTGTTTCATGAACATTTTTGTCGTTTATATCGCGGGATGTCCATGTATAGTAAATGTACAAGACGTTGTCCTTAACGACAAACGAAAATTCACCCGCCCCCCAGTTATGCCAATCCTCATCGTAATAGATCAGAGGGGCCGGCTTCCCCAGCCAACGGACGCCGTCGGGACCAAGCTCACCCCATCCGTTTCCGCACCAGCGTTCAAAAGGTCCTGTCGGCGAGGTTGACCGCGCGACAAAGCCGTTGTTGCAGACACCGCCGCCGTTGGCAAAAACAGTAGATGTATAGCCGATATAATAATACTTGCCGTACTTGAATACAGCGGGATCGCAAACCGAAAACCAGTCCATGGAGTTCGGGACAGGCGTCATAACCACACGCTCATCGCTCCATGTTTTTCCGCCGTCTTCGGAATGGCGATAGGTAAACCAGTCTGCTTCGTAGCAGTCGCCCGGAGAAGCGAACCATGCCTCGCACACGTCCCCGTGCACCATAATACTCGGGCCGTAGCGATACCCCCATTGCTGGCATTGGCGCGGTGTGTAAATATCCTGCCCGTCATCCTTCAGAATGAGTCTGAAATGCTTGTCCATATCCGCGTTCCTTCCTTTACTTTCAATGTAAAACCGTCCTCATAAAAGCCAGAGCAACACCGGGGGACGTGCGGTTTATTTGCCGATGGCCGCGTCGTCGCAGACCAGAGTCACGTCGGAATGCAGATTCAGAAGCGACGCCGGGCAGGATGTCGTCAGTCCGCCGTTCAGCATGGTTTCAACGGCATCACGTTTCGCGGCGCCGTTTGCCATAATCAAAATCTTCTTTGCGCGCATAATCGACCCCATTCCCATCGTCAGCGCATGGGTAGGAACCTCCCCCTCGGAGGCAAAGAACCGGGCATTCGCCTTGATGGTGGAGGGCGTCAGCGATGTAACATGTGTGTCAAGGCAAAGACTGGGTGCCGGCTCGTTGAACCCGATGTGTCCGTTTTGACCGATGCCGAGCACCTGAATATCCACCCGACCGACAGATGAGAGAATCTCCTCGTATCGGCGGCAGGCAGCCTCCGGATCGTCTGCCGCACCGTCCGGAACGAATGTGCGGGAAATGTCGATATTTATGTGTCTGAACAGGTTCTGATTCATAAAGTAGCGGTAGCTCTGGTCATTCTCCGGCGCGATGGGATAATACTCATCCAAATTAACCGTTGTTACTTCGGAAAAATCAATTTTTCCCGCCGCATTCATTTCGGCAAGTATGCGATACATACCCACAGGCGTCGATCCCGTTGCGAGTCCCAGCACCGCATTATGCTTTTCATGCATGACCCCGGCGACCAGTTCGGCGGCCGCGAGGGACATTTCCTCATAGTTGCTGCATTCGATTACTTTGATAGCCATGGTTTGCCTCCTACTTTACGCAAAAATATTTGGTCTCTCATTACACAGGGTGCCGGACCGCGTCACCATGCATCGCTGCCATCCTCCGGGATAACTTCCCGAATAGCGGCAATGGCACATTCTATCATGGAATCATCCGGTTCGAAAACGGTAATATGCTGAAGTGCAATACCGGGAGCCGCGATAATACGCGTCAGCCAATTGTCATGCCGCCCGCAGAATTTGATAAGTTCATAGCCAAGTCCGACAATTACGGGTATGAGCAGAATGCGGATACCGCTGTACAGCAATGTATTGATTATCCGATTTTCCTCATACAGGGTCGGAGGGACAAAGAAACCGACGAAAATGCTTACGAGCACCATCAAAATAAGGAACGAGGTTCCGCAGCGGGGATGGAATCTGCGCTGTATGCGCACATTCTCTACCGTAAGCGGCAATCCCGCCTCGTAGCAGAAGATGGTTTTGTGCTCGGCACCGTGATAGCGGAACGTGCGGCGAATATCCTTCATCAGGGACACAGCGGCCATGTAACCGACAAGCAGGACTATCTTCAAAATACCCGTGAACACGGACTTGGTGTAGCGGTTGTCGGCATCCACCCAGTCCGTATGCGAGGCAAGCAGCTCATACAGCCATGTCGGTACAATGACAAACAGCCCTATTGCGAGAGCCAGCGCCAGTACGACGCTGACAACCGTAATGGCAACCATCATCGGCGAGGTTTTTTTCTTCTCCTCCGGCGATGCATCGCCCTGCGATGCATTGCTCGGCGATATACCGACAGCCTGTGCGGAATTTACCGTATCGGATTTTTGCTCCGCGGTTTCGGCAGTTTGCTCTTTTTTTTCGATTTCGCTCTGCACGGCCGCAATATTTTCGCATGCGTCCGGCTTGCCGCCGTCATCTGCGGCCCGGGCCGCCGCAGCACTGTCGGCTGTCCCTCCTCGGGCAGCCCGACGTTGCTCCTTCTCACGCCGCAATTCTTCCTCGGCGTCTTCCAGACCTGATATTTCCGCCGATCGCATCAGGCAGCGATAGCCGAAAATCATGCTGTCCGCAAAATTAAAAATACCGCGGATAACCGGCACGCGCCACAGCCACGGACGTTTGCCGGAGGCTGTCGGGAACTTTTCCAGTACAATCTCTCCGCGCGGATTACGTACCGCCATGGCGGTAACGCGCGGGCCGCGCATCATAATGCCCTCCATCAGCGCCTGCCCTCCGATGGACGTTTTCCGAACAGGGCCTGCAGCCTTTGAGACCTTCTTTTGTTTGCTCATTCCAATCCTTTCCTGCGCGCCGGCAAAGAAGACTCTTCCGGCTTTACTTTGCCTCGGCACGATGTTCATATTTTACCATATGTTTGTGAACGCAGTATGAATACTGGATAATATGACGAAAAATATTCGGAAACAGACAATTCGCGTCTCTTTTTATTCGTATCCTCCGATTTTTTGAAAAAAGCAAAAAAAAGCTTGACAAGCAAGAAAGAACATGCTATAATAGCGTGCCGCTTGATACGGGTTTTCAAAAGTGTCGCCGTTCTGCGATGCTGCCCCAGTCAGCGAGTCTGAAAGAAAGAGGTGCTTTTCATGTTTGCTGTTATTGCGACAGGCGGAAAGCAGTACAAAGTCAACGAGCAGGACATCATCTTTGTCGAGAAGCTGGATGCGGAGGAGGACGCTGAAGTCAAGTTTGACGTAGTCGCGCTCTCTACCGATGCCGGATTCAAGGCGGGAACCCCCACGGTTGCCGGCGCTACTGTTACCGGCAAGGTGCTTAAGAACGGAAAAGGCAAGAAGATTTACGTTCTGAAGTACAAGTCCAAGAAGAACGAGAAGAAGAAGATCGGTCACAGACAGCCTTACACCAAGGTTCAGATCACCAAGATCGAGGCTTGATGTGTCGCCTCCCCGTAAGGAAGGAGCGCATTGTCATGACGAAGATTACTTTCTACCGCAGCGGCGGCGTGTTCTACGGCTTTGAGGAACAGGGCCACACAGGGTACGGTGAGGAGGGATGGGATATTCTCTGTTCCGCACTGTCATCCATGACCATGTTTCTGATAAACACCGTAGAGGTTGCCTATGACTCCTCAGTCGATTATGAAATCGATGACAACACCACGACGATCCGGGTCAAGTGCCGTGCGGCGCTTCCGGAATTCGAGGCGGATGAGTTAAAGCGCTACGCCGTATCCGGTATATTCCTCGGATACTACCAGCAGCTTTCCGATATGCTGGAGGACTACGGGGATTACCTGGATGTACGGGTTGTAAACCGTCCCTATGACGGAGAGAAATCTGTGCTGTGAACGCTGTCCCGGTAAGAAACATTCTCCGATTCCGGAACACCTATCCACACAATGATTATTTTGGAGGTAGCAAGATGTTGAAGCTCAGTTTGCAGTTCTTCGCTCATAAGAAGGGCGTCGGTTCCACCAAGAACGGTCGGGACAGCGAGTCCAAGCGGCTCGGCGTCAAGAGATCCGACGGTCAGGCAGTCCTGGCGGGAAATATTCTCGTCCGGCAGAGAGGCACCGCTATCCATCCCGGCAACAATGTCGGCATCGGAAGCGATGATACCCTGTTCGCGCTGATTGACGGAACCGTCCGCTTCGAGCACGCCGCGAAGGGCAAGAAGCAGGTCAGCGTATACGCTGACTGAGACCGGCCGCAAAGGTCAGTCACTTTCAGTCGCACATATTCCGGCAGCGCTCTGCGCTGCCGGATGGATGTGCCTTTAATCGGCGGGAAAAAGCCGGAATTTTCGCCGGTTTCCGGATGAAAATAACGCATAGTAAAAAAAGCCTTGAACGGGAGGAGTAACTTCCCGCTCCCCGACAGAGAATGGACGGTTGGTGAAAGTCCTGCGGAGCGGTAGGCGAAGGTCGCCCGGGAGCTGCGGATGTGAGAGCGATAGTGTCGCGTCAGTGTCCGCCGGATTCGGATCCGTTATCGTCCCCCGGAGTGCGCATTGTGCCAGGCACAATGCGAAGTCAGGTGGTACCGCGTCTTCTCGTCCTGATACGGGAGGGCGTTTTTTGTTTTCCCTATGTTTTCGTTTCATAAAGATCCAGAAAAATTGTCAAATTGCAAGCAGGAGGATACCGCATGAATCCCGCAACAGAGTTGCCAAAGACATATGCCCCCTCGGAGTTTGAGGACCGCATTTACAAAATGTGGTGCGACAAAGGCTATTTTACCCCCGATCCGGCCAATCCCGCACCCGCCTTTTCGGTTGTCATTCCACCTCCCAACGTTACCGGACAGCTTCACATGGGCCATGCCCTGGATGAGACGCTGCAGGATATTTTAGTACGTACCAAGCGAATGCAGGGGTACAATACCCTGTGGGTTCCCGGCACGGACCATGCCGGAATCGCCACGCAAATCAAAGTGGAGGAACGGCTGCGCGTAGACGAGGGAAAAACCAGGTATGACCTCGGGCGTGAGGAGTTCCTGCGCCGGGTCTGGGCATGGAAGGATTCCTACGAAGCCCGCATTACAAGCCAGCTCAAAAAACTGGGTGCATCCTGTGACTGGTCACGCCAGCGCTTTACCATGGATGAAGGCTGCTCGCGTGCCGTTCGGGAAGTCTTTGTCAACCTGTACAATAAGGGACTGATATACCGCGGCCACCGCATCATAAACTGGTGCCCGCACTGCGTCACGGCCCTTTCCGATGCGGAAGTCGAATATACCGAGCAGCCCGGATTCTTCTGGCATATCAAATATCCGATCAAGGGCGAGTCCGGTTACGTCGAGGTGGCAACCACACGTCCGGAAACGATGTTCGGAGATACGGCAGTCGCCGTGAACCCCAACGATGATGCCACAAAGCATCTAATCGGAAAAACGCTTATTCTTCCCATTGTGGGCAGGGAAATTCCCGTCATCGCCGATGATTACGTTGAAATCGGCTTCGGAACCGGGTGCGTTAAAATTACGCCCGCTCATGATCCCAACGACTTCCTTGTCGGTGAACGGCACGGACTCGAGCAGATCAAAGTTATGAACGATGACGCAACCATGAACCGGTACGCGGGAAAATATGAAGGCATGGATCGCTATGCCTGCCGCAAGGCACTGGTGGCAGATCTGGAGCAGCAAGGATATCTGGTTTCCGTCGAGCCGCACACGCACAATGTCGGAACCTGCTATCGCTGCCACAACACAGTGGAGCCTATGACCTCGGACCAGTGGTTCGTAAAAATGAAGCCGCTGGCAGAGCCGGCACTGGAGGCGGTGCGTTCCGGCGATGTGAAGTTCGCTCCCGACCGTTTCTCGAAAATTTACATCAACTGGATGGAGAACTGCCATGACTGGTGCATCTCACGGCAGCTTTGGTGGGGTCACCGTATTCCCGCCTTCTACTGTGACAGCTGCGGGAAAATGACGGTCTCCAAGCAGGATATTACAACCTGCCCCGCGTGCGGCGCACCCGTGCACCAGGAATCCGATGTGCTGGATACGTGGTTCTCCTCTGCCCTGTGGCCCTTCTCGACCATGGGCTGGCCGGACGAGACACCGGAACTGAAAAAATACTACCCCACCTCGGTTCTTGTAACGGGTTATGACATCATTTTCTTCTGGGTTGCCCGCATGATTTTCTCCGGTTTGGAGCATATGGGACAAAAGCCGTTCTCCACGGTGTTCATCCATGGTCTGGTGCGGGATGCGCAGGGACGGAAAATGTCCAAATCCCTGGGCAACGGCATTGACCCGCTGGAGATCATTTCAAAATACGGGGCCGATGCACTGCGCTTTGCCTTGGCGACAGGAAACAGCCCCGGAAACGATATGCGGTTCTCGGACGAGAAGATGGAAGCGGCGCGGAATTTCGCAAACAAGCTGTGGAATGCCTCCCGTTTTGTGCGCATGAATCTGTCCATTGACGAAATAGCACTCCCCAATGCGGATAAGCTGTCCCTCGAGGATAAATGGATTCTGCACTCCTTCAACAAACTTGCTGAGAGCGTAAACGCTAACCTGGACAAATATGAGGTCGGCGTGGCACTGGCGGCTATATACGACTTCACATGGGATGTTTTCTGCGACTGGTACATTGAGCTTGCAAAAGCCCGTCTGAACGAAAAAGATACCGCGGAGAACCTTGTTTGCCAGAATGTCATCACCTATGTGCTGAACGGCATTCTGAAGCTTCTGCACCCGTTCATGCCTTTTATCACAGAGGAAATCTTTTCCTCGCTGCCCCATCTGCCCGGAGATGCCGAAAGCATCATGATTTCCCGCTATCCGACCGCACAGGACGCTTTGAATTTCCCTGCCGAAGCCGGAGAAATGGAGCGTGTGCTTGAGCTTATCCGCGCAATCCGCAATCGGCGCGCGGAGATGAACATTGCCCCTTCCCGCAAGGCCGCCGTCTTTATCGAAACGCGGTACAGCGATGCTTTCAACGCTTCGACTGCCCGTTTCTTTGCCCGTCTTGCGTCTGCTTCCGGCATTGAAGTAGCGGAATCCTTCCCTGTCGACCGTGTGTCAGCTGACACATGTGTGCAGGTCGTTACGCCCTCCGCGACTGCATACCTGCCGCTGTCGGACCTTGTGGACTTTGAAAAGGAAAGAGCAAGACTGAACGCCGAAATAGCCAAGGTCAAAACGGAAGTCGATCGTCTGGACAAGAAGCTCTCCAACCAGGGGTTTGTTGCGAAAGCTCCTGCCGCAGTCGTGGAGGCGGAACGCGCCAAGCTGACCGCAGCCCGCGAGAAGCTGGCCGCTACCGAGGCGGCGCTTGCCAAGCTGAACTGACGTTAGGGAACCGCTGATTTATTCCGCACCGTTTCCCTCATCCAAGCACATACAGCAATCAAAAAAACAGAAAGGATTTCATCATGACTGATAATACAAATACGGAAGGCTGCACACACGACTGCTCGACCTGCTCGGCAGCGTGCTCCTCTAAGCCGAAAAGCCGGGAGGAAATGTTCGAAAAACCTAATGACCTCAGCTCGGTCAAGCATATGATCGGAGTAGTCAGCGGCAAGGGAGGCGTCGGGAAGTCACTCGTCACCTCCATGCTTGCGGTGCTGATGCAGCGCAAGGGGTACAAGATAGGTATTTTGGATGCCGACATCACGGGTCCGTCTATTCCCAAGGCCTTCGGCCTCCGCAAGCCTGTCGAAGGAGAAGGGCTGGGCATGATCCCCCCCTCCACAACAACCGGAATCGACATCATGTCCGTCAACCTGATGCTGGACGATGAAACCCGGCCCGTTGTCTGGCGCGGTCCCGTTATTGCGGGAACGGTCAAGCAGTTCTGGAGCGACACCATATGGAACAATATTGACTACCTGTTCGTGGACTGCCCTCCCGGAACCGGCGATGTACCCCTGACTGTGTTTCAATCTCTGCCGCTTGACGGCATTATTATCGTCTCCACGCCGCAGGATCTTGTGTCCATGATCGTGGAGAAAGCCGCCAACATGGCTCAGATGATGCAGATTCCCGTGCTCGGCCTTGTTGAAAACATGAGCTACGCCGTCTGCCCGGACTGCGGGAAGAAGATCGACATATTCGGCAAGAGCCATATTGAGGAAATATCCGAGAAATTCGGTTACCCGCTGTTGGGTCGCATTCCTCTCGATCAGAAGCTGTCCGCGCTGTGCGACCGCGGCATGATTGAATTGATGGAAAACAACTATCTTGACGAGGCAGCGGACAAATTGGAATACGCCTGCCCCGCCGGAGATACTCAGTAAACCGAAAAACGGACGACATTCCTTCTGTCTGTCGTCGGAGGAGGTTGGCATGCGCTTTCCAAAGAAGACCGCCCGATTCGGAATATTCCTGCGGAAAACCAAGTATGTGCTCGCTTTTTTGCTTGTATCGGCAGTGCTGGGCATCACCCTTGTATACGTGGTCAGCAGCGGTGTTGCGGATGTAACCTCCCCGTACATTTTGTCCGCGTCTGAAACAGACTCTTTACCGGCAGGCATGCGCTTTGACTGCGTGTTGATCTTGGGTGCCGGCCTTCGCCCGGACGGCACCCCGAACGATATGCTTGCTGACAGAATCCGCATCGCCTGTTCCGTCTACCTATCCGATTCGGAACGCTTCGGGAAAGTCCTTCTGAGCGGCGACCATACCGGCGACTACAATGAAGTTGCCGCCATGCGGACAGCTGCCATCGCTCTGGGCGTACGGGAAGATCAGCTCATAGAAGATCACGAGGGATTTTCAACCTTTGAGAGTGTGAGCAGAGCGCAGCGTGTATACGGCGCACACAGCATCCTTATTGTGACGCAGGAGTACCACCTCAGCCGTGCTGTTTATATTGCACGTACGCTCGGCATGGAAGCCTACGGCGTCTCCGCGGATACGCGCCCCTATGCACACCGCCTCCGCCGCGAAACCCGTGAGGCACTTGCTCGGTTCAAGGACTACTTCATAGCCGGACGGGAAAAAGGAAAGGGAGAAGGCCTATGATTCAAAACGGAATTGACCGTATTACGGATACGCCCTACCGTTCTGTTCTTGACGGCAGGCGGATCGGACTTGTCTCCAACATGTCCGGCATATCCCCTGTTCACGGCTGGCGCAGTACAGTTGACGCTCTCCCCCGGCTGTTTTCGGTTGCCTGTCTGTTTGCGCCGGAGCACGGCGTGCGCGGTATGCTCGATCCGGGTGAAAAGGTGCCAGACGGGCGCGATGAACTGACAGGGCTGCATACCTACTCATTGTTTGAGGACATGGTGTTCTCCCCCGGGACGAACTCCGTATCCGAGTATACGCCGCAGGACGACAGCCTTCGCGGGCTGGACATGCTTGTGTTTGATATGCAGGATGTCGGATCGCGCTACTTTACGTATGCCTCGACCTTGCTTTGTACGATGCGCGCCTGCTCCTCCAATAAGGTACCGCTGTGCGTCCTGGATCGACCAAACCCGCTGGGCGGACTCACGGTAGAGGGAGGACGGCAAGCCGGGGACTGTGTGTCCTTCATAGGCCTTGTGCGGATGCCGATCCGTCACGCACTGACACTGGGAGAGTTGGCACGCTACTGTAATGATGTGTATGATCTGCACTGCAATCTGACGGTTATCCCCTGCGGCGGACTAAGGCGTTCCATGCTTTGGGCCGATACGGGTCTACCCTTTGTAAAGCCGAGTCCCAATCTGCCCTCCCTGGATGCCGTCGCCGTCTATAACGGAACCTGTATGCTGGCAGGCACGAACGTTTCGGAGGGTCGCGGAACGACGACCCCGTTTACCACAATCGGTGCTCCGTTTATCAAACCGGAGCTCTTGGCAGACACGCTGAACTCCCTCGGGCTTCCCGGTATCGCATTCAGCCCCGCGTTCTTTCGCCCCGCCTTCGGCAAGTATAGCGGGAAGGTTTGCAAGGGAGTAAACATCCATGTTCTGGATGCCCGCGCCGTACGGGCAGTCAGTCTCGGCGTTTACCTGATTGATACGCTCAAAAAGCTTTTCCCTTCGGATTTCTCCTTCACGCCCCCGCGGTCGGGAACACGCTGGCATATTGATTTGTCAACCGGCGGACACGATCTGCGCGCGGGAATGCCGCCGAGGGAATTGCTTGCCATGTGGGATGAGGGCGGCTCCGCATTTGCGGCGGAAACCGACCGCTATCGGATATACTCATAACGAAGCATCGCAAATTTTGTGGAAGAACTCAATGCATAAGGAGGTATACAATGAAATACGACATTGCAGCCTACATCTGGCCCGCCTATACAGGGAAGGAATGCAGAACCTCCATATTTTGGCCGCAGGGAATCGGAGAATGGCAGACTGTTCTGGAAACCGCTCAGAATGCCCCGCTCAAGCCGGCAGACTATGTTTGGAACCGTAAACCTCTGTGGGGTCCCGTCGATGAGGCGGATCCTCACGTAATGGAGATGCAGATCGATGCCGCAGTTTCCCACGGAGTCAACGTTTTCATTTACGACTGGTACTGGTATGACCACAGACCGTTCCTTGAGCAATGCCTCGATGACGGCTTTTTGCAAGCCTCCAACAACGGCAGCATGCAATTCTATATCATGTGGGCAAACCATGACGCAAACTATACATGGGACACCCGCCTGTCCGACGGTCTGTGGAGAAATGACTGTCCCGTGTGGCTGGGAAGGGTTGACCGAACCGAATTCGAAATTATCGCTCACCGCATTATCGAGCGCTATTTTTCCCGTCCCAACTATTACAAAATCAATGGCCGTCCCGTATTCATGATCTATGACGTGGAAAATCTTGTCGCGGGACTGGGCGGAGCAGCCATGACGCGGGATGCGCTGGACTGGTTCCGTGCGGAAACCGTCCGCGCAGGTCATCCCGGTCTGGAACTGCAGCTGACCGGATGGGGGGAACGTATATCCAACCTTTCCGGTGTTGACGGAAAGAAAACACTCTCTACTAAGGAAATACTGCCTCTCCTGGGATTCGACAGCATGACCAACTATCAGTTCGTTCATTTCTGCGACATGAACCGGGATTACCGTGAAATTCTCTGTGACGTCCGGAAAGAGTGGGATCGTGTAGATCGGGATTACAGCGTTCCCTTTTACCCCCATGTATCGGTCGGATGGGACAATAACCCCCGCTTCCGAGGATTTGTCCCGCAGGTCTGCCGCGGCAATGATCCCGCAGCCTTCGAGGAGGCACTGCGCATGGCCAAAGCATATGTAGATACGCACAATCTGCCCGCGCCGCTGATTACAGTCAACAGCTGGAACGAATGGACGGAAACATCCTATCTTGAGCCAGACAGCCTGTACGGTTTCGGATATCTGGATGCAATCCGCAATGTTTTCGGCGAAGCCGAACGGATTTAACGACAGGCACCGTTTTTGGCTTAACACCGACAAAGAACCGAAAGGACATCTGATCATCATGCCCGAATTACTCTCCCCTGCCGGAAATCCGGAAAAACTGAAAGCAGCTCTCCTGTTCGGGGCAGACGCCGTCTACCTTGCCGGTCAGAGCTTCGGCATGCGTTCGCAGGCAGGAAATTTTACACTTCCCGAGCTGTACGATGCCGTGGATTTGGCGCACAGCATGAAAAAAAAGATATACCTGACGCTGAACACCATGCCGCGCACGCATGAGTATCCCGCTCTCCGGCAATTTCTGGATGATCTGCGCGGCTGTCGGCTGGACGCCGTCATTGTTGCCGACCTCGGCGTTCTGGCAACCGTCAGGGAAATGCTGCCGGATATGGAAATTCATATATCTACACAGGCAAGCATCATCAGTCCCGCTGCCGCGCGTGCCTACGCCTCACTCGGCGCAAAACGGCTTGTTTTGGCAAGAGAACTGCAGTTTTCCGAAATCCGCGCCATTCGTGAGGCTCTGCCGCGCGATGTGGAACTGGAGGCTTTCATACACGGATCCATGTGTGTCTCCTACAGCGGCCGCTGCCTGCTTGCCAACATGATGAACGGTCGGGA
>CAVDLN010000017.1:0-21937 GCA_963609805.1 Erysipelotrichaceae bacterium | reverse complement strand
CAGCCGCTGCTTTTTCGGCGGCTGCTTTTTCAGCCGCTGCTTTTTCGGCGGCTGCCTTGGCTGCTGCCTTTACGGAGGGGATACACGTCTTCCCGTCCATGTATCCGACAATATCATCCACCTGGTGCTTCTCCGTAAGGGTCTGCATCAGAATGTTGAATTCCTGTTCGGTCAGGGCGCGCTGGGTCTTGACATCATCCTGTCCCTTTTCGGTCAGAATATCCGTCATTTCCTTGCTTTTCAGCCCCATGTCCTTTGCCATCTGATTGATTTTGAACTGTGGATTGAATACCGCCATATTTCCTCCTAAAATCTGAACTCTAAACCTATCACCGACGCATCCTGCCTCCCGGGCATATCCGACATCGGCTGTGTTTATTTCGGTTGATTTTCCCCGCCTGCCGCACCGACATCCGGCAGATGCAGTGCCCGCAGCAATCCCGCATCCGTCAATCCCACGGCGGCGACGGCGCCTGTCTTTCCGACCGCGCGTCCCAGCGCGTCGGCGTCCGTCTCCAGTCTGTGCAGCGGGACGCGGTAGTAAGCGCATTTATCGGTCAATCGCTTGTGCGTGTTGGCGGATGTATCCGCCGCCTCCAGCACGCAGAGAATCCGTCCGTCCCCCGCGTGCATGGCCTCGCAGAGCAGCGGCGTCCCCACAACCAGCGCTCTCGCCCTTGCGCACAGCCCCAGTGTGGAGAGCAGTCGATCCTGCTCACGCATGGGCCGTACCTGCCGGATTCCCGCCGCCGGAATTTTCGGCTTCAAGAATCTCGGATTCCA
The DNA here is from genome assembly GCA_963609805.1 of Erysipelotrichaceae bacterium. Taxonomy (GTDB): domain Bacteria; phylum Bacillota; class Clostridia; order Oscillospirales; family CAG-272; genus CAMEON01. The sequence goes on along the minus strand of CAVDLN010000017.1, from coordinate 21,154 downwards.
TGCGCGCATACACATCATCCGGGACGGTGCACTCCAGCGCTCTCTCGAGCCGCCGGCTCTTGCGCGCCTTGCGCAGGCATTCCGCGCTTCGGCAGATATACGCGCCGCGGCCCGATTTCTTTCCGGTGAAATCCAGTCCGACGCTTCCGTCCGGCGCGCGCAGCACGCGGAGCAGCTCCGCCTTCGGCTTGTGTTCACTGCAGCCCAGACACTGGCGCAGGGGTATTTTCCGCGGCTTCATGCCGCCCTGCTGTGCGGGCTTCTGCTTGTCTGCCATACCGGGACTGCCTCCTCTTTCCGATTTTCGGCTCTTCGGCTTTTCGGTCAAACTTTTAACTCCGAGTTCCGCCGTCAGTCTGTCTTGATGTCGATTTTATAGCCGGTCAGTCTTGCCGCCAGACGCACATTCTGTCCTTCCCGCCCGATGGCAAGCGACAGCTGATCCGGAGCCACCTTGACGCGGCAGGCGCGCTCGCCTGTCATAACCACATTCTGAACCGCTGCCGGAGCCAGCGCGGCGGCGATGTACTCCTCCGGGCTTTCGCTGTAGCGGACAATATCGATCTTCTCGCCGGACAGCTCGGACAGAATCGCGTCGATTCTCATGTTGTGCGTACCGATGCAGGCACCGACGGCGTCAACATCCGGGTCGCGGGAGTAAATGGCAATTTTTGTGCGGGATCCCGCCTCACGGGCAATCCCCTTGATAAGGACGGTTCCCTCCTGAATCTCCGGGACCTCCAGCTCAAACAGCCGCCATACCAGCTTCGGATGCGTACGGGACAGCGTTACCACCGGTCCGCGTGACTCGCGGTTGATTTCCGTCAGGTAGACCTTGATTTTCTGGCCGACCGTAAAGCTCTCGCCGGGTATCTGCTCCGCCTTGGTCAGCGGATTCACGCCGCGGTCCATCTCCAGCAGGACGTCTCCCGTATCCGGATTGATCTTGCTGACCGTAGCCGTCATCAGCTCTTCCTTTTTGTTCTCGTAAGCCTCCTGCATAGCCTGCCGTTCGCCCTCGCGGATGCCCTGAATAATCACGGACTTTGCGGCAGCGGCACTCAGTCTGTGCATGCTGTCGGTCTTGACTTCCTTTTCGATCGTATCCCCCAGCCCGTACTTATGACTGATTGCCTGCGCGTCCTCCAGCGATATCTGGCAGATCGGATCCGTGACCTCATCGACAACCGTTTTCTGCAGGAAAGCGCGCATTTTCTTTTTTTCCGTATCGGCGTCCACGCGCATCATCACGGTCGCTCCGTATTCCCTCTTAAATGCGGACTGGAGAGCCAGCGTGATTTTTTCCAGCATATACTTCTGAGAAATGCCCTTTTCCTTTTCCAACTGCTCCAGGGCGCTGAAGAACTCTGCGTTCATTTCGATTCATCCTTTCGGGAAATTTTCACTTTTATTTTTTTCGGTACTGTTTTTCGGTTTGCCTTCCCGGCCGTCAGCGTTCCTGTGCGCCGAAATCAAACACGATGTGTGCGCGGGAAACCGCCGCGCGGGGAAATTTCCGTATGCCCTCCGGCATCTCCAGCAGGATGCATCCGTCCGTGTCCGTGCCGCGCAGGATACCGACGAAGCTCCGCCGGCCGTCCGTCGGAGCGAACAGGCGAAGCTCTGCCTTCTCCCCTGCACACAGGGAAAAATGCTCCTCTCTGGTCAGATCCCGCTCCAGTCCCGGAGACGAAACCTCGAGCATGTACCCCTGCCCGATGGGGTCGGCCTCATCCAGCACGGGGTCGGCGGCATGTGACATGGCCTCGCAGTCCTCCAGCGTGATGCTGCCGGACACGTCAGGCTTATCGATTGTCAGGCGCAGGACATAGTCGGCACCCTCACGGACATACTCGACGCTCCAAAGCAGATATCCGAGCGACTCCGCAACCGGCTCCAGCAGTCCGCGCACCGTCTCGGCCACGCGTGCTCCGCCCGCACCGGGCAGTCTCCGCGCCGCGGCACGGGGAGAGGCGGATTTCTCCTGCTTTTCTTCCTGTTCCTTTTCCTTTTTCCTCTCGTCCATACAGAGTGGCACGTCTCCTTTCGCGGCTCCGCCCGGAGGATTTTTCAGCTGTCCGCCCGCCGACTGTCACATCCGCGTCACATCCCCCGGCAAAAGTTAAGAGTGGATTCGCTCAAAACCCACTCTCCTTCTATACTTCCCGTATAGTATACCACATCCCCGCGCGGATTGCAAGCCTTTTTTCTCGCTATGTGTGAAAACTTTTGCTGCTTTCAAGAGGAATTTTTGGTTATCATTGCTCAATTTTTTTGGGTTTTCCCGTCCCAGAACCGATGCAGCCGTTCCGCCAGCGATGCGGGGTCGCCGACCGCGCATATATTCTCCCAATGCTGCGGAAACAGGCGGCGGTACGGCTCCTCGGTATAGCGGTCGTCCAGCAGGACAACGGCGCCGCGATCCTCCGGGGAACGTATCACGCGGCCCGCCGCCTGCAGCACCCGATTCATGCCGGGGTAGGTGTAGGCATACGCATACCCCTCCCCCTCGCGTGTTTCGTCATAGTATTCGCGCATGATGTTGCGCAGGCTGGACAGCCCCGGCATGCCCACTCCGACGATCACCGCGCCGATCAGGCACTTGCCCGGCAGGTCAACGCCCTCCGAAAAGGACCCGCCCAGCACGCAAAAGCCGATATGCATGCGCGGATTGTCCGGACGGAAGGACGCTATGAATGCCTCCCGCTCCGCGCCGCTCATGTGTCTTGTCTGCACCGCGACGTCAACCTTCGGATACCGTTTGCGGAACAGCCCGCTCACCTTGTCCAGATAGTCATAGGACGGCAGGTAGACCAGATAGTTCCCTGCACGGGCGGAAACGGCCGCGGCAATATAGCTCACGACCGCGCGGCAGGTTTTGTCCCTGTCGCCGTACCGCGTGCTCAGCCTGTCCGCCACGCATACGCACAGATTTTCCGGCGGGAAGGGGGACTCAAACGCGGCCTGCATGCTGTCTCCCCCGCCGCCCAGAATATCCGCAAAATACTCCGTCGGCGTCAGCGTCGCCGAAAACAGAACCCTCGCGGCCGCCCGATGCAGCAGCGGGCGCAGGATAGGCGCCGGATCCAGGCAGATCAGCTGCACCGCAACCTCCTCCCCTGCCGTCTCGACGTAGGTCACATACCCGCGGTCATAGTAATCGGAAGCGGTCAGAAATCCGCGCAGCGTATGCAGCAGTGCATCCGCCGTCTCCGCCATGGGGTGCGACGGATTATTCCGCAGCCAGCGGGCGCAGCGGCGGGACAGCGCGTCCGCCGCCGAAACAAGCCCGGCAGGGGAGCTGCGATCCAGCGCCGCCCCGCGGCGGATGCCGTCGGCTCCCGTGACGGCGGTTTCCGCGCACAGCCCCGCCATGCGCGACAGCTCCCCGGCAAGGTCGTCCATGGACGCGGCGGTAAGCTCCTCCCCGTGCGACGGCACATCCTCCTCGGGGAACAAATACTTCTCCCGCGTCTCCCGCTCGCATCGCGCGAAGCTGTTCTGAATCTCCCGTATCTCCGAGGAGGACAGCCCGCCGGAGTACATGTCCCGCACCCGGTCGGGCAGGTTGTGCGCCTCGTCCACCAGAAAAACATACCGTCCTGCGGGCGCGTCGTCCCCGAAATACCGCCGCAGGCGTGCCGTCGGGGAAAAGACATAGTTGTAATCGCAGACAATCAGCTCGCAGTACCCGGACAGCTCCAGCGACAGCTCATAGGGGCAGACGCCCGCTGTCCGTGCCGCCGTCCGTACGGAAAGCCCCGTAAACAGTCCGTTCCCGGACTCCAGCAGCCGGTGCACAACTCCGTCTATACGGTCATAGTACCCTCTGGCATAGGGGCACACCGCCGGATTGCAGCAGGCCGTCCTGTCCGTCCCCTGCCTCTCCCGCGCGGCATCGCACAGACATACGGATTCCCGCGCCGTGATTACGCAGGTGCGTAAAGGCGCACCCGCCGCACGCAGATGTTCCGCCGCCTTGCACGCCTCCCGCCGGGCCGCGCCCTTGGCGGTCAGATAGAATATCTTGTCGCAGACGCCCTTCCCCAGCGCCCGCACGGCAGGGTACAGCGAGGCTATGGTCTTGCCGATGCCGGTCGGCGCCTGCGCAAACAGTGTCTGCCCGCGGCAGATATCCCGGTAGCACTCGCGGATCATGCTCTCCTGCTCCCCGCGCATGGCGGGGTACGGAAACACCGCCGCCGCAAGCATATCCCGCACTCTTCCCTGCCTGTCCCGCAGGTCGGCGGCCCGCGGCAGGATCTCCTCCAGCATGGCGGCATACAGCTCCCGCAGACGATCTGCCGTCATGCACTTCTCCGACATGGCGGATTCCTCTCCGCCGGCGCGGATGTAGGTCAGCCGCAGCGTCACCTGCGGAAGATCCCGCGCCGCGCACAGGAAATATCCGAGCGTACAGAGCAGCGCCGTCGTTTCCGGGTCCGGGAACCGCATCCGCACCTGCGGGCTGCCCGTCACCGTGCGCGTCAGCTCCACGCGGCTCGTGCCGTTCGGATCGTACAAAACCCCATCCGCCCTGCCGCTGACCGAAAAGGTCACGCTGCCGACGCCGGGGATTTCCGCGCGGGATCGGTTCTTGAGCGTTACGTCCCGCCTGTACGCTCCCTCCTCCGCCGGAATCTCCCCGCCGGGGGTCTCTTCCGCAGCGGATGCCCGCCGCGGACGGCGGGCATCCAGGTCGCCGTGCCGATGCACGTGCGTGCACAGCTCGGCTGCGGACAGTTCCACGCAGTCGCTTTCGCGGTTGTATCGCATGGCGGCTCCTTATGCATTATGCTTTGTGTGTGTAATCAAATCCGCAGTGTGAGAGGAATTCGCGCGCCATCACCGTTGCGCCGACCTGATTCGGGTGAATCCTGTCCCACGAAACGCTGGAGGAATGGCGGTGGGCGAAGAAATCGTCAAAAGCTCTCTGGACATCAACAAGAATGACGGAATGCTTCTCCGCAATCTCACGGCAGATATTGCCGTATTCGTCCATTCTCGCCCGCATCGCGTCCCCGCGGCAGGGCTCCATGATATACGGAGTCATCAGGAAAACACCCTTGCTGTGCTCCTTGCCGGAAATCACCATCTTTTCGATATTGGCGGCATAGTCCTCCGGCGTGACCGCAAGATGCGGGTAGGCCGGCATGTCGAACTGGCGCCAGACATCGTTTATGCCGATGCAGATGCTGATCCATGTGGGCGCGTTGCCGAGAATGTCCCTGTCCCATCTTGCAAGCAGGTCGCGCGAGGTATTCCCGTTGATTCCGGCATTCAGTATGCCGATAATGCGCTCCGGGTACCATGCGGCCAGCATGTTGTCGATAATCCTGACATAGCTGCGTCCGAGGTTCTCCTGAAACTGGTCGGCAACCGGGCAGACACTTCCCATGTCCGTCACCGAGTCCCCGGCAAAAATGATTCTGTCATTGCTTTCAAATATCATGAGTAGTTTCTCTCTTTCGAATTTTCGGATACTGTCACACCCTGCTTTTTCCCGGAGAAGTTCTCGGGAGTTCCGGGGATTCCTTCAGGGATCCCCCGGCGTCTCCTTATACCCCCAGAGCTGTCCGATACGCCGCCATTTTGCGCTTGGTATCGGCCAGGTCGGTGCCGGAAAGCATGAAATAGAACTTGATTTTAGGCTCCGTACCGGAAGGACGGGCGACAATGACATCCCCGTTCTCCAGCGTAAAGGAAAGCACATTGGAGCGCGGCAGCCCGGTCGGTTGAGACGAACCGGTCACGCAGTCGGTCAGGAGCGCCGCCTGATAGTCCCCGAAACGCACAACCCGCTCGCCCGCAATGGCGGTCGGCGCCGGAGAGCGCAGGGAATCCATCAGGGCCGCCATGCGGTCGGGGCCGTCCAGTCCCTCCATGTAGATTTCCACATTCGCCTCATAGCAGAAGCCGTACTTCGCATAGAGGGCGTCCAGCGCGTCGGACAGCGTCATGCCGCGGCGCTTGTAGTAAGCCGTCATTTCCGTAATCAGCATGGCGGCGACAACCGCGTCCTTGTCGCGCGCGTAAGTCCCCTTCAGGTAGCCGTAGCTTTCCTCAAAGCCCAGAATGAAATGGCCGTAGCCCTTCTGCTCGTAGTCCTTGATGACCTCCCCGATGAACTTGAAGCCGGTCAGCACGTTGTGCATAACCACGCCGTGCGCGCGGCAGACCTTTGCGGCCAGCTCGGTTGTCACAATGGTCTTGACCGCATAGGGGCGGTCGGGCATGGTGCCGGTCTCCTCGTAGGCCGTCAGGATATACTCCAGCAGCAGGGCGCCCATCTGGTTGCCCGTGATGGTCGCGAAGCTGCCGTCCCGCGTCCGGGACACAACACCCACGCGGTCGGCGTCCGGGTCGGTCGCTATGACCAGATCCGACCCCACACGGTCGGCGATGGCGATCCCCAGTTCGAAGGCCGCGCGGTATTCCGGGTTCGGCTTTTCCACTGTCGGGAAATTCCCGTCGATGACCATCTGCTCCGGCACGGTAAACAGATTTTTCAGCCCTATTCTGCGCAGGATCTCGGGTACCAGCCTGTACCCTGTTCCGTGCAGGGGTGTGTATACAATCTTCAGGTCGTCCGCCACATCGCGTACCGCGCGCGGGTTGACCGCCTGCTTTTCCACCTCGGCAAGGTATGCCTCGTCCATATCGCGTCCCAGCAGCGTGATTTTTCCCGCGCTCAACGCCTGTCCGTAGTCCATCCTGTGAACGTCCCGGAAAATATCAAGGCTCTCCATGACCGATGCCACCACATCCGCATGCTCCGGCGGAAGCTGCGCGCCGTCCTCCCAGTACGCCTTGTAGCCGTTGTACTGTTTCGGGTTGTGCGACGCGGTGATATTGATGCCCGCCACGCAGTGCAGGCGGCGGAGCGCAAAGGACAGCTCCGGCGTCGGGCGCAGCTCGTCAAACAGGTATACGGGGATATCCGCCGCCGCCAGCACGGACGCCGCCGTCTCGGCAAACAGGCGGGAATTGTTGCGGCAGTCGTAGGCAATGACCACGCCCGCGGCGGATTTCCCCTCGCGGCGGATCAGCTCGGCCAGCGCCTGCGTCGCATAGGCGACCGTATGGGTGTTCATGGCGTTCATGCCCGTCTTCATGACGCCGCGCAGTCCCGCGGTGCCGAAGGACAGATAGTGCGAGAAGCGCAGGCGCAGCTCGTTGTCGTCGTCCTGTATCGACAGCAGCTCCGCCTTTTCCCCCTCGGTCAGGCTGTCGGAGGACAGCCAGCGGCAGTATTGTTTCATGTACTCTTCCATGGTGTAATCCTTTCTATCTTCCAATGAGATTTTTTATTTCGGGAAGCCGGGTCGGCGACCGGCAGCCGGCAGCCGGAAAATTCCGCTTCTATGATACCATGCCGCGCGGGAAAAGTCAACAGCGCCGCAGGATTTGCAAGCGCAAAGCCGCCGTGCGGGCGCACAGCGGCTTTGGGGCAGTATTATCCGTTTCCTTCGGTACGCTGCAGACCCTTCAGCATATTCTTGATTCTGCGCGGGAAGGACTTGCTCGCCGCCTTGTATTGGGATGCGAAATTGCCGGTGGAAGCCAGCGCCGCATCGGAGAACAGGCCGGAGAAGCCCAGATCGGTGAAATACACCGCCATATCGTATATGCGGTTCCGGAAAATCAGATCCAGCATCTCGCCGGACTCGCCGTCCCGGACGGTTTTCTGGGTCAGCATGTTGTCATAGTAGGCAGGCTTCACCAGCTGATAGGACAGCACCGCATAGGTCTCCACCACGGCTGCCAGAACGTCCTCCATGCCCGCCGAACGGGGAATGCTGAACGTGGAGCTGATGCTGTGCACCCATGTGAGGTATTTCTCCTGCGTCTTGTCGTACTTGGGAATCGGCACAACGCCGTAATCTCCCACCATATCACGGTTCAGCGAGCAGAGATAGTTTGCCGCCTCGCAGTAAAAGAGGGATCGTCCCTGCTTGAAAATGCCCGACGCGACCGCCTCGCTGCCGCTCGGCGCGATGTAGGAGGAGGTTCCTCCCAGCGTGATTTCACGCACCTTGTCAAGCAGTGTCGTGGCCTTGGCCATATCGCCGTCTCCCAGTGCCAGCTCCGGCGTTTCCTTGTCCCGGCTGTTGTCGATGTAATGCATGCCGGCGCCGTAGAAAAACGTATTGCCGATGCTGCAGGGGGCTGTGAATCCGTAGGTATCCTCCGCACTCATGCTGCCGTCTCCGTTGCTGTCAATCGCCTTGCCCTGAATGATGGAATAGAAATAATCCAGCGTCCAGTCCCCGTCCTTGGTCGTCTGGTACAGGTCGGGAATATGGTTCTCGCTCTGCAGCTTTTTGTTGAAGATCATGACAAAGGTCACGTCGTCGTCCACAAAGTTCAAAGCGCCGTTCATGAAGTACACGCGGCCGTTCAGTGCGAAATCCAGCGTTCCCGAATCCCACCAGGCGGTATCGAAGTCAATGTCGCCCAGCGTCAGCCAGTCCTGCAGCAGTCCTTCGGTCGCCATGGAGGCCGTGGTGGCCGAGGTCTCGGTCGCCAGCTGGTACGCCCCTGTCGGGCTGTTTACCTCGGTCCGTATCAGGTTGGACACGGTGCCGGACTCGCGTCCGATTAAATCCAGCGTAAGATTGCAGCGCTCCGCAAGCAGCGTGTTGCGTTCATACACGGCATCCGTGACGCCCTGCCCGTAAATACCGGAGGAGGCGCCGTACCCCTCGGAGTAAATTTCATCCTTGTAGCCGGCAATGCTGTTGGTATACAGGATCGTGAAGGTTTTCTTTCCGAGATCCGGCGTCCCGATTCTCTCCAGCGCGTCCTCGGCGGTCTTCTCGGTCGAGGTTTCGCTTCCGGAGGCATCGGTGGCACTGCCGTCTCCGGCGGCCGCAGACGCCGTCTCCGTCGCCGCGGCGGTGTCGGTCGCGGATTCATCCGTGCCGCATCCCGCCATGCCGACAGCGGACAGCAGCATGGATCCTGCCAGAAGGAGGAGCGCCGCACGTTTTTTCAGTTCCGACATTCTTCTTTTCTCTTTCTCTTTTGCTTTCATTGCATCCTCCTATGTCTTCCTTTTTTGGGGAAAATCGTCTGTTTATGCCGCGTTCAGCTTTTTCAGCAGCCGCTTGATCTTGCTGTTGAAAGATCTCTTGGCACTCGCGTACGAGGAGCTGAACTTGTTGGTGTTCTTGTACACGTCGGTTTTGAACAGCTCGTAGAAGCCGAAGGTATCCCGGAAGTAGAACGCCATATCGAACACACGATTCTGGAAAATCAGATCCAGCATCTCGCCGGAATCCGCGTCGCGGACGTTGCGGGAGGTCAGCATGACGTTATAGTATGCCGGCTTGACTTCCTGTGAGGAAAAGATGGCGTAGTACTGCACGGTCTTGCCGACCTTCTCCGCGATGTCGTCTCCGACGGCGGAGGTTATGGAGAGGCAGGAGCCGCTCTCGTGCGTCCATGTGCGGTAGTACTGCTGTGCCTTATCGTACTTCGGCACGGGCAGGACACCGTAGTCGCCCTCCATCTCGGAGTTCAGTGTCGCCAGGAAGCTGGCGATCTCGGAGTAGAACATGGCGCGCCCCGCCTTGAAGCAGGACAGACCCTTTGTCTCCTCTCCCGGAGGGGACATGAAGGTGGCGTTGTTGTCATTGAAAATCGCCTTTGCGGTATCCAGCACGGACAGCGCCTTGGCCATATCGGTGTCCAGTGCCAGCTCGGGACTGTCCATGGTGCGGTCGTTCTTGATGTACCTCAAATCGGAGCCGATAAAGAAGGTATTGCCGTACTCCCATGTCGTGACAAAGCCGTAGGTGTCGTTCTCGTCCCAGCTGCCGTCGCCGTTGGAATCATTGGATATTCCCTGAATGACGGAGTTGAAATAATCCAGCGTCCACTCCCGGCTGCGGACAGTCTCGTACGGATCGGCGACCGTCCCCGCATAGGACTCCCGCATGGTCTTATTGAAAATCATGACGTACGTGAAGTCGTCATCCACATAGTTGATGTCGCCGCACATGAAATAGACTTTCCCGTTGAGTGCGAAATCCGCCGTTCCGGTATCCCACCACGACTTGTCAAGATCGATGCCCATGCCGATAAAATCATGCAGGTAGCCGGACGTCGCCGCCTCCGCGGTCTTGTCAAGACGGTAGTCAATCAGGTAGAATTCCCCCGTCGGCGCGGAGGACTCGGTGCTGACGGCCTGCGACATGGCGTCGCTCCCCTTGGTAATCCAGTTGAGCTTCAGGCCGCATTCGGTCTCCAGCAGGCTGTTCCGCGTATACACGGCGTCGTTGATAACCTGGGATTTTCCGCCGTCCGCATCCACAACGCCGTCGACGGCCTCGACTTCATTGGCATAGGAATCATAAACCAGAATGCCGAACTCCTTGCCTCCCCAGTCCACCTTGCCCAGCTCCGCTTTGGTGAGCGATATCTCGTTCTCGGTCGCGGTTTCCCCGTCGGTTTCGGCGGCGCCTGTGTCCGCCTCCGTACCGGTTTCGGCAGTTTCCCCGCCCGCACAGCCGGCAAAGCAGCCCAGAATCATTACGGCGGACAGAAGCAGCAGCAGCAGCCTCATGAAATTTTTTCCCATCATTCAAACCTTCTTTCTCACCCTGTCAAAGGATATGCATCGCCGGCAGCCAACGATACATGCAGTGCCTGATACTTCCCGTCAAGTATAACACAAATCTGCCCGTCCGTCAAGAAAGGCGGGCGGGCAGATGTACATTTTCTGCTTTTTATATGAATATTTTCTGCTCTTTTTGTGCGTTTTGCTGATTATAAGAATGTCTCGTCTCACTTCCCGGGGTGCGGGCGTATAAGGGTCAGGTAATCCAGCCGACGGAGTCCCAGCCGCGCGATCATTTTCTCTGCGGCTGCCGGCAGCTCGGTGTTGCGCATCCAGTCACGCTTGTGGGCATCCCAGCCGACAATGACGCTGTTCCCCACAACCGCCGCCTCCTCCCAGAAGGCCTCGCGCGGGTAGTCACGGTGCAGACCCAGTCCCACGAGGTTAATCTCCAGCGGCACGCCGCAGGACTTCGCCTCCCGGCACAGACGGCGGGCCTCCGCGCGGTAAAAGGCATCGTCGCCGCGGTAATCCAGCAGATCCGGGTGCGCAAAGCAGGAGAAAGCGCCCGTATTCAGCGCCTCCATGCACTGGTCGGTGTAGGCGCGCAGCCGTCCCGCGTCCTCGGTGGGCTCCATGCAGGCCCGCTCGCCGATCTCGTTGTTCAGCATATGCTGTCCCAGAATGAGGTATTCGTACTCCGTCGGCTCCAGCATCTCCAGCAGCCGCCGGAAATAGCGGGGGTAGTATTCCGCCTCAAACCCGATATGAATGTCGATGTCTCCGCGGTACTCCTCGCGCAGGGCGGCTATGGTGCGGATATACCCCTCCGTCTGGTCGCAGCGCATACGGAACGTGGAGCAGTAGTCCCCGTCAAAGGGATACGGGGAGTGGTCGGAAAATCCGAGCACCTTCAGCCCGGCATCCAGCGCCGCCTGAACATAGGCGCGCTCGTTGTCCTCCGCGTGCCTGCAGCGCCACGTGTGTGTGTGATAGTTTGTCTTCAGCATAGATCAAACGCAGCTTTCCTGTTTTTTGCGGGCTGTTTACGCGCCCTGCTGCTCAAGATACTGAGCCAGCTTATCGATGGTGTCGTACTCCGGGGAGGGTTCCAGCACCACATGCATCTCCTCCTCCACCTTGAGCAGAAGCTCCGCCACGTCCAGCGAATCCAGCCCCATCTCACGGAAGGATACATCGGTTTTCACTTTCTCGGCGGGTATGTTCCGATACTCCGCCACGATCTCGGTCAAGGTGTCCCTGATACTCATATCTATGCCTCCTATATGCGGCAGCCGCAGAATTTCTCCTTGATATTATACACGCATACCGTTCCGCTGTCAATATTTTTTTCGTTCTGTTCCCACTTTCTCAATGCACACAGCAAGCCCCCGCCCGCAGAATGCGGGCGGGGGCACGGAATGCTCAATCAAGCAGCATTTCCGGTTTCCGTTATCAGTGCTTCTTCTTCAGAGCAACGGCAGCAGCTGCGGCGCTCAGCAGAACGGCAACGGCACCTGCACCGATGGCAGAGGAGCAGCCCTTCTTCTCTTCGGTTGCGGCGGTTGTATCTGCGGGAGCTGCAGTGGTCTCGGGAGCTGCAGTGGTCTCGGGAGCTGCGGTGGTCTCGGGAGCCGCGGTGGTCTCGGGAGCCGCGGTGGTCTCGGGCTCGGTCAATTCCTCTTCGCTGCGCGTGCCCTCGGTCTCATCGGCTGCCAGAACCGTGATTCCGGCATCCTCGGCAAAGGACATGCCGTCCTTATACTTCAGAACCAGGTTGACGCCGTTATCCTTTGCGGTCCAGGTAACGCTCGGCGTGCCGTCCTCATTGGTAGCACCCTTGGTGGTGCCGGCAGCCCAGCTGATGTTGCCCAGGTTGTCCTGATCATCGCGGTTCAGGTAGTACAGAGCGCAGCCGATCTTCAGATCCTGCGATGCGCCGATGGAAGCGGCACGGTAGAATCTGTCGTCGTACAGCTTGTACTGGCAGTCGGAGGACAGACGGTTCCAGGTGAGGTAGAACTCTGCGCACCAGCCGGTCTCGGTCAGAGCAGCCGCTCCGCCTGCGCCGACGTACTCGTTCTCGTCGCCGGGATCTTCGTTGCCGTCATAAACCAGACCGTCGCGGTCGGACTCCTGACGCATAATCTGCAGAGGATTGATGCTGTCAACCGTGCCGATGGGAGCGAAGGAGTAGAAGATGTTCTTCGGGTTGGACAGGGAGTCCTCGCCGTAAGCGTCCATGTAGTCACCGAGGTTGCGTCCCCAGTCGAAGCAGACCTGGAAGGCGTCGCCGTTGTAGCCACCGTAGTTGTCGCCGACGACGGAGTGCGGGTCGGTGATGTAGAAGCCGATGTACAGCTTCTCGCTGTCGGCCACAAAGTAAGCGGTCAGGGACCAGTCCTCGGGCATGGTCGTGCTGTCGCCGACCCACGCTGCCATGTTGCGGGCCTCAATCTTGTAGGGGGTATAGCCTGCGGCTACCCAGTCGTCCATGCTGCCGTCAAAGGAGATCTTGCTGGATGCGTCCGCATCCCACGTAATCTCAAGGTCGCCGACCTCGGCAAAGTCCTCCGCCGTGGTGCCCCACGAGTTGGCGCTCGCGAGAATCGTGCAGGTTGCGAGCATCATGATAACGCTCAAAACAATTGCAAGTGTTCTTTTCATTTCTGTTTCCTCCGTACTGAATTGCAGATAATCATCGCACCGCGTCCGGGGCGGCCTCCCCCGTGCGCCGTGCTTGCTTATCGTGGACGCCGCCGATGCAAGGCAGACGTCCCTCTTTGTGCAAACAGTATAGCATTATTTTGGCGGTTTGTCAATCGGTTGGGCGAAAAAAATTATACTTTTTTTGCATTTCCCCGGCGTAACTTGTGCATAATGTACAATAACAATTGGATGCTCTGTGCAGATTCACCGATCGGCGTGCCGCAGGCGCACCTTTCTTCTCTCTTTTTGAAATTTGAAGCTGGAATGTTGCCCGAGACAGAGCTTTCCCGCTTACTTTACCGTCTTTTTACCGAAACCGGACGCCGACTCCGCCATTTCTCTATTGACAAACCGACCGTTTTGCAATATAATGGTGAAAACGGGGTACTGCCCCGGGTATTTCCCATACAAAAAGGAAAGGAAAGAAAAACCATGAAGAAAACACGTCTTCTCGTGCTCTGCCTGACCCTTGCCGCTCTGCTGGTGATGAGCCTTGCCGCCTGCAGCGGAGACAGCGGGAACAGCAGCACAGCCACCGACCCCGCCTCCTCTGCCGCCGCTGACGATACAGCCCCCGATACCGACACCGAAGCTCCGACCGAAACCGCCACCGAGGCGCCGGCGGATTCGGAAACCGAAGCCCCGACCGAAACCGCTGCCGAAACCGAAACCTCCGCTGAAGAGGCCGGCGAGTTCTCCGGCGACGAGTACATCAGAATCTCCTCCGCCGAGGATCTGATGGCCTTCAACCGCTCCGTCAACGGCGAGGACTATGTTGATTATGACGACAAGACCGTCGTGCTGCTCGCGGACATCGATCTGGAAGGTCAGATCTGGGAGCCGCTGTGCGGTGAGGTCATTCCCTTCATCACCTTTGACGGACAGGGACACACCATCAAGAACATGACCATCAACTACGGTCTGGAACGCGATGTCGCCGAGCCGTACATCGGCGCCGGCTTCATCGGCACCGTTCCCAGCGCCGCGGAGGTCACCTTCAAGGACATCACCTTTGAGGGCGCCTCGATCGTCGCCCGTGAGCGTCACGTCGGCTGCCTGGTCGGCAGAAGCCTCGGCGGCACCTGCACCTTCGAGAACGTCACCGTGAAGGACTTCACCGTGGACGGCTGGTGCGACTACAACAACACCTCCGCCGACAATGACGGCTATCCGATCGCCTTCCGTGTGGCGGGCATCATGGGCGCCACATGGGGCGGCGACCACACCTTCACCAACGTGACGGTGCAGAACATCACCATCTCCGGCTTCCACAACCTCGCCGGCATCCTCGGCTACGACGCGTCCGGGCTTATCAGCGAGTACTCCTTCGAGAACTGCAAGGTTGAGAACGCCACCATGGTGTTCAGCTATTGCCTGTCGGCAAACTACACCCCCGAGATGCCCCGCAAGTTTGTGTCCGTCTTCTACAACGGCGCAAAGTGGGTTGACAACATCGACGCCTGCGTGGAGGAGGGCAACACCTACTCCGGCATCAGCTTCTATGACTGGACCTCCACCGAAGAGGTTGACGAGTACGGCAACAAGAAGGTCAGCGCCATGACCGAGTACTCCCCGGACAACTTCCGCTCCTGGACAGCGGAGGAAGCCGGCGCATAAACCGATTCTCCCGGGGTGTTAGGAAATTCATTTTTGAGTTTCTTAACACCCTCTTTTCATGAAAGGAGTCTTTCCGATGTCTTTTCCCTTCTCCGCCGCGATTTTCGATATGGACGGCACCCTGCTGGACACGCTGGACGATCTCGCAGACGCGACCAATGCGACGCTCTCCGCCTACGGCTTTCCCGTACGCACCCGTGAGGAGGTGCGGCTCTTTGTCGGCAACGGCGTGGAAAAGCTGATGGAGCGCGCCCTGCCGGGCGGACATGCCGCCGTGGCGCATCTTCCGGACGGTTCCTGCGCGGATTTTGACGCGATGCTGTCGGATTTCAAGCGGCGCTATGCCGCCTGCTGCCGCAGCCGCACCCGCCCCTACCCCGGCATTCCCGCCCTGCTGGCCGATCTGCGCGGCGCGGGCATTCCCGTCGCCGTCGTCTCCAACAAATTCGACGCGGCCGTCAGGTCGCTCTCCGACGCCTACTTCGGCGATCTTATCGGCGTGGCTGTCGGAGAACGGGACGGCGTGCGCAAAAAGCCCGCTCCCGATACGGTTTTTGAGGCGCTGCGCCTGCTCGGCGTCCCCGCGGACGGATCGCCCTCCCCCGTCTACATCGGGGACTCGGACGTGGACATCGCCACCGCCGCCGCCGCCGGACTCCCCTGTATTTCCGTCACGTGGGGATTCCGCTCCCGCGCCTTCCTTGCCGAGCACGGCGCTTCCCGTTTCGCCGCCTCCGCGGACGAGCTGAAAGCAATGCTGCTGGTGACGTAGCCAAACCGCCCGTAAAAGGCAAAACAGAAAAACGCTGTACCCGTTCCGGGTGCAGCGTTTTTTTGGATTCAAAAGGGGTGGACTTACTCTTACTCCGCCTCCTCCTTTTCCAGCTCCTCAATCTCCTCATACACTTCCATGAGGCGGTCCTCTTTTTGGGTTTTCTCCGTATCCAGAGCAGCCACCCGCTGAAAATCGGTTGCCGCCTCCCCGTTGATTTCCTCTGTCAGGCGGTCGATGGCGGTCTCCAGCTCGGCAGACTCGCCGCGCAGGCGTTCCAGACGGTGCCGGCGCTTCCTCTGCTCCGCCGCGGACTGCCGTGCCTGCAGGAAAGCCTCCTTGGAGGAGGACTGCCCGCCCTCGGCGGCAGCCGTATCCTCGGCGGCAGCGCCCATGCGGGAGGGACGGACGGCGGTCTGCCGCGCCTCCATAAACTGTCTGTACTCTGTATAGGCCGCGCCCGGTTTTGTTATGCGGTAATCCGTGAAATCGCTGCCGCTGCCGGATACGGTGCCGGAAATGCCGTGTCCCGGCGAAATCTCCAGTATCCGCGTCGCCAGCTTCTCGATGAAATACCGGTCATGCGATACGGCGACAACCGTCCCGTCAAAGGCGGCCAGCGCCGCCTCCAGTGCCTCGCGCGAATCTATGTCCAGATGGTTGGTCGGCTCGTCGAGAATCAGCAGGTTCATCCGCGACAGGATCAGCTTGCACAGCGTCAGGCGCGCGCGCTCCCCGCCGCTGAGCACGGACACGGTCTTGTATACATCCTCCCCGATAAAGCGGAACTGTCCCAGCGCGTTCCGTATCTCGGTTTCGGTCAGGTGCGGGTAGGCGTCCCACAGCTCGTCCAGCACGGTTTTCTGCGGGTCGAGATTCTGGTTTTCCTGGTCATAGTACCCGATCGTCACATTGTAGCCCGCCTCAATCATGCCGGACAGCGGCTCCAGTTTCCCGATCAGCAGCTTGATGAGCGTGGATTTTCCGCAGCCGTTCTGCCCCAGTATCAGCACGCGGTCGTCCTTTTTGACAAGGTAATCCAGATGTGAGAACAGCATGCGGCCGTCAAAGCCCATGGAGACGTCCCGCAGGGACAGCACCTCCCCGCCGCTCGCCCGCGATGAGGTAAAACGCAGGCGTATCGGCTTCGGCGCGTTCTCCGGCTTTTCCAGCCTTTCCATGCGGTCCAGCATTTTCTGCCTGCTCTCGGCGGCTATGATATTGCGCTCCCGGTTCCACGCGCGCTGCTGCGCAATGTATGCCTCCTGCCGTGCGATTTCCTTCTGCTGCTCACGGTAATGCTTCTCCGCCAGCGCGCGGTCGGTCTCCCGCTGCTGCATGCAGGCGGTGTATCCGCCCGTGTACAGCTTGGCATGCCGGTTCTGTATGCAGAGTGTCCGGTTGGTCACACGGTCAAGAAAATACCGGTCATGGGATACCACCATCACGCTGCCGGGGTAATCCGACAGGTATTTCTCCAGCCATGCCAGCGTGTCGATATCCAGATGGTTGGTCGGCTCGTCCAGCAGCAGCAGATCCGGCCGCCGTGAGAGCTGGATTCCCAATGCCAGCCTTGTTTTCTGTCCGCCGCTCAGGCAGCGCACGGGCATGCGGCTCAGCTCGTCGTCAAAGCCCAGCCGCCGCAGGATGCCGGCGCAGCGGGAGCGGAACTCCAGCCCGCCGTCCCGCAGGAATCTGTCGTGCAGGGAGGAGTAGGCGCGCGTCAGCCGATCGTACGCCTCCGCGCCTCCCGCCGCCTCCGCGCCCGCGTCCAGTTCCGTCTGCATGGTCTCCAGCTGTCCCTCGGCGGCAAGCAGATCCGGGAAGGCGTGGTACATATGCTCCAGCGCGCTCTGGTCGCCGCTCCCGTCCTCGCTGTTCTCGTCAAACGCGCCCTCCTGCGTCAGGATTCCGACCGTGCGCCCTTTGGCAAGGTAGACCTCGCCCGCCGTCGGCTCCATGCCGCCCGGCAGCCCGACTCCGTGGCAGAGCATGCGGAACAGGGAGGATTTTCCGCACCCGTTTACGCCGATCACCCCGATGCGGTCGCCCTCCTCCACCGAGAAGGATATGTTCTCCAGCACCGTGTCGGTGCCGAACTGCAGCGTCAGCGAGGTTGCGGAGAGAATGATCATGGTCGTTTCCTTTCTGCTGATAGATAAAGATAAAGAATTATCGGTTTTCCTCTCCCGCACCGAGCCGGCGCAGGGTGTCCACAAGACCGGGATCCGGCGGAACGGCCAGCAGGGAGTCTTCCTCCGGAACGGTCATATATACAGACCGGGCGGAGAACGGATTGCTGTCATAGCGGAACAGGAAAAACGGCTCGTACCTTTCCTTGCGCAGTTTGCGGTACTCCGCCCGCGACAGGAGATCCATCCGCCGGATGTTGCGCACCGCGACGCGCGCGACGACCGTTACCTTGTATCCCGTGGTCTGGGTAATCACCAGATCGTAAACGGGCTTCCCGTCTGAATCGATAAGGTCGCCCTCCTCCACCGAAAAGGTGTAGGAACGGATCGAGTAGCGGGTAATGAGGTAAATGCCCAGTGCCGCCAGCACGACGCCCGCCATCTGGAATATCCACCCGTAGCTGCCCCCCGCCCCCGCGGATGTCCACAGGAGTACGGCGGCAGCCATATCCGCAATCACCACGGCATGCAGGCCGCGGCGGGGGCCGTTCGGTGTAAAGCTGTACATATCAGGTTTCTTCCTTTCCGCCGTCATGTTTCTGCCCGTCGGCGGTACGATTCTCCCCGGCTGCCTCCGCGCGGCGGAGCTGCCCGCATGAGGCGTTGATATCCGAGCCGAGCCGTCGGCGCACCGTCGCGCGGATTCCGTGCTCCTCCAGCACTCTTGCAAAGGCCGCCACAGCGGCGTCCCCGGCGCGCGTAAAGCCCGTCTCCGCCACCTCGTTCACGGGAATCAGGTTGACGTGTATCGGCATGCTCTCCGTGCGCGTGCGCAGATGCCGGTTGAGTGTATCCGCCAGCCGGCGCGCGTTTTCCGTTGAGTCGTTCTTCCCGGCAATCAGCGTGTACTCAAAGGAAATGCGCCGCCCCGTGTGCCCGTAGTAGGTTTTGCAGGCGCGCAGCAGCTCGTCCACGCCCCAGCGGCGATTGACCGGCATGATGGAGGATCTCGTCTCGTCGTCCGGCGCATGCAGGGAGACGGACAGCGTAATGGGCATATTCTCCTCCGCGAGCCGCAGAATGTTCGGTACGACGCCGCAGGTGGAGAGCGAGATATGCCGCAGGCCGATGTTCAGCCCGTCCGGGTGCGATACAAGGCGGAGAAATTTGACAACATTGTCGTAGTTGTCCAGCGGTTCGCCGATTCCCATCATGACAATGTTGGAAATGCGCTCCCCGATGTCGCGCTGCGCCGCTATGACCTGCCCCAGCAGCTCACCCGGCGTCAGATCCCGCACCTTCCCTCCGATGGTGGAGGCGCAGAAGCGGCAGCCCATGCGGCACCCGACCTGCGAGGATATGCAGATGGTGCGTCCGTGCTCATACTGCATGACCACCGACTCCACGCAGTTTCCGTCCGCCAGCCCGAACAGGTATTTGACTGTTCCGTCCAGACGGCTGACCAGTCTGCGGCGCACATCCGGCAGGCGGTATGCGGCAACCGCCGCAAGACGGCTGCGCGTCTGCGCCCCTATATTGGTCATTTCCTCCGGCGATACGCCGCGGTGGAGCTGCGGGAACATCTGTCCCGCCCGATACTTCGGTTCGCCTACGGACAGAAGCAGGTCGGTCAGCTCCTCCGGCGTCAGCGACAACAGGTCTGTCATACGGTCTCCTTAAGCTGAAATTTGCTGTTTTGCTGTTCTTTTTTCTATTTCTTTCTTCTCATCCGCGCGATGAAAAAGCCGTCGGTTCCGTTTACGTCGGGGGTCAGCGTGACGGCGCCTCCCCGGGACACGATATCCGGGTGTTCCGGACCGCGGGACGGGACCGAAAAATCATACGGCTCGAATTCCGGGTGGGCGGCAAGAAACGCCTCCGTCACCCGCCCGTTCTCGGCGGGCAGCAGCGTGCAGGTAGAATATACCAGCAGGCCGCCCGGCTTTACGTACCCGGCGGACGCCTCCAGAATGTCCGCCTGAACGGCAGGCAGCCGCGCGGACTCCGCCATGTTCTTATAGCGGATCTCCGGCTTCTTCGCCATCACGCCCAGCCCCGAGCAGGGCACGTCGCAGAGGACGCGGTCGGCCTTCCCCAGAAGGGACGGATCGGGACGGCGCGCGTCGCGGCAGGCCGCCTCCACGCAGTGTATCCCCAGCCGCTGCGCTCCGGATCGTACCAGCGACAGCTTGGATTCATGCAGGTCAAAGGACAGAACCCGTCCGCGGTCCTCCATGCACACCGCCGCCCCGAAGGATTTGGATCCCGGGCAGGCGCACACATCCGCCACGGTCTGGCCGGGCTGCGCGTCCAGCACGCGGACGCAGATCTGAGAGGCCTCATCCTGCACAAAAAAATCTCCCCCGTCAAAGCCGGGGAACACAGTCGGGCTGCCGACCGCCGGATTCCCGGCCGCCGGACTGCCGGCGTTTTCTTCCCCCGTCAGGGATTCCGCCGGGGATTCCGTCACGGACAGCGTCTCCTCCCCGTAGTATCCTCCGCGGGTCGCAACACCGGCGGACGCCAGCCGTTCCTTCAAGGCAGCCGCCGTCGTGCGCAGGGTATTCACGCGCAGCGTCAGCGGCGGACGCCGTCCGATCGCCGCCATAACGGCCTCCGCCCGCGCGCCTCCCATCGCCTCCGACAGGATATCGCACATAGGCAGGGGCATTCCGTAGGCGACCGAAACCGCGCGGCGGCGGTCACGCGCCAGATCGGGAAAGCGCCCCTGCCAATCCTCGGGCGTGCGCAGACTGTTCTCACGTCCGCCCCCCAGCCGCTCCTCCATGCGGAGATAGCTTCGCAGAACGCCGTTGACATAGCCCGCCGCGCGGCGCGGGACAAGCGACACGGTTTCGTCAATCGCGGCGTAATCCGGCACCCTGTCCATGTAAATCAGCTGGTACAGTCCCAGCCGCAGCGCCAGCAGCACCGGCACGTCCAACGATTCGGGCCGTCTGTCGGACAGCTGCTCCGTCAGGAAATCCAGCGTCGTCTGTCTCTCCAGCACACCGAAAACCAGTGCCGTGTACAGGCCTCGGTCGGCGCCCTCCAGTGCGCTGCGGCGCAGCACGGCATCCACCGAAAGACTGCCGTACCGTCCGTCCGCAACGCCGGACAGCGTGCTCAACGCCAGCGCACGGGCGTTCGCCCCGCCTCCGCCTGCCGTCTTCTTCTTCATAGACATACCCCTTCTCCGTGTCAGTTGCGGCGGCTGCGCGATCCGCTGAATATCAGCAGAAGCCGCAGCAGTGTCGCAAGCGAGGTGGCCAGCGCGGCGACATAGGTCATGGCTGCCGCACGCAGGGTGCTGCGCGCGCCGTCAAGCTCATCGGCATCCAGAATGCCGGTGCTCTCCAG
>CAVDLN010000016.1:18152-22353 GCA_963609805.1 Erysipelotrichaceae bacterium | reverse complement strand
CCGCACAGCGAGTCATAGTCCGAATTTTCGCGCGACACCTCCAGCACATCGCCGACGTGCAGGGCTTTTTCGGTATACCGTCCGGCGGTTGTCTGCACTACGCACTCGTCCGCACGCTCCGGCATGCGTCCGTCCGTCAGGCTGAACCGGTTGAGGGACGAAAATCCGTCCGTGCACAGTGTCCCCATGACGCGTGCCGTTGCGGTGATGCGCTCATCCCCGACCGTTTCCAGCACCATGTCCGCGCAGTGCGCGGCGAGAAGAGTTTCCACGCCGGGCAGCGCCGCCACGGCGGATACGTCCTCCTCCGTGAATCCGGCGGGTGCCTTGATGTCGATGTCGTACAGAAGGCAGCTGTCCATGTAGCCGTCCGCCGTTTCGTACATGTCCGGAGACGCGGCGTACAGACCCGCCAGAAACCCGGACCCCAGCGCCACAATCGCCACGATCGAAAGGAAACGGTTCAGGCTGGAGCGGATGCTCCGCAGAATATTCCTGCGTCTTGTCCTTTTCATGGATCCGCCGCCTACCACTCGATCTGTCCGACAGGCGTCGGGGACGGGTTGGTTTCCGTGCTGACCGCCTGCCCGCTGCGGATGCGGATTACGCGGTCAGCCATCCGCGTCAGGGCGCTGTTGTGAGTAATGATGATGACGGTTTTTCCCGTTTCCCGGCAGGTGTCCTGCAGGAGCTGCAGCACCGCTTTGCCGGTTCCGTAGTCCAGCGCGCCGGTCGGCTCGTCGCACAGAATCATTTTCGGATTTTTTGCCAGCGCGCGGGCTATGGAAACCCGCTGCTGTTCGCCTCCGGACAGCTGGGAGGGGAAATTATCCATGCGGTCGGCGAGACCCAGCTTTGTCAGCACGTCCTCCGCCGGCAGGCTCCCGCGGCAGATTTCCGCCGCCAGCTCCACGTTTTCGCGTGCCGTCAGGTTCTGCACCAGATTGTAGAACTGGAACACGAACCCGACATCGTTCCGGCGGTATTCCGTCAGGGCGCGTCCGCCGAGACCGGTGATTTCGTGACCGTCCAGCCGTACATGCCCGGAGGTGGCGGTGTCCATGCCGCCCAGTATGTTCAAAAGAGTTGTTTTTCCCGCACCGCTGTGCCCGACGATGACGCACAGCTCGCCTTTCTCGACGGAAAAGCTCATGTTGTCCAGCGCATGCGTGTCGGGCGGATAAAATTTGCATACGTTGTCGAATTCGATATAAGCCATGCGGTTATGTTCCCCCTTCCGCCTGCGTTTGTGCTGTCAGATCGGCGGAGGTCATAAGACTCAGGTAAACCTCCGGCATATGGCGACGGAACAGTTTGATGAGATCGTCGCTTTTGTAGAGAGACGTGACCGTCTGCACGAAGGGGTACAGATCACTGTCCTCCGACACGGACAGCAGCCCGGAGAGATCCGCCCCGGATCCGCTCCCGCTCCCGCCTCCGGCTGTTGCCTGCACGAAAAGATCCGCCAGCGTGCGCGCCAGATTATAGGCGCTGAGCCCGTCCTCGGACAGACCGGGGCCGGACAGGGAGTGCCTGTCCTCGTAGTAGGAGGTTACGGTGGGGACAAGCGCGTCGATGGTGTCCGTAAGCTTTTTCAGCAAGGCTATGGTCTCCGTGCTGCCGGGCAGCGTGATATCCCTTCCCGCACGGAAAAATCCGAGCGATGCCGGCGGAACGGCCGTCACGGGGTCGCAGGGATTGATGATGTTGAAAATATTGGAGCAGTCCACGTCGGGGGCTTTCCGCACCGTGTTGGGCGACGCGAAGGTGTAGACGAACACATCGTCTGTTCCGCGCTCCGCGTTGAGCAGGACGCCGAGCAGATTGGCGCACGCCGCCCCCCGGCTGTGTCCGCAGACCAGAATAACCGGGTCGTCCGCATCGGTCAGGAGCGGGCGGATGCCCTCATAGACATCCTGCGCGGCCAGGTAGAAATTCTCGGCAAATGCCGTGTCTCCGCTGCGGGACGGGACGACGTCGACGTTGGAGTACCATTCGCCCGCGTTTGTGCCGCGGACGGCAACCAGCAGGACGGTGCGTTCCCGCCCGTCCCGCGTTACGGTTTTCCGCCCTACCGAGTATGCGCAGGTATGGGAGGGATCCGAGTCGGCCTTGTCGTAGTTTTTGTGCAGAACCGCCGTAAAACCGGCTTTCTCAAAGCGGGCAGCGCTTCCTTCAACGGTATTGCCGGTGCAGAGACCCAGCAGCTGCCCTGCCAGCGCTGGGGAAAATTCGCTGCTGTCGGCGGGCAGCGTTACATCCGTGACCGCGTCAAGGCCGACGCCGCTCTCCGTGTTTCCGCTTTCCGTCTCACCGGCATCGGACGCAGAGACGCCGGCGTCGGTGTCCCGCTCCGTATCGGATTCCGTATTGCCGCTGCCGTCGGTGACAGACGCTGTGCGCAGCGCTGCGCGCGGATCCGTTTCCGTGCCGGTATCCGCTCCGCCGCATCCGCCGAGCAGGCAGACGGCCAGAACGGCTGCCGACAGGCAGAGAACGGCGGCCTTACGCGCGCGTCGTCTCCGTGCGGCGGCTTTCCTTTTCATGTGCCGATTCCCCTTATTTTTCAATGGCTGCCTTCTGGGTCAGAACGGAGTGCATGAACGCGGGATCGAATTTCGGCCGGCGGTCATAGGTGTACAGCCCGTTCAGTTCCTGCTCGACATCGGTCAGCTGGGTATAGCACAGGGCGCCGATGCGCGGATGGAAGAGCAGCACCTCCGTCAGCCCGCGGAAGCGGTCGAGGAATGTCTGCTCGCTGAGCGGAGCCTGTCCGTAGCCCCATCCCGCGGCATCGGAGGGAGCCCAGCGGATTCCGCCGTACTCACTGACAAAGGTCGGGCGGGCCTCCAGACGGTGATCCGCTCCGAGAAGGCGGTGGACGTCGTATGTGCCTGTTCCGGCCAGCGGCGCCAGCCGTTCGGCGAGAACGGCGGGGTCCTGCTCGTAATCGTGTATGTCCATGATGTCGGTAAGGCCGGGAATGTGCGTCCAGCCGGAGGCATCAATGTACAGTCTCGTCGTGTCATACTGCCGTGTGACCGTGGCCAGCAGGCGCACAAAGGCGGGATTCTGATTGGACTGCGTTTCGTTCAGCGGACACCAGCCGATAATGGCGGGGTGGTTGAAGTCCCGCGCAAGCACCTCGCACCATTCGGGCAGGAAGTTCTCAAAGGCTGCCGGACGGGCGATGTCCAGTCCCCAGTTGGCGTGCTCGCCCCAGACGATGTAGCCCTTGCGGTCGCACAGGGACAAAAACTGCGGCTCGAACACCTTCTGGTGCAGGCGTGCGCCGTTGAAGCCCATGGCAAGCGAGCGGTCTATATCCGCCTCCAGCTCGGCGGCGGTCGGAGCGGTATAGATGCCGTCCGGATAGAAGCCCTGATCCAGCACCAGCCGCTGGAAAACGGGATTTCCGTTCAGGTACAGGAAGCCGTCCCGGCACTCGATTTTCCGCATGCCGAAGTAGCTATCCGCGCGGTCTTCGCCAAAGGTCAGAGTCAGGTCGTACAGCCGTCCCGCACCGACCTCCCAGAGGTGAAGCTCGTCAAGGGGCAGTTCCAGCACGGTGTGACCGCCGTGAACGACAGCCTCTCCATGTCCCATAGGTCTGCCCGCGAAGGCGGCGTCCGCCGTCAGCGCAAGTCCCTCCCCGCCGACTGTCCATGCCTCGATGACCAGTTTCCGGCGGTCGATGTCCGGGTAGTATTTGGTGCGGGAGATGTACATGGCGGGCAGATTTTCCAGCCATACGGTCTGCCAGATGCCGGTTGTGCGGGTATAGGAGCAGCAGAAGGACGCATAGCGGTCGCACTGCTTTCCGGCGGGCTGTTCGTGGGAGCGGACATGGTCGACGGCGCGTATGGTCAGGGTGTTCTCACCTGCCGCCAGCGCGGACGTGATGTCAAAGGAGAAGGAAACATATCCGCCGACATGGTCGCCGATGTACTGCCCGTTGACCCATACGGAGGTTCTGTAGTCGCACGCCCCGATGTGCAGCAGGGTATGGCGGCCGGAGCGCGTCCAGTCCTCGGGCAGGGAAACGGTGCGCCGATACCAGACGCAGCCGCAGAAATCCGTGTCGCCGATGCCGGACAGGCGGCTCTCACGGCAGAAGGGGACGGTGATGGACTCGGTGAAGGGGGCGCCGTTCTGGAATCCGCGCTCCTCGCCGCTTTCCGCACGGTCGGTCATATAGGAC
>CAVDLN010000016.1:0-18142 GCA_963609805.1 Erysipelotrichaceae bacterium | reverse complement strand
ATATAGGACCATACGCCGTTGAGATTCATCCATGCGGTGCGGACAAACTGCGGGCGGGGATATTCGGGGCGCGGAACGGATATTTGGCTCATAAAAGACTCCTTTCAGAATATGAAAATAATCAGAATATGAAAATAATCAGAATATGAAAATAAAATAATCGGTTCTTTATTTGCGAAAGATTTGCAACCGCATTCATTGTACACGACAGGCGGCGAATTGTCAAGAGGTTTTCGCCGCGGACGGAAATTCCCGCCCGCTTTTGCCCGCTGACAATATGTATAAAAAAATGCAAACCGGTTGACAATATCCGAGCAAACTGGTATAATGGAAATGTATACGATGCATAGGATGCCTATGCCGCACAAAAGGAAGGTCAAGTCCGCACCGCACAGGGGGAGAACGAAAGGAACGAACACATGAGGAAGTACTTGTTTACGGCACGTCGGAATGTGCCCCGGATCATATGGACGGCGGCAGCGGTATGCCTGCTTGCGGGCTGCCTGATTCTGTCGGCCTGCATAGGTTTCGGCGAGGATTCCACCACCGCTGCGGAGCAGTCCGAGCAGGACACTCCGACCGCGGAGAATGGATCGGCGGATACGGCGGATTCGCCTACGGGGGAGCCGACCGGCAGCGCGGATACGGATGCCGCGGACAAAACGGAGTCCGAAACCGAATCGAAAACAGAAACAGAAACAGAAACAGAAACCGAAACCGAAACCGAAACCGAAACGGAAGCTGTTTCCGCGGACGGCACACCGACGGAGAAGCCGACCGAGACCCCGACGGAAAAACCGACGGAGAAGCCGACCGAGACCCCGACGGAAAAACCGACCGAGCCTCCGACCGAGCAGCCCACGGAGAAGCCGACCGAACCGGATGCTTCGGAGGATGTGTCTGAATGGGAAGGGCTGATCATCGAAAAGGTGTACGGAACCGGCAAGAAGGCCGAAAAGGCGGCGATCGGGAACGGATTTGTACAGCTCTATAACACGACAGCCAAACCGATGTCCCTGTACGGGCTTGCGCTGTTTTACAAATCGGACGGCGGAAAGCCGTATACAAGACTTGTATTCCCGGAGGATGCGGTGATTCCGGCGCAGGGCTACTACCTTGTGCGCACCGCGTCACCGGACGGATATGACGACGGCACGGGCGTCATGAGCATAGCGGCTTATGATCTGGAATGGGATGTTCTGTTCGACCATGAGGAGATACGGCTGGTGCTGGCGCGCAGCAACCGCATCGTCAACGCGGATGACGACATCATCACGCTGACGGGAACGGTTTCGGTATTCTACGCGTCCCAGACCGCGCCGGTGCAGTCGGTTTTCGCAGTGGACAACCTGTCCCGCAACAAGATAGCCGTGCGCACGGCAAAGACGGCCTACAGCGGGTATCATGTCGTCAATATCACAAAGGCGGATTCCGCCAAGCTGGCGCAGCTCTGCACCGTTACGTCGACGGGCGCGGTCAACGACGTAATCCGCCCCCGCATCAGTGAAGTGACATTCTCCCATCCGGCGGGTATTTATGATTCCGCCGTTACTCTGCGGCTCGGCGCGCCGGACGGCTACACCATTTACTACACGACGGACGGATCCGACCCGACGACAAGCAGCTCCCGCATGGAGTGCCGGACGGATATAATGCTTTCGGATTCCTCCGCCGCCGCGTGGGGTCCCGTCACCAAGGCATGGACGCGCCTGCACGGCAGTGCCCGCCCGACTGTATCCACCATGCCGGGCGGCTATGTCATCAAGGCATATGCCACCGACGGAACGGATTCCACAGCCGTATTCACGAACACCTACTTCATCGCGCCGGAGTTGGAGGCATACGGCGTGTCCATCGTGTCGATCTCCATGCAGCAGGAGAAAATGATCGGCTCGAACGGATTCTACAGCAACTACTGCCCGACGGGCGTCATAACGGATACCCGGCCGCGCGGCGCGGCACGCATGGAGGTGTTTGACTCCACGGGTACGCGCGTCGGCAATTCGCAGGTGGAGCTGGCGGTCAGCGGGAACGGATCCTCCGGCTGGGCTATGAAGTCGCTGCGCGTTTACTACAAGGGTTCTCTCAACGAGGAAGGAGGCCTTGACT
Organism: Erysipelotrichaceae bacterium; assembly: GCA_963609805.1. Classification (GTDB taxonomy): domain Bacteria; phylum Bacillota; class Clostridia; order Oscillospirales; family CAG-272; genus CAMEON01. Next base: position 16,033 of record CAVDLN010000016.1, on the reverse strand, counting down.
CCGATCTGAACTACGATATATTCGGGGGCAGGGCGCTGAACAGCCGCGGCGAGGCCATCACCTCCTTCTCCCGCCTGCTGCTCCGCAATTCCGGCAATGACTGTGCTTCTTCCTATATCCGGGATGCCTATATGCAGCGGGCCTCCTCCGTACTGAATGTCGATACCATGGCGACCGCCTCCACACTGGTCTTTGTCAACGGTGAGTTCTGGGGCGTGTACAACATGCGCGAACGGTACAGTCCGGAGTATGTCGAGTCGCATTACGGCGTGAACAAGGACAACGTGGCGGTTGTGGAGAGCGATTACAGCCAGGTGCATACCAACACCAACGCGGATTTCGTGCTGTCCTCCGGCGAGGAGGGCGACGAGAAACCCTTCAACGACATGGTGGCCTACATGCGCAAGAACAGTCTTGCGGTGCAGGACAACTACGGGTACATCTGCTCGCTCATGGACATCGATTCTTTCATCGACATGTGGGTGGCGCGGCTGTTCTTCGTCGCGCGCGACTGGCCGGAAAACAACATCAAGGTCTGGCGGAACAAAAATCCGGATGACCCGTCCGGCATGGACACGAAATGGCACTTCACCCTGCTGGATATGGACATGGGTCTGTCCTTCTATGATTTCACCACCGAAAGCGAGAATTTCTTCTGGGCTTTCGACTCAAATTCGGTCTGCGGCACCATCATGCGCGCGCTGATGCGGAACGATACATTTAAGCAGAAGTTCATCCTGCGCTACTACGAGGTGTTTACGGAAATATTCACACCGGAGTATCTCGGAGATGTGCTGGAGGAAATGATCGCCGAGCGGGATGCGCTGATGCCGCTGCAACAGGCACGCTGGGGCAATGAGGGCGCGTCGGTTTCCACGTGGAACCGCGAGGTCGGGAAGATGCGTTCCTTTATCGCCAAGCGGCAGGCAATCGGTCTTAAGCATATGTACAGCTACTTTGGCGTGACGGCGGCGGACATGGAGACGCTGACAAACAAGAAGGTGACCTTCTCCTTCAGCTCGGTCCGCGCGGCGGTATCCTGCAACGGGGAGACAGTCACAACCGACACGCAGCTCCGCTTTGAGGACGACAGCAGGACGCTGCGCATCAAGGCAGCGGCGCTGACGGGGTATACGCTTACCTCCATTGTCTGGGCGGGAAGCGACGGAAAGACCCGGACGGTCACGACGGATACCGGGCAGGGGGAGGCGACCTTCACCGTCACCTGCTCCGGCACCGTGTCCGTGTACGCGAAAAAGAACACCTCCGGGGAGGCGGATGTCCCGACCGGTACGCTGGTGGCGGGCGCAACCTACCTGTTCTGCCTGACAGAGGACGGAGACCTGTACGCGTGGGGGGACAACCGCGGCGGCGTGCTGGGGCTGAATTCCTCCGCCGCCACGGTCGCGAAACCAACCCTTGTCATGAAAAACGTGGCAAAGGTCGCGACCAGTTCGGGCTGCGACTTTGAAAACGGCAGCACCGCATGGATGACCGCTATCCTGACGCGGGACGGCAAGCTGTATACCGTCGGAGCCAACGGCGCGGGGCAGCTGGGCCGCAACGGGACATCGGACGACGCGAAGCGCGGACTTGTCAGCTTTTCCGGGAAAATCAAGGATGTCAGCGTAGGGTTTGACCATATGCTGGTGCTGGATGAGAACGGAGTTCTCTGGGGCGTCGGCAACAACTCGTACGGGCAGATACGGGCGTCCGGAAGCTCCTCCGCCTCCTTTGTGCGCGTGGCGGATCACGTTGTAACCATGTCCGCCGGACGGCGTTCCACACTGTATATCAACGAGAACGCCTGCCTGTACGGATTGGGCGACAACAGGTGGAACAAAATGCTGGCAGGCGCGGGAGACAGACTGACCGAGCCGACCCTGCTGAGATCCGACGCGGTGGCGGTTTCGTCCGGCGAGCATGAGTGCCTCGTCGTCACGGAGAGCGGGGATCTGTACTACGCGGGCTGGCGCGATCTCGGCAGCTTTTCGCAGGGGGGCGGCAACGATCCCTCCTTCCAGAAGCTCATGTCCGTCGTTGAGACGGCGTCGGTATATTTCGGCGACGTTGCCATACTGTCCGAATCGGGCGACGTGTATGTGTACGGACTGAACAACGGAGGCGCCATCGGTTCGGCCGTGACGGGCGGAACGCCGCGGAAGCTGAACGTCGGAGACGGCGTGACTGCCGTCGCGGCAGGCCATAATTTCACCGCTTACCTGTATGAGGACGGCAGCGTCCGCGTAAAGGGTGACAATACCTACGGGCAGGCCGGGACGGGTAAGACGGGCGGAAGCGCGTCCCTGACAGCCGTATACCCGCAGTGAAGAGCAAGAACGGAAAAGAGGCCGGGCGCAGGGCTCCGCGCTTTTTGTGCAAAAGTTCCGGATTGTTCGGTTTTCCGTCAAGGCGGGGCAGGTTGTCCATTTTTTTCGCGGCCGATTTCGGGTATAATACCGACGTTGTGCGGACATGCCCCGGAAAAGCAAAGGAATAGGCAAGACATACAAATCTATACAAATCTGATGCAGTGGGAAGAAGGTGGATGGATTGTCCAGGGAAGCGATAGACAGAGTGCGCGATGCGGAGGCGCAGGCGGCGAAAATCCGGGCGGACGCCGCGGCGGAAGCCCGGAAAATGCGTGCGGACAACGAGAAGGCGTGCGCCGAGAAGCATGACGCGCGGATAAAGGAATTGTCTGCCGCCCTGCAGGCGGGCCTCGGCAGCATGCAGACCAAGGCGGACGAGCTGGTCCGGCAGAGCCGAGAGGACGCAAAGGCCGATGCGGATGCGCTGCGGGAGGCGGCCGACGGGCATATGAAGGAGGCCGTCCGGGTGATCGTATGGGAGATGTTTGATTCATGTCAATAGCCGTAATGAAGAAGCTGACGGTGCTGACGCCGGAGCGGGATGCCGATGCCCTTATCCGCCGTCTGATCCGTCTGCGATGCGTGGAGGTTCACACGACGCCCGTCGGGGACGGCGAGCTGCTACGCGTCAGCTGCGACAGCCAGCGGGCGGAGGCTGAGGAGCGCGTAAAGACCGTGAGCGAGGCGCTGACCGTCCTTAACCGGTATACGGGGAAGCCGAAGCCGTGGCTGCGGCAGTCGCTGCCCGACAGCGATACCTACCCGCTGTGCGGCAGCCGGGAGGCTGTATGGAGCGTGGTGCGGGAGACACGGGAGCTGGACGCAAGGATGTGTGCCGGACAGGCAGAGGATGCACAGCTCCGCACCCGCGCGGCTGCGCTGATGCCGTGGCTTGACGGCGACTGGCCGCTGTGCGGCGGAGATACGGAGCTGTGCGGGGTGTGGCTCGGATCCCTGCCGGCAAAAACGCAGCTGTCGTCCGTTACCGATGCCCTGCGAGGGTTGGATGCCGGAGCGGAGACCGTGCGGGAAGACGGGGACGGGCTGTATATCGGTGTGATTTTCCTGAAGAAGGAGGAGGAATCCGTCAACCGGGCGCTGTCCGGCATAGGGTTTGTGCGGGCTGATTTTTCCGCCGAGCCGTACGCCGCGCCGCGGAACGGACGGGCTCCGGGTGCGCGGGACGTGAACCGCGCGATCCGAAACCGGAGGCGGGAGATTGCCGAGCAGACAGAGCGGGATACGGCCCGTCTGAAACAGCTGGCGGAGTTTGCCCCGGATGCGGAAATCCTGTATGACAATGAGAATACCGCCCTGATTACCGCGCGGCAGAAAGCCAAGCTGGCCACCACGGGGCAGTGCGCCGTGCTGGAGGGCTGGGTGCCGGCCGCACGGGACGGGCGTGTGTCCGCCGCGCTGGACAAGCTGTTCTGCGCCTACGAGATGAGCGACCCGACCGGGGACGAGCAGCCGCCCGTCCTGCTCCGCAACAACGGGTATGCCTCCAACTTTGAGTGGGTGGTCGGAATGTACTCCTATCCCAAATACGGCACGTATGATCCGACCTTCATCATGAGCCTGTTCTATTTCGTCATATTCGGGCTGATGTTTGCGGATGTCGGATACGGTGCCCTGCTGGTGCTGGCCGGATTTCTGGCGCCGCGCCTGCTCCACATGGAGGGCGGCATGAAGCGGATGCTCAACATGTTCGGCTGGTGCGGAATTTCCTGCATGATCATGGGCGCCGTGTTCGGCGGCTGGTTCGGCGATATGCCGTATGCCGTCATGGTAAACCTGATGGGCTATGATTCGGCCGAGGCGGCCAAGGCGGCGGCTCCGTGGTTCAACGGACTGTCGGTCGCGCTGGGCGGCAGGAAGGTTTCGCTCAACCCGCTGGAGGAGCCGATGGCCTTCCTTGTGGTGTCGCTTGCCATGGGCGGCGTCCATCTGCTGGGCGGCATGGCGATCAAGTTTTATCTGCTCTGCCGTGACGGACAGGTGTTCTCGGCCATATTCGACGTCGGGTCGTGGTGGATTCTGTTCGCCGGCATCGGCGTGGCGTTTGTCCGTCCGACGGTCGGATATATCCTCTGCGGCGTCGCCGTCCTGATGATCGTGGCAACGGCGGGCCGCGCGGAGAAAAATCCGGTTCTGCGGATCGGAAAGGGACTTCTGGGGCTGTACAACCTGATAAATTACGCCTCCGACCTCCTGTCCTACTGCCGCATTCTTGCCCTGGGACTGGCGGCAGGCGTTATCGCGCAGGTTGTAAACCTGATAGCCACCATGGGAGGCCCTTCACCGGGCGGTTTTGTCAAAATGGCGCTGATCATGCTGGTCGGACATGCCTTGAATATGGGCATCAACCTGCTGGGCGCTTTCGTTCATACGAGCCGCCTGCAGTATCTGGAATTTTTCGGAAAGTTTTATGAGGACGGCGGCGTTCCGTTTGAGCCGGTTCTTCCGTCCGAAAAGTACTCGACCGTCGCGTCCGATGAGGACAGGGACGGCTGACAAACCTGTATACCAAAAACAAAAAAAATACTATAAAGGAGTTTAATCCGCTATGAAACGCAATACCCTGCGCAAGACAATTGCCGTTATGCTGCTGTCCCTGTTCGCACTCACGCTCTTTACCGTGTGCGCCTTTGCCGAGGAACCCATCGAGCCTATCAGCGGAGACGCTGCTCAGCCCGCTCCCGGAGAGGCCCAGACTTCCGCCGGCAGCGAGGTTATCAAAGGAATCTTCTGCGGACGCAACCTTGCCCTGCTGGGCGCGGCACTCGCTGTGGCACTGCCCTGCCTCGGCTCCGCAAAGGGCGTCGGCATTGTCGGTGAGGCATCCAGCGGGCTGCTGTCCGAGGACCCCTCCCTGTTCGGTAAGGCACTGGCTCTGCAGGCACTGCCTATGACGCAGGGCGTGTACGGCATGGTTGCCTCGTTCCTGATGCTGAATACCATCGGCCTGTTCGGAACTCCGTTGGATCTTACGGTTGCGCAGGGAGCCTATTTTGTCATGGCTTCGCTGCCTATCGCACTGGCGGGATACTTTTCCGCCATCAAGCAGGCGCGCGTCTCGGCTGCCGGCATCAGCCTGCTGTCCAAGCGCCCCGGAGAATTGGGAAAGGCAATCACCTCTGCCGCACTGGTGGAGACATACGCCATTTTCTCGCTGCTGATCACGCTGCTGATGGTTGCCAACTTCCCTGCCTGATGCGTGCCGGTGACTGGATATGACGGGACTTGAAAAGGTAACCGGAAAGATCATTGCCGATGCCGAAGCCGATGCCCGTGCCGTACTGGCGGAGGCGAGAGCGGACTGTGATGCAGCCGCCGCAGCCGCCGCGGAGAAAACCGAGAAGGAATGCGACGGGCTGCGCGATGCGGCCGGACGCGAGGGCGAGGCGCTGATCCGGCGGGCAAAGTCTGCGTCGGAAACGGCGCGGCGGGACGTTCTGCTGGAGACGCGGAGCGGGCTCGTCGGAGAGGCGTACCGGAGAGCGGAAAAGGAAATCCGCGACCTTTCGTCGGAAAAGTACGCGGCGCTGCTTGCGGGTATGCTGAAAGCGGCAATGCGGCGGCAGCTGGAGGACGAGCAGGAGAGTCTGCGCCTGTACGGGGAGGATATAGCTCCCGCGGTGTACGAAATTCTGCTCAACGAACGCGACCGCAAGGCATACGGGCAGGGACTGATAGACGGGGTGCGCGCGGGGGATCTCGCAAAAATCGGGCTGACCCGGCCGGAGGCGGTGACGCTGCCGAACGAGACTGCCGACATTACGGGAGGTCTTATCCTGCGGTGCGGAGAGGTTGAAATCAACTGCTCGCTGCGCATGATGTTCGATGAGGTTCGCAGTCGGACGGAGGGACGCGTGTCCGGAATCCTGTTCGGCGGGAAATCCTGACGGGCAGCATCGCAGCCCGACGGGGAAAGGCGGATACTCATGAGAAAAATCAAAGAAACCGAATATATGTATGCCTCCGCCCGCCTGCGGATGCTGGAAAACCGCATTGTCGGGCGGGAGCGCGTGGAGGCGCTGTGCGATGCGAAAACCGATGCCGAGGCGCAGGCGCGGCTGGCGGAATACGGCATTGCAGACGGGGGTACGGAGGCTGCACTGCTCGGCATCCTGCGGGACGCCTACGCCGAGGTGGCGTCCTGCGTTCCCGAGGCGGCCGTATTTGACTGGATGCGTTACCCCTATGACTGCAGCAATCTGAAAATGGCACTGAAATGCCATATCCGCCGGCTGAGCGATGCGGAGACGGCGGAGATGCTGTTCGATTTCGGGACGGTTCCGGCTGCGGATGTCCTGACGCTGATCGGGACGGAGACGCCGCCGCCCGAGCTGGCACGGGGTGTGCCGCCCGCACTTCTGGCGGCTCTGCCGGACGCGCGGGAGGCATATGCAAAATCCGGAGATCCGCGCCTGATTGATCTGCGGCTGGACCGCGCCTGCTACCGGGACATGCTGGCGGCCGTGACGGATGCGGGCGAACCCGCGCTGACAGGCTGGGTAAAGGCAAAGATTGACCTGACCAATGTCATGATTGCCCTGCGTATCCTGCGCCTTTCCTCCGGCGTGTCGACGGAGCGGTTCCTTGAGGAGGCTTTGCTGGAGGGAGGAACGCTGGGGAAGGAGTTCTTCCTGGCTGTACAGGGCGAGGCGGATGGCGAGGAGGCGCTTCTCTGGCGTCTGCGCACGACACGTCTGCCTCTTTATGAGGGGCTTGTGCGGCGGATGGAACAGACGGACAAATCCCTTGCTGCTCTTGAAAAATGCTGCGACGATACCCACATGGAGCTGGTGAGGCGGGATGCGCGGGTTCCCTTCGGGGTGACGGTGCCCGGCGGATACCTGTACGGATGGGAAACCGCCGTGCGCAATATCCGCATCGTCCTTGCGGCCCGCGAGGCGGGCATGTCGCCCGCACAGACGCGGGAGAGGGTGAGGGAAAGTTATGTATAAAATCGGCATCATCGGCGACAGGGACAGCGTACTCGGATACATGGCAATCGGGTTCTCCGTACACGAGGCGGCGGATGCCGCCGAGGCAGGACGTATCCTGCATCAGTTGGCGGAGGACGATTCCTACGCCATTATTTTTATCGTCGAGAATTATGCCGCCGAGCTGGAGGCGGATATGGCCGTTTATCGGGACAGACCGCTGCCCGCCGTGGTCACGCTGCCCGGCAGGGGCGGCTCAACCGGATACGGGATGGCGGCGCTCAGAACCGCGGCGGAACGGGCCGTCGGTGCGGATATTCTCTTTAAGGAAAACGATTAAGGATACGCCGGATGAGGCAGATTCCATTACTTTCTGAAAGGACGCTTTTGCTGACGCAGGAGCAAGGTCATGAAAATGGTTGAAGGAAAAATTCTGAAGGTGTCCGGGCCTCTTGTTATTGCCGAGGGGATGCGGAACGCCAATATGTTCGACGTGGTGCGCGTCGGTCCGAACCGTCTGATCGGTGAGATTATCGAAATGCACGGGGATCGCGCCTCCATTGAGGTGTACGAGGAGACGGCGGGACTGGGCCGCGGGGACAGGGTCGTGTCCACCGGCGCGCCGCTGTCGGTGGAGCTCGGACCCGGACTGCTGACATCCATTTACGACGGCATTCAGCGTCCGCTGTCCGCCATGTGCGAAAAATACGGCTCCAACATCTGCCGCGGCATAGACGAGCCGGCATTGGATCGGGAAAAGGTATGGCATTTTGAGGCAAAGCTGGGCTACGGGGACAAAGTCGAACCCGGCGATATCTACGGTACCGTGCGGGAAACCGCCACCATACTCCATAAAATCATGTGCCCACCCCGCAAACGCGGCACGATCATGGAGCTGTATACCGGCGATTTCAAGGTGACTGACCGCATCGGAAAGCTCAAGCTGGACGACGGCACCATTGAGGAGATCACGCTGGTGCAGAAATGGCCCGTGCGTGTGGCGCGTCCCTATGCCGGAAAGCTGCCGCCCGTCGAGCCGATGATTACGGGACAGCGCGTGATAGATGCCCTGTTCCCCATCGCCAAGGGCGGAACCGCCTGCGTCCCCGGTCCCTTCGGATCCGGCAAGACCGTGGTGCAGCACCAGCTTGCCAAGTGGAGCGACGTGGATCTGGTGGTATACATCGGGTGCGGCGAGCGCGGCAACGAAATGACTGACGTGCTGCGGGAATTCCCGGAACTGACCGACCCGCGCACCGGCCGTTCGCTTATGGAGCGCACCGTGCTGATTGCCAACACGTCGGATATGCCTGTCGCCGCGCGCGAGGCGTCCATATACACGGGCATCACGATTGCGGAGTATTACCGGGATATGGGGTACTCGGTCGCCGTTATCGCAGACTCCACGTCACGCTGGGCGGAGGCTCTGCGCGAGATGTCCGGACGGCTGGAGGAAATGCCGGGTGAGGAGGGATATCCCGCCTATCTGACATCCCGGCTGGCGCAGTTCTATGAGCGCGCCGGGAAAGTGGTCTGCCTGGGTTCGGACGGAAGGCAGGGCGCATTGTCCGCCATCGGAGCGGTGTCTCCGCAGGGCGGAGATATTTCCGAGCCGGTCACGCAGGCGACGCTGCGCATTGTCAAGGTGTTCTGGGGACTGGATGCGACGCTGGCCTACCGCCGCCATTTCCCCGCCATCAACTGGCTGAATTCCTATTCGCTGTACCGCGAACGGCTGGAGCCGTGGTTCTGCGGGGAAGTCGCTCCCGACTGGATGGAGCTGACCGGCCGCTGCCTGAAAACGCTCCAGCTGGAGGCGGATCTGGACGAGATTGTCAAGCTGGTCGGTATGGACGCGCTGTCGGCCGATGACCGGCTGACACTGGAGACCGCCCGTTCCATCCGGGAGGATTTCCTGCAGCAGAACGCGTTTGAGGGCGAGGACAGCTACACCCCGCTGGACAAGCAGCACACGCTGATGAAGCTGATATTTGCCTTTGAGGACAAGGCACGCCGCGCGGTAGCGGACGGTGCCGATGTCGAGGACGTGTCCAACCTGCCCGTACGGGAACGGATCGGACGATTCAAGGCGGTGCCGGCCGCATCCTGCAGCGCGGAGGCGGACTCCGTGTATGCGGCCATGACGGCGGAGCTGGACAGGCTGGTCGCCGATGCGCGGCAGGCATAAGGGAGGAGGAGCAGAATGATTCGGGAATACAGAACCATAGAGGAGGTCGCCGGACCGCTGATGCTGGTGCGGCAGGTCGAGGGCGTCAAATATGACGAACTGGGTGAAATCGAGCTGCCGAACGGCGAGGTTCGCCGCTGCCGCGTACTGGAGGTAAACGGACGCAATGTGCTGGTGCAGCTGTTCGATTCCGCCGCCGGACTGAATCTGGCGGAATCCAAGGTGCGCTTTACGGGGCACGGGGTGGAGCTGCCGGTGTCCGAGCATATGCTGGGACGCGTGTTCAACGGTATGGGCGAGGTCATCGACAACGGCCCTGCCATCCTGCCGGAAAAATCGCTGGACATCAACGGATCCCCCATCAATCCCGCTGCCCGCTATTATCCCTCCGAGTTCATTCAGACCGGCATATCCACCATTGACGGACTGAACACACTGGTGCGTGGGCAGAAGCTGCCGATTTTTTCCGGTTCCGGCCTGCCGCACGCCAACCTTGCCGCACAGATTGCGCGGCAGGCAAAGGTGCGGGGCTCCGACAGCCGCTTTGCCGTCGTGTTCGCCGCTATCGGCATTACCTTTGAGGAGGCGGATTTCTTTATCTCCGATTTCCGCCGCACGGGTGCCATTGACCGCACCGTGCTGTTTATCAATCTGGCGTCGGATGCCGCCATCGAGCGCATATCCACACCGCGCATGGCACTGACCGCCGCCGAATACCTTGCGTTTGACTGCAACATGCACGTGCTGGTCATCATGACCGATATCACCAACTATGCCGAGGCACTGCGTGAGGTGTCCGCTGCACGCAAGGAGGTGCCGGGACGCCGCGGATACCCGGGCTACCTGTACACCGACCTTGCTACCATGTATGAACGGGCCGGGCGCAAGATGGGCAGCACGGGATCCATTACCATGATTCCCATCCTGACCATGCCGGAGGACGACAAAACGCACCCGATTCCCGACCTGACCGGGTACATCACGGAGGGACAGATCATTCTTTCCCGCGAAATGTACCGCAAGGGATATCTGCCGCCCGTGGATGTCCTGCCGTCCCTGTCCCGACTGAAGGACAAGGGAATCGGCGAGGGAAAGACGCGTGAGGATCACGCCGGAACCATGAACCAGCTGTTTTCCTCCTATGCCCGCGGTAAGGAGGCCAAGGAGCTGATGGTGGTGCTGGGAGAGGCGGCGCTGACGCCGATGGACCGTCTGTATGCCAAATTTGCTGATGCCTTCGAGGAACAGTACATCAATCAGGGGTTCAACGAGGACAGATCCATTGAGGAGACGCTGGATCTCGGCTGGAAGCTGCTTTCCATCCTGCCGCGCTCCGAAATGAAGCGTATCAAACCGGAACTGGTGGAGAAGTACTGGCCGAAAGAGGATTGATCCGTACCGGAAAAGGAGGTTCCCATGAAAAAACGCATTCTTGCCGCGGTGACGGCCGCCGCTGCTCTTGTGATTGCGCTGTGCCTGCTTTCCGGCTGCACAGGCAGCGGGGGTGCGGAAACCGGGACGGCTGCGGAGACCGAATCCACATCCACCGGCGCGACGGCGTCCGCTGCGGAGTCAGAGCCCGGTGACGGTACGGACACGGCGGCAGAAACAGTAACGGAAACGGGGACGGAAACGGAGCCCGCCGCGACCGATTATTTCGAGGCCTCCAGAATAGACATAACCGAGCCGGACACTTCGCTGGTGGCGGACATGGCAATCGCCGGAGACGGCTATGACATCTATCTGCTGACCGACGGCAAGGAATGGGGGTACCGCTACGGCTGTACCTACCTTTACAATGAGGACGGCAGCGTTGATGCCTATTTTGCCTGCGTCGGCACCGTGTCCGGGGAATGGGACTGGATATCCTACCGCCATTCGCCGGACGGCGGCGCAACATGGGAGAACGAGAAGGTCGTGCTGACCCCCACGCAGGACTCCATGGATCATTTTTCCAACTGCGACCCGGGCGTTGTGTATTTCAACGGCTACTACTATCTCGGGTACACCTCCACGCTGAATTCCTCGGGCTACTGCAACAATCTGTTTGTCGCACGCTCCGAAAATCCGGACGGTCCCTTCGAAAAGTGGAACGGCAGCGGCTGGGGCGGTCCCGACTGTCAGCCTATCGTGTATTTTGACGAGAACTGGGAGAGCTGGGGGATCGGCGAGCCGAGCTTTGTCGAACTGAACGGGACGCTGTACCTGTATTATACCTGTACGGCTCCCTCCGGCAGCTACACCATGGCGGCGACGGCGGATGCCGCGAACGAGAACTGGCCCGCCACCCTGCAGTTTCACGGCATGGCGTGCAGCAAGGGCAGTGATGACTCGCTGGATATCAAGTATGTCGAGGAGTGGGGCAAGTTTATCGGAGTCTGCACATCCAGCCGCATGAGCGTGTCAAGCTGTCTCGCGGTGTATGAATCCAACGACGGGCTGACCTTCGAGCCGGTTGACTATGTCAAGGAAGGCACCTACCGGTACCTGCACAACGCGGGAATCTCCTCCCGTCCGAACGGTCATATCCGCCTGTCCGAGGATGCGGACAGGCTGTGCGTCATCTATGCCTACGGGGAAGGATGGGGCGTGTGGAATACCCGTGTCCAGCCGGTAACGCTGACCCTGTCCTCCGGGAACGATCTTGCGGCCGAGCAGGCAAAGAGCAATATTCCCGACCCGCGCAACCGTGCGCAGCTGACGTCCAAGCGGAAACGGTATACCGCCATGATCCGCACGGAGCAGGACGTGTACGAGTATGACCTGTCCCGGGGATCATTCACCCCGCTGGTGTATGCCTATGATACCTATTTCGAGCGGGATCGCTGCCGCATGGATCTTACATATTCCGATTATGATACCGGTGTGATCCGCTTTGAGGGCGAGGAGGCGGTTATCGTCGGGGTCGGAGAGACTTCCGTGATTGTCACGGCCGAGAACGGACTGAAGAATATATTCTGGGTGCGGATTACGGATGCGGCGAAAACAGGCGGCGGATCGACCGCGACGGCCTTCTTGCCGGTGCGGGATACATACACCATATACTACGGCGAACGCACGACCTTCAGGCCGCAGATACGCGGACGGATACAGTGGGGCAACGGGACGTTTACCGAGCTGTTTGTGGATAAGCAGGAGGACTACAGCCTGACCTTCGAGGGGTATGACGACAGCGTGATAAAGGTGAGCGGAACGGGCATTGTCACGGCGCGCGGAATCGGCGAGACGGATGTCGCGGTGACGTGGAACGGCATGGCATTTGCGGTGCATGTTGTCGTGACGGACGACCCGGACGCGGGATACTTCTCAAAGACGGCGGCGGAGACGCTGCAGGACTGTGCGGCACTGGACTTCACAAGCGAAATCACCCTGAATATAATCGGTCAGAAGCACAACGCGAGCGCGGCGGTTACGGACAGGGGAACATGTCTTACCGCGACGGGAGAGGATGTGCAGTGCTGGCTGGATTATTACAGGTTTGATTATATCGATACGTCGGAGTATACGGCTATTGAGATTACCTATACGGTTCCGGCGGATGTGTCCTCCGATGTAAGGCAGATGCAGCTGTTTGTCATGTGCGGGGACGACGGTTCGCCTGCCGAGGCGGATTCGGCGAAGCTGCCGGTTCTGGCGGACGGAGAGAGCCATACCGTACGTCTTGAACTGAAAGGGAAATCCTACTGGCATGACAATCTGTATGCCGTCCGGTTCGATTTCTTTGACCGGTCCTCGGTCGGGGACTGTATGTATCTGCAGTCCGTAAAACTTGTTAAGGAAACGCTGCCGGACGGTCGGTGATTCCCTAAGTGATGCAAGGAAGGAAACCATGCTATGGCACAATTGCAAGTGAACCCTACCCGTATGGAGCTGAAGAAGATTCAGGCACGCTACGCGACGGCGCGCCGGGGTCATAAGCTGCTCAAGGATAAGCGGGACGAGCTGATGAAAAAGTTTCTGGAGGTTGTCCGGGAGGACAAGGTCCTGCGCGAACGCGTCGAGGCGGCTCTGGCACGGTATCAGGGCAGTTTCGGCATAGCCGGCGCGACATCCAACCCGCTGATGCTGAAGGAGGCCCTGATACTTCCCAAAAAGGAGGGCAGGCTGGAGGTATCGTACAAGAACGTCATGAGCGTGACGGTACCCTGCTTTTCCCTGGATATGCAGGGCACGGGCGGGGCAGACAGTTACAACTACGGCATGGCGTTTACATCCGGAGAGCTTGACGCGTCCCTGGCCGCGCTGAACGGGATACTGGAGGATCTTGTCCGCCTTGCGGAACTGGAGAAAACAGCCCAGATGCTGGCCGAGGAGATCGAGCGAACCCGTCGAAGGGTCAACGCGCTGGAGTATATCATGATGCCCCGCTATCTGGAGACCATCAAAACGATCCGGATGAAGCTGGATGAAAACGAGCGCGGAAACACCACGCGGCTGATGAAGGTCAAGGATATGATGCTGCAGGCGCAGCTGCGACCGGATACCCCGGATGAGGAGCAGACTTCAGAGTAACGAAAAGAGGATGAAAGAACTCAAAACGAGTTTTTTCACCCTCTTTTCCGTGCTACGGGAATTTCCGCAAAAACCCTGTACAAAGGTTAAGAAATGTGTTATAATATCTCCGTATATGTATCGTGCGGCCGGAGAGCCGATCAGTCGGTACAGAGAGCAGGATAGAATAGGAGATAGAAAAAATGGCATACAATGACGGCAGCCGCGGCAAAGGACGCCCTGCGGGCACAAGAGGCGGCGTGAAAAAATATCCCGCCGACAAAAATTTCGGCGGAACGGAGAAGAATTACGGCAGGACAGACAGAAAGCCGTACTACGGGAGCAAGGACAGCGCGGACAGAAAGCCGTACTACGGGAGCAAGGACAGCGCGGACAGAAAGCCGTACTACGGGAGCAAGGACAGCGCGGACAGAAAGCCGTACTACGGGAGCAAGGACAGCGCGGACAGAAAGCCGTACTACGGGAGCAAGAACAGCGCGGACAGAAAGCCGTACTACGGAAACAAGGACGGCGCGGACAAGAGGCCGTACGAGGGGAAGGGAAAGGCAGGCGGAGGCAGAGGCCCCCGTTTCGACAGGAAGAAGGACTATGAGAAGATTCCGCCCCGCGACACATTCGTCAAGGAGCAGATGACGGAGGCGGAGGAAGCCGAGGCGGACGACGCAGAGGACGCCGAGGGGTACGATCCGGCGGCGGGACTTGTCATCGGACGCAGTGCCGTGCGGGAACTGCTGCGCTCCGGGCGTACGGTGGACAAGCTGCTTGTGCATCGCGGCGAGCGGGAGGGCTCTATTGTCGTACTGGTTGCCGAGGCAATCGAGCAGGGAATCCCGGTTGTGGAAGTAGACAAGGCCAAGCTGGACGAGATGTCCGGTTTCGTCCCGCATCAGGGCGTCATCGCCATGGTTGCGCAGAAGGACTACTGCTCGGTGGAGGATATCCTCGCGCTGGCAAAGGAGCGGGGCGAGGAGCCGCTTATCGTTATCGCGGACGGAATCACGGATCCCTATAATCTGGGCGCATTGATCCGCTGCGCCGAGGGTGTCGGGGCACATGGACTGATTATTCCCCGGCGCCGCGCGGTAGGACTGACCGCACTGGTTGCCAAATCCTCCGCCGGTGCCATGGAGCATCTGGCGGTTGCCAAGGTATCCAATATCGCCGCAACGGTCAAGTCGCTCAAGCAGGCGGGCATCTGGTGCTACGCCGCCGAGGCGGGCGGAAAGCCGCATTACGAAACAGACCTGACAGGCCCCTGCGCGCTGATTTTCGGGAGCGAGGGGGACGGCGTGTCCCGCGTTGTCAAGCAGGCGTGCGACGGGGTGATTTCCATTCCCATGTACGGGAAAGTGAACTCCTTCAACGTATCGACCGCCGCGGCCGTCGTTCTGTGCGAGGCGGCACGGCAGCAGCACGGAAAGAAAAATAACTGATTGGCACGGCGTTCCCCGGAACGCCTTTGCTAAGAGTTAAAAGTTAAGAGTTATGCGGGGAGCGGACTCCGCCGAAACACAGAGGCAGGGAGGGATGTATCATGTCGGACAGCGATCTCAGACAGACTCCGGAAACCGACTGGGCAGAGCGGCTGAAACAGCAGATGGAGCGGCGGGAAGAACCGCAGCCGGACTCCGTTCGGGAGACGGACGCCGCACAGGCGGAACTGGATTCCCTCCTGCGGGAGCAGCTGTCAAAGCTTCAGGACGGGACGGAGGAAGCTCCCGCGGAGTCGGAACGGAAATCCGAACCCGGAGAGACGGCGGCGGAGTCATCCGAACCGACCGCTGCCGCGGCCGGCGCCGATTCCGCTCCTGCGGAGGAGCAGACAGTTGATGGCGCGCGAGAGAACGGAAAGCAGACGCTTTGGCAGCCGGAGCCGGCAGCGCCGGACGACGAACTGAACGGGGTGTCCGTGGCGGAACTGCTGGATTCGGGTGCTTTCTTCCGGGGACTGGACGACGATGCAAACAGCCGGATTCAAGCCGTCCGGCAGGGCCCGGCGGATTCCGGGGGGG
>CAVDLN010000015.1:0-22794 GCA_963609805.1 Erysipelotrichaceae bacterium | reverse complement strand
GTTCTTATACGGCGGGTTTGCCTATCGTACGGAGAGATGGCTGAGCTGGTCTAAGGCGCACGACTGGAAATCGTGTTTGGAGTAGTCCTCCAACAAGGGTTCGAATCCCTTTCTCTCCGCCACAAAAAAGCCTTGAAAGCGTCAGCTTTCAAGGCTTTTTTGCTGCTTACCCTTTCCGTTCCGTCTTTGCCCGCCGTGCGTCGGCGGTGCGGCTCATATGCTCCGGCAGGGGACAGCCGCAGATTCAGTCCACAGCGGGCATTATCAGTACAGCCCGAACAGGCGAAGCAGTTTCTGCCAGAAAGTCAGCGTTTCCTCCCCCGTGGTTTCGGTCTCTGCCGCCTCGGCCTTTTCGATTGCCGCGGTTTTGATGACAAACTGTACAGACTCCACATCGGTGTTCTTATCGGACACAAAAGACACGGTTTCACCGTCTCCGCCGCTGACGGATGAAAGCACGGAGTCAATTTCGTCGCTGATCTGCGTATCGATATCGGACGTTTTATTGACAAATTCCGAGGTCCCGTCGGACAGCTTCTTTGTTCCGTCGTACAGTTCCTTTACGGCATCGTTCAGCTCACCCACGGAAAGCTTGAGTGTTCCGGTATTGCCGTAAAGCGTATCCATGTTGAGCTTCAGACTCTGAGCTCCGTCTGCGGCGTCGCCTACGGCACCGGTATAATCCAAAAGTCCCTGATAAAATATCCCGTAATTGTCAAGCTGTCCCTTCAGTTCGGACACCTGCTTTGCGGCGGCGCTGACCTCGGCCACGGCGGCGTCAATCTGCGCCGTTACTTCATCCGATGCCATCATCTGACGGATACAGGATTCTCTGAGCTGTGTTTTCTGCTCCTCCGTCATGGAAGCGGCAGCCCCCTGAAGGATCTGCTCCCGCTGCTCATCCGTCAGCCCTACAGCCGCCGCATGCAGAATCTGCGCTTTCTGCTCGTCGGTCATGCCGGTGGCAGCCTGCGATACCGCATCCTGTCCGTCCTGCGTTTTCAGGAATGCGGCAGCCTGTTCCTCCGGGCAGCCGTTCAGAATCAACTGCTCATAGACAGCCTGCGCGGCAACCTGAGCATACAGCGTTTCCGCCTGCGAGGAAACATATGCCATGCAGATTTCATCCGCCTGCGATTCCGCATAGCTCAGGTACAGCCCGTCCGCCCGAGCATTCACCTGTTCCGTCACCTGCTGCAGTGCCGCCTGATAGGCCTGTTTATAGACAGCATCGGCATCCATCTTTTCCAGCAGCCCAAGCAGTACGACGGAATAGTCAGAAGGGGTGAGGGAAACGGTATCCATACCGTTTGCTCGAAGCTGAACGTTGAGAACGGACGCGGCGGCGGAGCAAAGTCCCTCGTATGCCGTATAGGCCGCGAAAGTCAGTTGGCTGCTTTTCTCCGTGATTTCCGAGAGCCCGGAATACAGATTTTCCGCACCGTCCGCCAAAGCACCCACGCCGTCGTTAAGTTCACCGACCTTGCCGTTCAGCGTGTCTGTCGCACCGCTGAGCGCGTCGGCTCCGCTGCTCAGTTCGGCGGCACCGCCGTCAAGATCCCCTATAGCGGAGACGATTTCGTTCACCTTGTCCATGAGTTCGGCTGTGTCCACCTCAATATTGAGGTTCAGACGCACACCGTTTATGGCAACCGATTCCATTTCAAAATCCGTGACATCGGCGAAGATAGATGTGTCAATTCCGCGTCCCGGCAGAATCGTGTAGGTGAGCTGCCTGTCGCTGCCCACATTGGCAACGGTTGCGCCGCTTGCGACGATATTTTTGCAGCGGTCGGTGTCCAGCGTAAAGGAAGCCTGCAACGCATAGTCCTCATAAAAGCTGCCTTTGCATTCCTCGTTTTTGCTCACCGAAAAGCGGATTTCCAACGCGCCGCTCCCGCCGGCAATCTCCTCGGCGGGATACTCCGTCCCGTCAAGATAATACCGAATCGATATCTTCCAGGGAATCACCGTACTTTTCATTGTTCCCTGATAGTAAACTCTGGCGGCATCGGACGAAAAGGTGATTTTATCCCCGTCCCGCGTGAGTGCATCGTCGGTATTAAGCATCTTAACATTCGAGTAATCCCCGTAGTCGGTAATGTCGCCGCCGGCAAAAATATTGACCGCCTCAATATCCGTCACCGTGCCTGCGGCATCGGTCATGATATAGATAACCTCTTCTTTTCCGGACGGTGCGTATGCGGCCGGCGCGGGCAGGGCAAAAGAGCCCAGCATCAACACGGACAACACAGCCGCAGCAATTTTTTTGGTATATTTCATTGGGAAACAGCCTCCTTTGTTTTTTTTCTTCGGACAATCAGCTTGTCAAGCAGGCAGAGCAGCCCGGGAAGGACGAACAGCACGATGGCAAGTGAGCATAACGTCCCTTTTCCGAGGAAGTAGCCAAGCTGCGAGAGCAGTCCGTGGGTTGAAAAAATGCCCAGCAGAAAGCCAACTACGGTCAGTACACTTGCGGAAGTCAGAATGGATACCGCCACCGCCGAAACAGTATGTATAACGGCTTCCCCCCTGTCGAAGGTCTCCCGCATCTCGCGGTATCTGTCGGTAAACAGGATGGCATAATCCACCGTCGCGCCGAGCTGTATCGAACTGATAATCAGGTATGCTATGTAGAAAATGGTGTGGCCGGCGAAATACGGAATAGCCAGATTAATCCAAACGGCGGTTTCGATGGACAGCACCAGAATCACCGGCAAAACCAGCGATTTCATGGTAAGCAGCAGTACGAGGAATACAGCGCCGATGGCGACGAGATTGACCTTCACCATGTCGGACGTCACGGTATCCATCAGATCATAGGTGGATACGCCTTCACCGGCCAGATACCATTCACCCGGATAGTATACCTCCGCGGTATCGCGTATCTCCTCGACCAGCGAGAATGTCTCGTCTCCCTCGTAGGCGGCATTGACCGTGAGAACCATGCGGGTATAGTTTTCACTGTTCAGCTTGGAAAGAGTCCCGCTGTCCAGATACTGCTCGGGAATCGTTTTGCCTACGGTATCCACATATGACAGGATACTCCTGACCTGAGGAATTTCATGCAGTGCCTCCGACAGCTCCGCCTGCGTGGCGGTGCTGTCCTTGGGAACCATCAGCACGTAGGTATCCTGTTTCCCGAAGGCATTCTCAATCTTCTCCGCGTCCGACCCGAGCTGCGTTTCGGTGCCGAAAATATGCGACGCGCCGTAGTAGAAGCTGTTGGCGTTGGACGCCAGATAGCTCGGTACGACAAGAATCGAAAACACAATGACCATAGGCAGCATCACGCGGCTGACAAACCTGCCGAATTTTCCGAAGGAGGGCATGACGGAACGATGCCGTGTTTTGTCAATCAGCCTGTAGGTGCAAAGAATCAGCGAAGGCATAAATGTAAACACGGTAATCAGGCTGATTGCCACACCCTTTGCCAGCGCAAGTCCGAGGTCGGGGCCGATCTGAAACTGCATCAGGCACAGTGCCAGAAATCCGATAACCGTGGTAAGCCCGCTGGACAGAATGGATGTCGCGGACATGGTCAGTGCCTGCACCATGGCCTCCTTGGGATCATCTGCCGTCTGCCTGCATTCCGCAAAGCGGTGCAGCAGGAAAACGGAATAGTCAAGCGAGACCGCAAGCTGCAGAATATTTCCGGCCGCATTGGTCACGAAAGAAATCTCGCCGAACATCAGATTGCTTCCCGCGTTGATGGCAATCGCGACGCCGAGTCCCGCCAGCACAAGGAACGGCTCCGCAAACGAGGTCGTTGTAAGAAGAAGCACGACCAGCACGAACGCGACCGCAATCATCGCAATTACGGTGATTTCATCAACGGTGCTCGTGGTGGCGACCGCCGTCGTAACGGCACTGCCGGTCATGGCGTTGTCATCTCCGATGATATCCCGGATCGCATTAACGGCCTCAATACGCTTATCCTCGTCGATGGTCACGGAAAACAACGCATTTCCGCCCTTATAGTAGGCCTCCACCGTGTCCGCATCCAGGACTTCAAGCGGAACGGTTATGCTTTCCGAATCGTCCAGCCAGGTGACATCGGTCACGCCGTCCACGGCCGCCAGTTTTTCCTTGTACTCCAGTGCCTGCGGAACGGTCACGTTCTTCACCATCACGCGCGCATTCGGAATGCCTCCCCCGTACTCCTGCTCCATCAGCTCAAGAGCCAGTGTGGAAGCACTGTCCGGCGGCAGATAATCGTTCATATCATAGTTAACCTCGACGAACTGCCCGCAGACCAGGCTGACAGCAAGCAGTATGAGAAAAACCGCGATGATGAATTTGGGATGGTTGACTATTTGTCGATAGATTTTAGTCATCAGCAATACTCCTCTCCGGTAAGCGGATAATTTTTCCCGGTATCCGTTCTGAAATTCAGAAACACCTTCTGTCCGACGACGGCACCCGTCGCCGTGTAATTCACCGTACCGGCAAGCGTGCGGATTACACCGGAAAGAGTCAGCCGTCCTTCCCCGGAAAGCACCCCGGAAAGCCTGTTTTTCTCCTTCATTAAAGCAATCCATCCGTCAATCACGCCGTCGGTCTCCCGCAGCAGCATTGTTCCTTCCCGCTTGCCTAACGGCACGGTCAGGCATACCCGATACATCCTGTCGCCCATATTTCCGCCTCCCTTTCCAAGGGAACCCCGGGTTATGCCGAGTAAATCGACGATTCCCTGAATCGGCTGCTATTTTAACGCAGGGGAGGCACGAATAAAACGGTCAAACTGCCCATGTTTGGGGTAAAACGGTCAATCCGGCATGAATTGACGGTCAAATGTCCGCTCTTGCCCATTGAAAGGAATGCCGGACAACTGTATAATGAACGGGAAGGGAGTTGAAATTGCCGTGAAACACGAAATTACCACAATGAATACAAGGCGGACGCTCGCCGCATCTTTAAAAAAATACATGGAGAAAAAGCCGCTCTCGAAAATTACGGTCAGCGAGATTATTGCGGACTGCGGCTTCAACCGCAAAACGTTTTATTATCACTTCGAGGACATTTACGCTCTGCTGAAATGGATGCTGGAAGAGGAAGCCATCGAGGTGGTAAAACAGTTTGACCTGCTGGTGGACTATCGGGAAGCCGTGCTGTTCGTCATGAACTATGTGCGTGAGAACAAACATCTTCTCTGCTGCGCCTATGACAGCATGGGGCGTGATGAAATGAAGCGATTCTTCTATGCCGACTTCATCGGCATCACGCGAAAGCTCGTCTGTGACGCGGAGCAGCAGCTCGGCGTCCATGCGGAGGATGACTTCAGGGAGTTTCTTACGCATTTTTATACCGAAGCCGTCGCGGGACTGCTCATTGACGAATTTACGGACAAGGAAGGTCACGACCCGGAAAAAGCGGCGGATTATTTCGCGCTTGTTCTGGAAAACTCCCTGCAGAGCGTTCTGAAAAGCATGCAGAGAAAATAAGCCGCCTATGCTTCCGCGGCGGATGCACCTCCGTGCAGGACAGCAAAAACTCCTCCCGCCGCACGGCAGGAGGAGTCAAAAAATTTATTCCGTATACAGTATTTCCGCGCATTTTGCGCCGCGTTCCGCGTCGATTCAGAAGCGCACCGTCACGGTTGTTCCGACATCCGGCTCGCTGTCGATTTTCAGCTCGGCTCCGTAGAGAGCGCAGATATGCTTGACAATGGCAAGTCCCAATCCGGTTCCGCCGGTACTCTTGGAGCGGGATTTGTCAACCCGATAGAATCGCTCGCACAGGCGCGGCAGGTGCTCCCGCGCGATGCCGATGCCCGTGTCGCGGACATTCAGCACCGTGTGACCGTCCGTCTCGCCGATCGTGACATCGATGCGGCCGCCCTGCTTATTGTAATTGACGGCGTTGGAAAGCAGATTGTTGACAAGCTCGTACATCTTTTTGGGATCGGCGGACACCTTGCCGCTGCCCGCGACGCTCACCGTCAGGTGCATGGATTCTACGCGGGCATTCAGCTCCGCCAGCGATTCGTCAACCACCGCGTGCAGATCAAAAACCGTGCGGTTGTCCCCGCTGTCGGCACTCTGCTCCAACTCGCTCAGCCGCAGCATGTCCGCAATCAGATCCGCCATACGCAGGCATTCCCGGTGGATGCGATCCGCATCCCGGCGGGAGATTTCATCCAGTCCGGGACGCGCCAGCAAAAGCTCGGACAGCCCCTGCATAACCGTAATCGGCGTTTTCAGCTCATGCGATGCGTTGGCGAAGAAATCGCTCTTTTCCCGCGCGATTTTTTTCTCGGCGGTGGAATCCGTCAGAATCACGATAGCCGCCACGCCCGCGGAGGGTGCCTCTTCCTTCAGGTGGCGAACCGCCACGGTAAAGTCGTAGGCCTCGAACGGATAATCAAAAACCTCGTCCGTACCGCTGTCGCGTATCCTGCGACAAAGCTCGGAATCCTCCAGCAGGTAGTTGAGCGGCCGCCCGATATCCTGCTCCGTCCCGCCCAGATAATGCAGGGCACTGTTGTTGGCAAATACAATCTTTTCTTCCGCATCAATGGCAATCATGCCCTGCGACATATTGTCCAGAACGGCGTACAGGCGTTCCCTGTCCCGCTTCTGCTTTTCCAGCAGCGCACAGGTTTTTCCGTTCAGCTCGTTTATCTCCTGATAGACCGCATACAGTTCCGGCTCCCTGCTGTCTGTCTGCAGCGGCTCGTACTTTCCCTCGTTGAGGGAACGCAGGCTGTACGCCACGTTGCCTATTCTGTCGGATACGCGCACGGAAAGGCGTCCCGCCAGCAGGGAGGACAGGATCAGCGACAAAGCCAATGCCAGCAGCAGAAACGGCAGCGCCGTCAGCAGGAAGGATCCTATCTCACTGCTGCGCACCGCCAGCCGGACTACAATGGTTTCCCCATTGTCCATGGCTGCCGTCACCGCATAGTAGGTCATGGTGTGGCCCAGCGTTGCCGAATAGCGCTGCACCGTGTGGGGCGTCCCCTCCAGAGCCGCAATCACTTCCGCGCGGTCGGAATGATTTTCGCTTGCCGCGGAATCCGTCCCGCTCCCACTGTTCTCATACAGCACGTTTCCGTCCGCATCAATGACCGTAATACGGAACTGATCCCTGTCCGTGTAGTCCTTCAGGCGGGAGATATCGTCCGGCTGCTTCAGCATGCAGGCCAGCAGCTCCGACTCCGCTATCAGCCGCTCCTCCACCACCTTCTGACTGCTGCGGTTGACCGCGTAAATAGCGGAAAGGAAAACCAGCAGCACGGACAGTGCGGACAGCGCAAAGACACTCCAGAATATTTTCTTTTTCATGCCATACTCCTTACCCTTCGAACCGGTAGCCTATGCCCCGCACGGTAACAATGGGATCATTTCCGCCCGCCGCCTTGATTTTCTCACGCAGCGTGGCTATGTGCATATCCAGCGTTCGGGTCTCCCCCATGTAGTCGTCTCCCCACACCTCGCGGAACAGATCCTCCCGCGCGACGGTTATCCCGGCCTTCCCTATCAGCTGATCCAGCAGGCGGTATTCCTTGAGGGTCAGCCCGAGGTCTGTGCTGCCGTAATACACCTTATAGGTGTTGCGGTCGATGCGGAACCCGCCGGAGGCGGAAACAGACAGGTTGGCGGTGCGCAGACGCGCACGGACACGGGCCATCAGCTCCAAAATGGAAAACGGCTTGGACATGTAGTCATCCGCACCCTTGTTCAGCCCCTTGACAAAGCTGATTTCGTCCGACTTCGCGCTGACGATAATGACGGGTACCCGTTCATCCGTCTCGCGGATGCGCTTCAGAATGGTATAACCGTCCATGTCCGGCAGCATAATATCCAGAATGATAAGATCGGGACGCGCCGTATCAAACACCGCGAAGAACCCTGCTCCGTCCGGGAACAGGCGGAGGTCGTACTCCTCCTCCAGCGCTCCCTCATATACCTCGCGGATACCCTCGTCGTCCTCAACGACATAAATCAGCGGCTTTTTCATCAGAATTTCTGGTGCACCCCCGTTTCGTTGTATTTCGTCCACTCCGCCACATTGACGGCGTGGTCACCGATACGCTCCAGATACTTGGCAACCATCATCAGAGTAATCGCCTGATCCCCGTTCTTTTCACCGTCCTGGCGGATCAGCTCAATGAGATCGTCCTTTACCGCGATGAACATATCATCCATGGCATCATCCAACGCGATCACCTCATCCGCCAGCTGCTCATCGTTGCGGATAAAGGAATTGACGCTCTCCCGCACCATCTTGACAGCCAGCTCACCCATCGCCGACAGATGCGTCAGCTTCTTGATATAGGTATCTCCGGGCATTGTGTAGACCAAATCGCCGATATCGCTTGCCTGATCGCCGAAACGCTCGATATCCGTAATCATTTTCAGTGCCGTGGACACAACCCGGAAATCCCGCGCGACAGGCTGACGACGGATGAGAATGCGCATGCAGCGCTTCTCGATATCCATCTCATATTCATCCACCTGCTTATCCGATTCGCCGATGCTGCGCCCCAGTTCCCGGTCAAAATTAACCAGTGCGGTCGTGGCGTTGGTAATCATATCGGCGGTCAGACGGCACATGGCGACAAGTTCGTCCTTCATTTCATTCAGCTCTGCTTCAAACTGTACTCTTGCGGACATGACATGCTCTCCTTCACTCATTACAGCTCATTATAGCATAAGATTTTTGATTTGGCAAGGGGTACGGGAACCGGAAAAGATACCTCATTTGCGGTATCCCGCCCCGCCTCTCTCTGCCGAAACCGGCGGCATTTCTCAGCCGAACCGTCCGGTAATATAGCGCTCCGTGCGCTCGTCGTGCGGATCGGTGAAAATATCGTCTGTGTCGCCGAATTCAACCAGTTCACCGAGCAGGAAAAAGCCCGTCTTGTGGGAAATACGGGTAGCCTGCTGCATGTTGTGCGTGACAATGACAATGGTCGTGGTCTTGCACAGCTCCGAGCAAAGCTCCTCGATTTTTCCGGTAGAAATCGGGTCAAGCGCACTGGTCGGCTCATCCATAAGCAGAATGCCCGGCTTGACGGCAAGCGCGCGTGCGATGCACAGCCGCTGCTGCTGACCGCCGGACAGACCGAGGGCGGACTTGTCCAGTCTGTCCTTCAGTTCATCCCACATGGCAGCCCCGCGCAGGGATTCCTCCACAATTCCGTCCAGCACCGATCGCTTGCGGATGCCGAAGGTGCGGGGGCCGTAGGCGATGTTGTCGTACACACTCATGGGGAAAGGGTTCGGTTTCTGAAAGACCATGCCCACATTGCGGCGCAGGTCGTTGATGTCGATTTTCCCGTAGATGTCCACGTCGCCGATGCGGAAATCGCCCGATACTCGGCAGCCGTCCACCAGATCGTTCATGCGGTTGAAGCATTTCAGAAACGTTGATTTTCCGCAGCCGGAAGGGCCGATGAACGCCGTTACCTGCCGCTCCGGAATTTCAGCGCTGATATCCCGGATGGCGTGAAAATCCCCATACCAGAGGTTGGCGTCCTTCACCGAGATATTCTGTCCGAAATGCTCACGATTGCTCAAAACATCTTTATTTGCCATTACTTACTCGCTCCTTTCAGCTTGCGGGACAGGCGGGACGCGGCAAACTCCGCCAGAAGATTCAGCGTCAGCACCAGGACAATCAGCACGACGGCCGTCGCATACGCCTCGTTCATATACCAGCCCTCGCCGGAGAGCTGATACAGGGCAACAGCCAAGGATGCGCCGCTGTCCGACAGGCTGTGCGGTACCGCCGAAATAACGGAGCCCATGGTGTACAAAAACGGCGCCGATTCGCTGATGACACGCCCCATGGACAGGATAACGGCCGACAGAATACCCGGCAGCGCGCTCGGCAGCACGATCTTGAAAATCGTCCGCAGTTTGCCCGCACCAAGTGCCAGACTGCCCTCGCGCATGGCATCCGAAACGGATTTCAGGCTTTCCTCGGTCGAACGCACGATGGTCGGCAGCAGCATCATGCTCACGGTCAGGGAGCCTGCCAAAATGCTGCTGGATCCTCCGAACAGCTTGACGAAGGTTATCATGCCGAACAGACCGTATACAATCGACGGGACACCGCTGAGAATATCGATGGCGGATCGGATAAGGCGGACAAACGGATTGCTCCTGCGTGCGTATTCGTTCAGAAAAACCGCCGTCATGATTCCGATCGGTACGGCGATAAGCAGGCTCAGCCCCACCGCGTACAGTGTGGTAATGATGGCCGGCAGAATGGTAACCTTTTCGCCGCCGAACTCATACTCGCCCCAGATCAGCGACGGGTTGCGCACAAGATACGGAAGACCTTTGACCAGTATAAAGCCGATAATGAGCACCAGCACGGCCGCGACCGCAACACCGGAGAGGACCGACACAATCTGTCCGATGCGGCAAATGCGGATGCGTCCGCCCAGTGAGCCTGCCCAATCGCGGACGCGGCGGGACACACGGGCGGAGGCAGCCTGCAGGCGGCTCTCGCCGTTTTTATGCCTGCCGTGCGTCTGCCGGGACGACATTTTCTTTACGGCGCGCGTGGACAGGGCGCCGAACACGAGATTGACCGCCAGAACAAACAGCAGCAGCACCACGCCGGTTGCCACCAGCGCGCCTTCCTGCACCTCTCCCGCATAGCCCATTTCCATGACGATATTGGCGGTCAGCACGCGGAAGGAGGAAAACAGCCCGTCCGGATACGTGGGAGCATTTCCCGCCACCATTACAACCGCCATAGTCTCACCCAATGCGCGTCCGACACCCAGAATCAGGGAGGCAGTGATTCCCGAGCGCGCCGCGGGGGACATGATGCGGAACACCGTCTCACTGTGGGTCGCACCCATGGCGACCGAGCCCTCATAGTAAGTGTGCGGCACTGCCTCCAGACTGGTGCGTGAAAGCGATACGACCGTCGGGAGAATCATGATACCCAGAATCAGGGAAGTCGCCAGCAGTCCGCTGCCGTTGTTGGGAGCGACGCGCGCCAGCAGCGGCAGGAGAAACACGATGCCGAAAAAGCCGTATACCACCGACGGGATGCCTGCCAGCAGGTTGATAACAGAGGACAGGATGCGCCGGGGGACACGGGGACAGTAAAACGCCAGAAACACGGCGGTAAAATATCCGAGCACGCCGCCGACCAGCAGAGCGCCCGCCGTTGCGGCCAGCGTTCCGACAATCATGGTCAGGATGCCGTAGGTTCCCGACAGCGGAGAATCGTAGGTATCCAGGCGGTCCGGCGACCAGTTGTCCCCGAACATGAACCGAAATACGCCGAGCTTGCCGAAAGCGGGAATGCTTTTGTAAATCAGAAACGCGAAAATCGCGACCACGGCGATCACGCAAATGACCGCCGCCGCCGCAAAGACTGCTTTTCCGATTCTTTCCTTCTGTCTCGCTGCAGTCATGGGAATTACCTTACTCGGACAGCTCGCTGAACTTGGTTGTCTTTCCGGAGAAGATGCTGTACAGCTGCTCCAGTGTCAGATCGGTAACCGTGGTATTCTCCTTGTTCACGATAACGGCAACCGCATCCAGGCAGACATTGAAGCTGTCGATGTTGTCCTGATTGACAGCCGCGGAGGACAGACCGATAACGTTTCCGGTCGTGTCGTCTTCCGCCGCCTTCCGTCCGACGGAGGATCCCTCCAGCTGAATGTCAAACACATCCTCCGGCTTGACGCCGTACACCTCGGCGTACCCCTTGGCCGCCGCATTGATGAACTTTTCCATGGAAGTGGAACCGCGGACTACGATCTTTCCGCCCTCGGGCAGGCTCGCCTGCTTTTCAAAGGTCACAACGGGGATTTCCTCCGCGCCCTCGTTCGCACGCTTGGCGGGATCGGACAGGTAGATGCAGCCTGCCGTATCGGATGCGTCCTTGGCAGCGGCGCTCTTGAGATAGTTCAGAAAATCCGCCGTTACCGCGGTGAGTGTCTGTCCCTTCTTGGTCATGATAACGAAGGGGCGCTGAATCTTGTATGCGCCGGAGAGGACGGTCTCCTCGGAGGGAGCCACGCCGTTCACCTTCACGACATTGATGGAATCATTGACAGACCCCAGCGAAATATAACCGATTGCGTTGACATCCGACGCGACGGCAGACAGCACCGTGCCGGTCTTTGTCTGCTGAACGGCCGCGGAGGACGTGTTGTACACCTTCTTGCCGTTGCTGTCTTTCTCTTCCAGATAGTGCGTCCCGTCCGTGACAACCTTGTCGAATGCCTCACGGGTTCCGCTTCCCTGCTCGCGCACCACAACCGTGATATTCTTCTCCGCGCTGCTGCCGCAGGATGCAAGTGCCGCGCTGCCGATACACATAAGCCCCGCCAGAACCGCCGCGAATACTCTCTTGATACTGTTTTTCATACTCTCTCTGCAAACTCCTTTTGCTTTTTTTCATTCCTTCGGTTTACGGCTTAAGTATAGCTTTTCGGGGGAAAAACCGCTATCAGAACAGAGTTTTATTTTTGTAAATTCTGTGTAAAATACGCAGATGCGAAAAAAGGGGAGGAATAGCCCGGCTTGAGCTTTTCTCCCCTCTGTCATTGGTCAGGTTCAGTTTTTGACGGCCGTCTTCTCTGCCTTCACCTCGCAGTACAGGCAGCGGTACTCGCGGCGTTCTGCGTTGGTCAGGCGGAAAATGTGCGGCAGTTCCTGCTCGGTGGAAGTAATGCAGCGCGGATTCCGGCAGCGGATGACATTGGTGAGGCGCTCCGGCAGGGCAATCTGCCGTTTGTCCGCCACCTTCCCGTCGCGGATGGTGATAACGGTCACGCCCGGGTCAACATAACCCAGAATGTCGGTGTCGAGCGGAATGTCCGCATCAATCTTGATGAGATCCTTGCGCCCCATCTTGGTGCTGGCCACGTTCTTGAGCAGCGCTACCGGGCAGTCCAGGTCGCCCAGCCCCAGCAGGCGGTACAGCTCCATGCCCCGACCTGCCGTGATGTGGTCTATTACAATTCCGTTCCGGATGGAATCAACATTCATGCCCCTTCACCCCCAGCAGCATCATAATCAGCGCCATGCGCATGTATTTTCCGTTTTCCACCTGCTCAAAGTAGCAGGCACGCGGATCCTCGTCCACGGCTACGGAAATTTCGTTGACACGCGGCAGCGGATGCAGAATGCACATGTCCGCTTTGGCTGTCCTCAGCTTATCCGGCGTCAGAATGTAGCTGTCCCGCAGGCGCAGATAATCCTCCTCGTTGAAGAACCGCTCCTGCTGAACGCGCGTCATGTACAGAATATCCAGCTCGGGCATGACCGACACCAGATCCGTCGTCTGCACGTACGGAATGCCTGCCGCGCGCAGCGCCTCGTCCTTGACATAACTCGGCAGCTTCAGTTCCTCCGGGGAAATCAGGACAACCTTCAGCCCGGCATAGCGGCACAGCGCGTGCAGCAGCGAATGCACCGTGCGTCCGAATTTCAGGTCTCCGCAGAATCCGACGGTCAGTCCCTCAAAGCTTCCCTTGCGGCGGTATATGGTCAGAAGATCCGCCAGGGTCTGTGTCGGGTGGTTATGTCCGCCGTCGCCCGCATTGATAATCGGCACCGACGCGTGCGCGGCCGCCACAAGCGGTGCGCCCTCTTTGGGGTGACGCATGGCAATGATATCCGCATAACAGGACACAACCCGCGCCGTGTCCGCCACGCTCTCCCCTTTGGACGCGGAGGAGGAAGCCGCACTCGCAACAGACAGCACATTTCCCCCCAGTTCGTACATGGCTGCCTCGAAGCTCAGCCGCGTACGGGTGGACGGTTCAAAAAACAGTGTCGCCAGCTTCTTTCCTCTGCAGACGTCGGCGTATGCAGCGGGATGATCGATAATATCCAGTGCCGTATGCAGCAAGTCGTCAATCTCGGCAACGGACAGGTCCTCAATGGCCAAAAGGCTTCTCGGTTCAGATCTCATCTGTTATTTTCTCCCCCTTCCCGCTCGGTCATGCGCGCCGATCACGCATTGGCAGCGTGAATCCAGGATTCGTCGGACGGGTTGCGGCGGAACGCCAGCAGGCGCGCCACATCCTCGGGCCGGATGTAGCCGGTCTCGGCAGCCACCTCGGCGATGCAGTCAAAGTTCGTCAGGGACACATTGCGGACATTCGCAGCGGCCAGCCGCTCGGCTCCCTTCTTCATTCCGTATGTGAAGATGGAGACAATGCCCAATACCTCGGCACCTGCCTCACGCAGAGCGTCCACGGCCTCCAGAACACTGCCGCCGGTGGAAATCAGATCCTCCACGACAACCACCTTCTCTCCCTTCTCCAGCCGGCCCTCAATGCGGTTCTGCATACCGTGGTCCTTGTTGCCGGAGCGGACATAGCCCATGGGAATACCCATCAGGTGAGCGGTAATGGCGGCGTGTGCGATGCCCGCCGTGGCGGTTCCCATCAGCACCTGCGCGTCGGGGAAATTCTCGCGGATGAGCTGAGCCAGTCCCTCCTCGACATGCGTGCGCACCGCCGGTGCCGTCAGGGTGAGGCGGTTATCGCAGTATACCGGGCTTTTGATGCCGCTTGCCCACGTAAAGGGCTGCTCCGGGCGGAAATACACGGCGCGGATGGAAAGAAGGTCTGTTGCAATTTGCTTTTGCAGTTCGGTCATGACGGTTTCTCCTTACTATTTTTTGGGAACCGCTGATTCATTCAGCGCTTCCTATGAATTTATTGTGTGTACGTGTGCCTGCGCATTGCCGTCCAGCAGAATGCGCAGAATATCCGACGGCGTATCCGCCATTGCATCGACACCCGCCTCGGTCAGTTCCTCCCGGGAACCGTAACCGTAGGCAGCGCCCACAACCGGCAGGCCGCAGGCATGGGCACCCTCCGCGTCATGCAGACGGTCTCCCACCATTACGGCGGAATCCGGCGGCACGCCCAATGTTCTCAGCGCATAGGCTATGATATCCGCTTTCCGCACTCTCGTCTCGTCCATGGTGGCGCCGCAGACGGCATCAAAGCAGGTCTCCAGCGAAAAATGCTCCAGAATACGCCGTGCGTACGCCTCCGGCTTGGAGGTTGCCACGCACAGTCGCTTTCCCGCAGCGCGCAATGACTCCAGCATCTCCGGCACACCGGGGTATACCGTATTTTCGAAAATTCCCTTCGGGGAAAAATACTCGCGGTAGTAGCCGAGGGCGCGCCGTGCCTCATCCGGCGTAAAGCCGTAAAACTTTTCGAAGCTCTCCAGCAGGGGCGGCCCTATGAACGGCGTCAGCGTCCTGTGCGGATCATCCACGGCAATACCGAATTTTCCCAGCGCATACGCCACCGAATCGGTGATGCCTATACAGGGATCGGTCAGCGTCCCGTCCAAATCAAACAGGACGGCGGGACGTTCGGAGATGGGGATCCCTTTCATCCGAGGAACTCCGCGCAGCACCGCTCATAGGCCGCGACCGGATCGGCCGCCGCCGTGATGGGGCGTCCGACCACAATGAAATCCGAGCCGATGGCGCGGGCCTCGGCAGGCGTCGTGACGCGTTTCTGGTCGCCTCTGTCGCCGTCCGCAAACCGCACTCCCGGCGTAACGGTCAGAAAGCCCGCTCCGCAGGTCTCATGCACGCGTCCGGCCTCCAGCGGTGAGCACACCACCCCGTCCAGTCCCGCACGGCGGGCATTGTCCGCGTAGTGCAGCACCACGTTCTCAATCGGCTCCCGGATCCACAGATCCTGCTCCATATGCGCTTGATCCGTTGAGGTTAGCTGCGTCACCGCGATAAGCAGCGGGCGGCTGCCGTCCGGGCGGGTAAGTCCTTCCAGGGCCGCCTCCATCATGGGTACGGTTCCGGCGGCGTGCAGATTGCACATATCCACGTCCAACCCGGACAGCACCGCCATGGTCTTTCGAACCGTATTCGGAATGTCATGCAGCTTGAGATCCAGGAATATGCGGTGTCCGCGCCGTTTGATTTCGCGCACAATGGAAGGGCCCTCCGCATAGTACAGCTCCATGCCGATTTTCACAAACGGCTTTCGCCCGCATCCCGAAAATCGGTCAAGAAAGGCGAATACCGCCTCCGCACTGTCGAAATCACAGGCAACGATCACGTCTTTTTCCATCCTATATGTCCTCCTTGCTTTCCGTCGGGAAACATCTGTCCCCAATTTTTACTTTTTTTCTGTCAGAGTGCCGCGCCGATGATCTCCCGCAGGGAGCGTATGCCGTACAGGCTCATGGCACGGGGAAGATCCGCGATAATGTCGCGGCACGCGTAGGGATTTACAAGGTTGGCGGCGCCGACCTCAACGGCGCAGGCACCCGCCATCATCATTTCGATGACATCCGAAGCGGAGGAAACCCCTCCCATGCCCACAACGGGAATGCCGACCTCGCCCGCTACCTGATAGACCATACGCAGTGCCACCGGGAAGATGGCGGGGCCGGAAAATCCGCCCATACGGTTGGCAATCACAGGGCGGCGGCGTCTTTTGTCAATGCGCATGCCGAGGAGCGTATTGATAAGGCTGATTCCGTCCGCGCCCGCCTCCTCACAGGCCTTGGCAATCGACACAATATCCGTCACATTGGGGGACAGCTTGATGATAAGCGGCTTGTCCGTCACGGCACGCACGGCACGCACCACGGAGGCCGCCGCTGCGGGATCCGTGCCGAAACTCATGCCGCCGCCATGGACATTCGGGCAGGAGATATTCACCTCCAGCCAGCCGACCTGCGGCTCCTTCCCCAACCGCTCGCAGGTATAGGCGTAATCCTCCACGGAAAAGCCGGAGACATTCGCCATCACGGGCTTTCCGAAACAGCTGCGCAGGCGGGGAAGCTCCCGCGAAATCACGGCATCCACGCCGGGATTCTGCAGCCCGACCGCATTGATCATGCCTGCCGTGCATTCGGCAATGCGCGGAGTCGGATTGCCGAACCGCGCCTCCCGCGTCGTCCCCTTGAAGGAAAATGTGCCGAGGCAATTGATGTCGTACAGGTCGGCAAACTCATATCCGAACCCGAAGGTTCCGCTCGCCGGTATCACCGGATTATCCAGTTCTATCCCGCACAGTTCCGTACGGGTATCCGCCGCTTGATTCATCTCTCCCACAGAATTTCCTCCTTCTCCAGCACCGGTCCCTCCCGGCAGATGCGCTTCCACCCCGTCACAGTTTTGCAGGAGCAGCCCATGCAGGCGCCGAACCCGCAGCCCATACGCTCCTCAAAGCTGAACTGGCCGCCGGTTTTTATGCTGCGGAACACCGCGCGGAGCATCGGCTCGGGGCCGCAGGTATACACATAGCTGTATGCGTCCGGCAGGGCGTCGGTGACAAATCCGCGCACCCCCGCCGATCCGTCCGCCGTTGCCAGAACAACCTCCGCCCCCAATGCGCGGAACTCATCGGTGTAGAACACCTCGTCGGCCGTGTTGAATCCCAGTACCGCCGTTACCTGCCGCCCTGCCGCGATCAGCTGTTTCGCCAGCCCGTACAGCGGCGGAACACCGACGCCTCCGCCCAGCAGCAGCGGTCTGTCCCCGCTCGCCGAAAGGTTGTAGCCGTTGCCCAAGCCGGTAAGCAGATCCAGTGTCAGGCCGGGCGTCATTTCCCGCATCCGCGCGGTGCCCTCGCCCACGACCTTGTAGACCAGCGTCAGGCGTCCCGCCGCCTCATCCATATCGCACACCGAAATCGGACGGCGCAGGAACAGCCCATCCAGGCGGATGTTCACAAACTGCCCGGGACGATTGACGGTGCCCGGAGCCGGCGACAGATCACCCTCCAGAACCATCTCGCAGACCGGCTGCCGTGCCTGCGGCGTCAGGAGCCGATTTGAAAGAATTGTAAACATGGTTTGCTTCATTGTGCATTCTCCTTTCCGCCGGCCGCGTCGTACACAGCCTGTCCGTGCCACAGAGTAAGCCGGTTGACGCCGTACAGCGTCTCGCCGGCAAAGGGCGTTGCGTGCCCCATGCCGAGAAACTCCGCAGGGTTGACCGGACGGGCAGCGGACAGATCCCACAGGGACACCCCGACCGATTCGGGATCGCACGGCAGACCGAACCGCCGCCGCGGCGCCCATACCATGCGATTCAGCAGCATCTCCAGCGACAGGATTCCCGTCCGCACAAGGTGCGTATACAGCACCGGGAACGCCGTCTCCAGTCCGACCACTCCGAACGGACTGCCCTCAAGTCCCCGACTCTTCTCCTCATCCGTATGCGGCGCATGGTCCGTGGCGATCATGTCAATCGTGCCGTCAATCAGTCCCTCCAGCAGTGCCTCCCGGTCGGCGGCAGACCGCAGAGGCGGATTCATTTTGAACCGCCCGTCCTCCCGGAGGCTGCCCTCATCCAGAACAAGGTAGTGCGGCGCCGTTTCGCAGGTGATATTGACCCCTTCCGCCTTGGCACGGCGGATCAGCGCGACGCTTTCCTTGGTTGAAATATGGCAGACATGATACGCGCAGCCCGTCTCCCGACACAGCTCTATATCGCGTGCAATGGGAAGGTACTCGCTCTCGGAGCATATCCCGCGGTGACCGTGGGAACGGGCATATGCACCGTCATGGATATACCCGCCGTGCAGGAGGCTGTTGTCCTCGCAGTGCGCGGCGACAACCTTGCCGAGCCGTGCCGCCTCGCACATGACCGTCCGCATCATATCTCCGCTCTGCACGCCTTTTCCGTCGTCCGAGAAGGCAACCGCATCCGCTGCCATGCCCGCCAGATCCGCCGCCGCCTCGCCGCGCTCCCCGACCGTCAGCGCGCCGTACGGATACACCGCAATGCAGGCATCCCGGCGTATGATGTCGGTCTGCACCCGCAGATGCTCCGGGCTGTCCGGCACGGGATTCAGATTCGGCATGCTACACACAGCCGTATATCCGCCGTGCGCGGCCGCCAGCGCCCCCGTGCGGATGGTTTCCTTGTACGAATAACCCGGCTCCCGAAAGTGCACATGCACATCGCAGAAGCCGGGTAAAAGAGAATACAAAGCCGTGCCGGACAGCTCGCCGGCCTCGTTCCGTCTTTCTGCGGAAAGAAAGGCGTCATTCGGAACACCATATGCGGACAGGAGTGCGGCTCCTGCCGGATAGGCATCGGAATCCACCCGCAGGGACGGGCGGTTCATGTCACGGTTCGTATACATAGGACACCCCTTTACGAAAAAACTCCGGCGTGACGCGCGCCGCCTCACAAAGGCGTACAGGCAGTCCGAGCCGGAGCGCACACGGGAAAGGAGCACTGCGGTATGCGGTGTTCCCTCCTCTTTGCCGTTATCCGTCCCCACGATCATCTGCATCAGCGAAGCACGGTCAGTTTCCGGTTGTATTATAGCATGCGCCCGGACGTTTGTCAAGGGTTGACCCGATTTTCCCGCCGACCGGATTGTCCTCTTTTCGGGCACGCACTCCGGCGGCATTGCCGGAGCCGGCCTCCTCAGCGGCATCCGAAGAGCTATTATAAAATTACTGTTCACATAAATGTTACATTTGTATGTCGAAAATTCCTTGCAGATTCCGTAAAATTATGGTAGACTAAGGGTGCGAGATAGATAAATCACATAAAACAATTTGACGCCTATCGGTTTTTCGCAGTTACATGTGTCATGTATTTATGAAGTGAGGAAAAGAGAGGAGAAGTGATACCCGATGCAGGAATTGCACCGCTGTGAATAGCCTGCGGCATCCGCGACCTTTAATGATTTGCCGGACATACCATGAATATCAAGTAAAGAAAAGCAAGCCATGAAACGACGAAAAGTATCGAAAAGAAGGTTCACGGCGAATCGTATTCTTCCTGTCCTGCTTTCGCTCATCATCCTGCTGACAGCGCTGCCTCTTGCCGTCTCGGCGGAGGTATCCGGCGGTATCGCGGCGGACGGTGTATATGCGCTTCGAAACAAGGCAACAGGCAAATATCTTGATATACAATACGATTCGTACAAGACGGGGATGCGTATTCAGCAGTATGCCTACGGAAGCATCCCCTCTACAGAAGGCACCCGTTCGGGACTGTTCAAGTTTACGCACCGGGGAAGCAATCTCTACCTGATCCGCACCATGCGGAACAACGCAAATTCTTTCTGCAGGCAAAGCGACACCGCGGTTCTGACTGTATCGATTGACACCACGGATATCAACAATCCCATGAGTACGCACTGGATACTGTCCGACGCAGGCAGCGGGTATGTATACCTTCGGGCATACGGTACTGATAAGTATTTATGTACTCCTTCATCCGGGGTAAATAACGACAAATACTGTACGACGGAGACTCTGACGGCCGGCGGGGACAGAGCCAAGTGGGAAATGATACGGTACACGGGTTCCGCCATATACGGCGTTACATTGACGTCCTGGTCGGAT
Organism: Erysipelotrichaceae bacterium; assembly: GCA_963609805.1. Lineage (GTDB taxonomy): Bacteria > Bacillota > Clostridia > Oscillospirales > CAG-272 > CAMEON01. Next base: position 2,494 of record CAVDLN010000015.1, on the reverse strand, counting down.
ACGGTGACAGTAGGTGAAACGGCTCATGTGGCCGCCTACATGTACACCACCGACATGGCTTACCATGGACCGGTTCGGTTCAGCGCGACGGCGTCGGACGGCTCCGGCACAAACCTTGCCGCGGTGGATACGGACGGCAATGTCACAGTCAACGGCGCGGGGCAGTTCCGAATCCGGATGACCTATGCGGGCGCTCCGACATATTGGTACGGAAATGTAACCGCAAGGCTGGCGGACGGCGTGTATTTCCTGCAGAACCGCCAGACGGAAGGGTACATGCAGGTGGATGACGATGATGCACCAAACTATACCAACAACGGCGGAATCATGGAGATTCACCCGTTCGACGGAGAGAACTGTCAAAGGTGGGATCTTTTCTACCTCGGGGACGGGTATTACCGGATAGAATCGGCGGTCAGCGGGTATGCCGTCACAGTGCCCGCGGGGGACGAAACCGACGATAATACCGATTTGATTCTGAAGCCGTATACGGGATCGGACAACCAGAAATGGCGCGTCACGATGACCCGCAACGGATCGTGCAAAATCAAAGCAAAGTCGTCCGAATCCTATGCTGCGGAAGATCTTGTTATGGATCTGGAAACCGCCCTGTATACGAACGGGGTCAATATCCGGCAAAGAGAATATCTGGATAATGCAAGTTATAAGGATGAGTGGTGGGTAATTCCCTATTCGGTCGTTCTTTACGGTGTTACCAATACCGGGCACGACCATATATCCAAGCTGAATCAAATCGCCGCAGAAATGCGCAGTTCCTTTTGGCCTACTCTGCTTGTGCGCAGCGGTGCAATATCTGCAAACAACTGTAAAAATGACTTGCAGACGGCGAATTTGTTTACAAGTCGAAGTCACGGTTTCCTGGTATACGGCAGCAACGGTTCCGTTGTATCCACAGGCATACAACTGAATGATGCGTCTGAACAGGCGGACCTGGTCGCTTTCTTCAGCCATTCGTGGAGCGGAATGCCGTCTGGAAGCATGTGTATATCATCGAATGATGATTACAGCAATATAGACATTGCTTTGTTTATTGGCTGCAGCACTGCCAAAGTGGGAACCGGCAGCCGGAATTTGCCGGCTCAGATTGTGTCAAAAGGAGCCCGCGCCGCTGTAGGCTTTGCAAATGATATCCTATGTGACGAAGCGAACAAGTGGCTGGAAAATTTTTACAGTAAGCTTCTTCAGGGATCAACATTACAGGAAGCTGTGACCTTCGCTTCCAATCAAGCAGCCGAAAGATCCGGCTTAGACAGTGCGGTAATTTACGGTGACACGGCAATTGTGCTGCATTAGAAACGCATTTTTGCGCAAGCAACATACAAGTTAGGGGGATTAATACCGTGAAACAGCTTGCTTTGATTATTTCACTCGTAATACTTGTGATTTTCTCTGTCGGGTGCTCTTCATCGCCGTCGGATGCGGTCGGAAGTGAAACAGGCAGCAACACCGTCAAAAACGATGAAAGGACAAATACGGTTTTGATTTGCGATTTTTCCGATTCCGTTTCAGAGGCAACCCACCAAAGGGAATATGAATTTGCCGACCATGAAAAATACGACGACAGAAATGTAAAATCGAATGTAGAACTGTCTGTCGGCGGAACAACCTATGCGGGAAGCTATCAATATCAGCAGTACCGCGGATGCAATTATTACCCTGCGTACACATATGCAGCTTCAAACGGGGATCTTTTTAGTATTGATGATAACGGCATGTTGGTTTCGTATTTTCGAGGAAGCTCGGACGGCGTGGACGGAAACCTGACAGAAGAGCAATGTCTGCAGATAGCAAAAGATTTTTTGAATTGTCTTGTCGATATCTCACAATATGAAATAGACACAGAGGACAGCGGGGAAAGCGGAAAATACAAGTTTAAATTTACAAAGGTTATCGGTGATATCGAAACTACCGATACAGCTACGGTCACCATTCTGTCAGACGGCAGTCTCTACAGCTACTCTTCTTTCATGTTTGGCAAAATCGACAAAAACACCGTCATTTCCGTTGACGTGCAGAGTGCGGTAGCATCGATAAACCGAAAGCTGGATCAGGTATATGCCGAGGCAAAAAAATACTATTCCCGCGTGGAATACGATACGACATATGCAGGACTTACGGTTTTGAAAGACGGAACGGCAGGTCTGTTATGCTACACCGACGTCCATTTCATCAATACAGTCAATGAATATACCATGGTAAAATCAGAGAAAGTACAATCGGTAGTTGTTGACTCATCCATCGTTGCTCACGATTGAACTGCTGCGTTTTCCTTTGAGGAAACCGAGAAACAATCGGGCAAATTCTCTACCGCTCGGATTACAACACATTTTGGAAGCCGAGCGGCAGAAGCGTGTTCCTTGCAGGCGCCTATATGTACACCACCGACACGGCTTACCATGGGTCGGTTCGGTTCAGCGCGACGGCGTGTATTTCCTGCAGAACCGCCAGACGGAAGGGTACATGCAGGTGGATG
>CAVDLN010000014.1:0-23776 GCA_963609805.1 Erysipelotrichaceae bacterium | reverse complement strand
CTTATCAATGAGGCAATTGATGTGCGTGAGGTTCGGGTCGTCGACGCAGAGGGACAGCCGCTCGGGATTATGAGTTCCCGTGAGGCGCTCAGATTGGCTTACGATAAGGATTTGGATCTGGTTTTGATTGCTCCTCAGGCGCAGCCGCCGGTCTGCAAGATTATGGACTACGGCAAGTACTGCTTTGAGAAGCAGAAGCGCGAAAAGGAAGCAAAAAAGAAGCAGCAGACCGTTGAGCTCAAGGAAATTCAGATTTCCTACCGCATTGACACGCATGACTATGAGACCAAGGTCAATCAGGCACGTAAGTTCCTGTCATCCGGCAACAAGGTCCGCGTGGTCATGAAGTTCCGCGGCCGTGAGATGAGCCACATGACAATGGGGCGGGATGTTTTGGATAAGTTCCTGGCGGATACCGCCGAGGTCGGCAGCTGTGACAAGAAGCCGGTCCTGGAGGGACGCTTCATGAGCATGGTCATCAATCCGATTCCCAACAAAGCCAAGTAAGGTTCGTGTGCCGCACCTGCGGAATCCGATTCCGCGCGGTGGCAGCCGTGTGCTGCCGCCATATAGGGGGTCTTTGAGAATTCCACGGGCTGGAAAACGCAGAGATTCTCCGCAGACTGTCCGCGCCGTGTGTACAGGTCGGCAGGGCAGTTCCGCACAGTTCATGATTCAGCCTGCCGGAAGGCGGGGTTCCATGATAGGTCCGTGCAAGACGACGGACCGCAAATATTACGAAAGAAGGATAACCACAATGGGAAAGGTTAAAACACATCGCGCGTCCGCCAAGAGATTTTCCGTTACAGGAACCGGCAAGGTGAAGATTTTCCACAGCTCTCACCGCCACAATCTGGGCAAGAAGCCCTCCAAGAGAAAGAGAAATCTGCGCAGCTCCGCAATTCTGAGCGACGCAATGACCGCCAATGTCCGTGCCCTGATCCAGAAGTAAGATCAGAGAGACGACCTGATACAGTAATAGGAGGAAACGAAAAATGGCAAGAATCAAGGGCGCGATGATGACCCGCAAGAGAAGAAACAAGGTTCTGAAGGCAGCGAAGGGCTACTGGGGAAGCAAGTCCAAGCACTTCAAGATGGCTAAAGAAGCCGTCATGAAAAGCGGCAACTACGCATTTGCCGGCCGTCGGAAGAAGAAGAGAGATTTCCGCCGTCTGTGGATTACCCGTATTTCTGCCGGCTGCAAGGCCAACGGAATGAACTACTCCAGCTTTATGAACGGGCTGAAGAAGGCGGGCGTTACCCTGAACCGCAAAATGCTTTCCGAGATCGCAATCGCCGATCCCGCTGCCTTTACCGCTCTGTGTGAGCAGGCTAAGGCTGCACTGTAATCCACCTGCACGACAAAACCCGGTGACAGAAAGCCGGGTTTTTGTCATGATAGAAAGGAGTCGGCTATGCCCTTTTGCTTTACCGAAGCGCCCATAACGTCACGTCAGAACCGGCGTATTGTCGGTCTGTGCAAACTTGCAGATCGGGGCGAGAGGGAACGCACGGGACTTTTCCGCTTTGACGGTATCAAACTGCTGTGCGAGGCCGTGCGCAGCAAGGTGTCCCTGACGTCTGTATTTGTCCGGGTTGGCAGTGCCGCGCACGTGGCGGAGCGCATGACGGCACTCTACGGAATACTTCCGGATGCACTCGGGTGTCCTGCCTATGCCGTGGAGGACGGTCTCTTTGACCGGATTTCCGAAGAAAATGCGCCGGAGGGCGTGATTTGTGTGGCAAAGACTCTTGACAAACGCCACAAAATGTATACAATAAAAAAAGACGGGTTTCCGATTGTCCCGGCAGGTACTGCCGTACTGCTGGAATCGCTCCGCGATCCGGTAAATGTAGGGGCAATCATCCGAACCGCCGCGGCGTTGGGTGTCGGGAGCCTTATTCTGAGCAGTGACTGCGCCGATATATACCATCCCCGTACGGTTCGCGCGGCAATGGGTGCGCTGTTTTCCATGACAATTCTGCGGGTTGATGATCTTGCCGCCGAGGTAACCGCGATGCGCGGCGGCGGACGGCGGGTGTATGCGGCCGCACTGGACAGGAACGCTGTCCGACTGGGGAGCTTTGCGTTCCGGCCGGAGGATTGCGTCGTAATCGGCAACGAGGGGCACGGATTGTCGGATGCCGTAATCCATGCCTGTAACTCCGCCGTTTATATTCCCATGCCGGGCAATACCGAGTCACTTAACGCCTCGGTTGCGGCTGCGCTGCTCATGTGGGAGCTGCACCGCGGCGGACAGGAGAGATGAATTAAGGCATCACCGCGTAATTTCGATGGCGCAATTGCGTGGGTTCCCTTAACAATACAGAGAGAGAGAGCCGAAAGGAGACAGCACTATGCTGCAGGACAGACTGTTTGACATTTGGTTCGCCCTTCGGGTGGGGACTGCCAGCCGGGAGTTCTCCGCATTGCTGGACTCCTATGAGTCTACATACCAGCTGTTCAATGCCGATGCGGCAGAGCTGGAGCAGCTTCCCTGCAGCGAACGTCTTCGGGCTGCGTTGGCAAACAAGAGCCTGGATGAGGCATACCGCATCAAAAACTACTGTGAAAAGGCGGGTGTGCGCCTGCTGTTTTGGCGGGATCCGGAGTATCCGGCCAGCCTGCGGACTCTCCTCGACCCGCCGGTACTGCTCTATTGCCTCGGTACTTTGCCTGATTTTGCGCGGCGTCTGTGTATCAGTATTGTCGGGACGCGCGCTATGAGCGAATACGGCAAGCGCATGGCGTACAAGATAGGATATGAACTGGCATCGGCGGGCGCCGTGCCCGTGTCCGGAATGGCACTGGGATGTGACGGTGTTGCAACGGCAGGAGGCTTGGCGGCCGGCGGACATCCCGTTGCGGTGCTGGGGAGCGGGATAGATATCGTGTATCCTTCCGGTCACCTGACGCTTTACAGGGAGCTTGCCGCTCACGGGACGATTCTGACGGAGTACCCGCCGGGAACGCCGCCGGAGGGGCGCAATTTTCCGGTTCGCAACCGCATAATCAGCGGCCTGTCGCAGGGAACCGTAGTCGTGGAGGCGGACGAGAAGTCCGGCGCTCTGATTACGGCCCGCACCGCCATTTTGCAGGGAAGGGATATTTTTGCCGTGCCCGGCAACGTGGGGGAGACAAACTCCTCCGGCACCAATGCGCTGCTGCGCGACGGTGCCTCCATGGTGCTGGGTGCGAGGGACATTTTGGACGCTTACGCGTTTCTGTACCGGGACAGCCTCAATTGGGTGGGTCTGTCACGGGCCGAACAGAAATCCGAACCCGACGACGATGTCCTGCGGCGGTATGACATTCAGACCCGCACCGTGTCCTCCCGCGATCAGGGCACGCGCAGGGACGGCGCAAACCGTCCGATGCGGTCGGAGCAGACACGGCAGAAGCGGCAAACGCAGCCGCCGCAGACAGGACGGACGGGGCAGACCGAGGAGCCGCAGCCGGTTCAGGCGGAAAGGCGGGAGAGACCTTCCGGTGAAGCAAGACCGTCTGTGACCGACGGGGATTCTTCCGGCAATGCATTGAAGTCGCTGACCGAAACACAGCGCGCCGTTTTCCTTGCCATGCCGCTGGATCATGCCGTTCCGGTGGACGCATTGATGAGGGAAGGCTTCTCAATGGGGGACATCCTTGCCTCCATGACGGTGCTTGAAATCAAAGGGCTCATCACCTCTCTGCCGGGCGGCCTGTATGCACGCCGATAAATCTTGATTTTCAGGAACCGCTGATTTATTTGACAGCACATCTTTCCCCGCCTGCTGACGGCCGCCAAGTGCGCTGTACCTCCGGTACAGCTTGCACTTTTCGCTGTTGCAGGCGAAAAAAATCTGTCCCGAATCTGCACTGCCTCATTTAAATCAGCATTTCCCTTATTCTTTTTCCGTGCAGGAAACAATACATATATGAAAGGAACCCGTATGGCAAATTTGGTTATCGTGGAGTCTCCCTCCAAGGCAAGCACCATCAAAGGCTATCTCGGCTCAAACTATAAGGTGGTTGCTTCGGTGGGTCACGTCCGTGACCTTCCCAAGAGCACACTCGGCGTTGACATTGAAGATCACTTCAAGGCGCATTACATAAATATCCGCGGGAAAGGCGAACTGATCAAGGAGATCCGCAAGGAGGCGAAGGCCGCCGGAAAGGTATTTCTTGCGACGGACCCTGACCGGGAGGGGGAGGCTATTTCGTGGCACCTTGCCAATGCGCTGAATATTCCCATCGAGCAGGTTCAGCGCGTGACTTTTAATGAAATAACCAAGTCGGTGGTTAAGGCGTCCATCAAGCACCCGCGCCCGCTGGATATGAATCTGGTCAACGCTCAGCAGACGCGCCGCATTCTTGACCGCATCGTCGGCTACAAGCTGTCCCCGTATTTGTGGAAGACAGTCAGGAGCGGACTGTCCGCGGGACGCGTGCAGTCGGTGGCTACCAAGCTGATTGTTGACAGGGAGAATGAAATCCGTGCCTTTGTGCCGGAGGAGTATTGGACGGTGGACGCGGTACTGCTTTGCGACGGAGAAAAGCCGGTGCGCGTCCGTTTTGTCGGAAACAGGGAAGGAAAGGTGCGCCTGACATGTGAGGCGGACGCTCTCCGTGTCGTGGAGAGTGTAACCGACGGAATTTTCACGGTTGCATCCGTCAAGAAGGCGACAAGACGGAAGAACCCGCCACCGCCCTTCACAACCTCCACAATGCAGCAGGAGGCATCGCGCAAGCTTAATTTCCAGTCCTCACGTGTTATGCGCGTGGCACAGGAACTGTATGAAGGGGTCAACATCGGGGCGGAACTGGGCGGCACGCAGGGCTTGATTACCTATATGCGTACGGATTCGCTGCGTGTCTCTTCCGAGGCGCAGACGGCAGCTGCGGAATTGATCCGCGAAAAATACGGTGAAAAGTACTGCCCCGAGACGCCGCGCGTCTATAAGGTGCGTGCGGGTGCTCAGGATGCCCATGAGGCCATCCGTCCCGCACGGGTAGAACTGGAGCCTTCCGTCGTGCGCAAATCCATGACGCCCGATCAGTACAAGCTGTACAAGCTGATTTGGGAGCGCTTTGTCGCCAGTCAGATGGAATCTGCCGAGCTGGAGACATTGTCGGTTGATTTGGAATGCGCCGGCTGGATGTTCCGCACGAGCGGATATATCGTGACATTCCCGGGTTATATGGCTGTGTATGAGGAGGCTGCCGATGACGGCCAGCAGTCGAGACGGGCCGATGAGCCGGAGGAGCAGCGTGATCTGCGCATCCCGCCGCTGCAGGAGGGGGAGCGTCTTCCGTGCACATCCGTGGAGCCGGGAAAGCACTTTACGGAGCCGCCTCCGCGCTATACGGAGGGGTCCTTTATCAAACTGCTGGAAGAGAAGGGAATCGGGCGTCCGAGCACCTTTGCCACCATCGTTTCCACCATCACGACCCGAGGCTATGTAAAGCGCGAAGGGAAGGCGCTGGTGCCGACGCAGCTGGGTGAGGTGACGAACGGCATCATGCTGCGCAATTTTTCTTCCATTGTCGATGAGCATTTTACGGCACGCATGGAGGATGATCTTGACGGAATCGAGGAAGGCAGAGAGGGCATGGAGGACGTGCTCAACCGGTTCTGGAGCAGCTTCGAAAAGCAGCTTGAGCAGGCTGAAAAGGAGATTGGCTCTGTCAGCGTGTCGCTGCCGGCGGAGGAGACAGATTTTGTCTGCGAGAAGTGCGGCAGCCGCATGGTAGTGAAAAACGGACGATTCGGCAAATTTGCCGCCTGCCCGAATTATCCGGCCTGCAAGTCAACACGTCCGCTGACAGACCCTGCCAAGAGTCCGGCCGAGGCTGTACCGACGGGGATGAAATGTGAGCAATGCGGCGCGGATATGGTCCTGCGGAATGGGCGATACGGATCTTTCTATGCCTGCTCCCGGTATCCGGAGTGCAAGTTCACCAAGCAGAAGACCAAGGAAATCGGCGTTCCGTGTCCCAAGTGCGGCGGACAGATTGTCATGAAGAACGGACGCAACAAGTCGGTGTTCTACTCGTGCGAAAATTATCCGAAATGTGACTTTTCTTCGTGGGACATGCCGACAGGGGAGAAATGCCCGCAGTGCGGCGGAATGCTGTTCCGAAAAAAAGGCAAACCGCTGCTGGTTTGCCGCACGGAAGGCTGCGGCTATACGCGTCCCTATGAGCCGGAGGAGACGACATCGAGTCCGGTCGACGGCGCGGGAGAGGTGTAAGTATGCCGACAATCCATGTGTACGGAGCCGGACTCGCCGGTTCCGAGGCTGCATGGCAGGCTGCAAGGCAGAATGTGCGTGTTGTCCTGCATGAAATGAAACCGCAGAAAATGACGCCTGCGCATCACAGCAAAAACTTTGCCGAGCTTGTTTGCTCGAACTCGCTGCGCTCCGACCGCCTGAGCAATGCCGTCGGCCTGCTCAAGGAGGAGCTGACCCGCATAGGCTCGCTTATCATGGAGGCCGCGCATGCCACGCAGGTGGCCGCCGGATCGGCATTGGCGGTTGACAGGGACAGATTCTCATCATACATCACGGAAAAAATCCGCAGCAATCCGCTTATTACGGTTGTGGAGGAGGAGGTATCCGATATCCCGGACGGTCAGATTACCGTCGTGGCGACGGGACCGCTGACGTCTGATCCGATGGCGGAGTATATCCGGAAAAATTTTGCCGGCGAGGGCCTGCACTTCTTTGATGCGGTGGCACCCATTGTCGATGCTTCTACCATAAACATGGATATCGCCTTCTTTGCGTCCAGGTACAACAAGGGGGATGCGGACTATATCAATTGCCCCATGACGCGGGAACAATATGATGTATTTTACCGGGCACTGATCGGTGCGGAGGAGGCAGCGCTCAAGGATTTTGACCGCAGCATGCAGAAAGAGCCGAAGGTGTTCGAGGGATGCATGCCGGTTGAGGTCATGGCGAAGCGCGGATACGATACGCTGTGCTATGGGCCGCTCAAACCGGTCGGACTGACCGATCCGCGCACGGGAGCCCGTTCCTTTGCCGTTGTTCAGCTGCGGCGGGAGAACCAGGCGGGAACCATGTATAATCTGGTCGGATTCCAGACGCATCTGACCTTTCCGGAGCAGAAGCGCGTATTCCGCCTGATCCCGGGATTGGAGAATGCGGAATTCCTTCGCTACGGGGTCATGCATCGCAACACCTATCTTCCTTCACCGGATATGCTGGAGCCGGATTATTCCGTGCGCACGGTACCGACGGTTTATTTTGCCGGGCAGATGACAGGCGTCGAGGGTTACATTGAGTCAACGGGATCCGGCTATGTTGCCGGACTCAACGCAGCCCGCCGCGCGCGCGGACTGGATCCGATTATTTTCCCGCCCATTACCATGATAGGCGCGATGGCAAATTACGTCAGCAGAGGCGGGATTGCCGATTTTGTCCCCATGAATGCGAATTTCGGTATTGTTCCGCTGCCGGACAAAAAAATCAAAGGCGGAAAGCTTGTCCGCAACGAGGCGCTGGCAGCCCGTTCGCTGGAATGGATTGATGCATATACAGCCGATGCCGAAAGGGCCGACGCACAGTAAGTGAGACCCTGTATCAGGCGGAGCAGAACAGAGCAGAGCAGACAGGCAAAAAGGAGAATCTGTATGCAACAGAGAAAAATAATTGTGGACTGTATGGGAGGCGACCATGCGCCGGGTGAGATGCTGGCGGGCTCTGCCGCCGCTAAAGCGGAACTTGGGGGGGAATACCTTCTGGTCGGTGTCCGAACCGAAATGGAGGACGCTGCCCGTACACGCCATATAGATTTGTCCGGTTTTGAAATCCGGGACGCGGAGACAGTCATCGGGATGGATGACGATCCTATGAGCGTAGTCCGTTCCAAGAAGAATTCATCTATGGCAGTGGCACTGCGCGCTCTGCGGGACGGGGAAGGCGATGCCGTGGTCAGCACCGGAAACACGGGGGCACTCTTTACAGGGGCCAGTCTGCTTGTCAAGCGGATGCAGGGCGTTCACCGTGCGGCTATCGCAACGCTGCTGGTGTTTGAAAAACCCTTTCTGCTTTTGGATTCCGGCGCCAATGTGACGGTACAGCCGGAATTTCTGCCGCAGTTTGCCGTTATGGGCTCGGCATACATGAAGGGCCTGTTCGGGATGGAGGCTCCGCGCGTCGGTCTGCTCAACAACGGCGCGGAGGCATGCAAGGGCACCCCCACGCAGACAGAGGCATACCGCCTGCTTTCCGCCATGCCCGGTATTAACTTTGTCGGGAACATTGAGCCGAATGCCCTTCCGTTCGATGTTTGCGACGTGGCGGTGACAGACGGATTTTCGGGTAATATCTGTCTGAAAGCATATGAAGGGGTAAGTAAATTCATTCTGCACGGACTCAAGGATATTTTCATGACCAATGCGCTGACAAAACTGTCCGCGCTGGGTATAAAAAAGCCGCTGGCGGCTTTCCGCAAGAAGGTGGATACCGCCGAGTACGGCGGCAGTCCCATTCTGGGGCTGTGCAAGCCGGTTATCAAGGCGCACGGATCCAGCGATGCGCGTGCCTTTGCCGGTGCCATCAGGCAGGCCGTGAATCTGTGCAACTCCGGTGTGCTTGACGGACTGGAAGCAGAGATAGCCGCGGGGATTGCGGAAGGTGTCGAGGACTGATACGCGCGGATGCGGCGGCAGCCGTCAATGCCGGGCATTCATCATTGCTGCGGGTGAAGAAAGGAACGGGATCGGCCATGGGGCTTGAAAAAGAACAAACATTACCGATAGACACGGACAGTCTTGCGGAATTGGAGAGCCGGATCGGCTACAGATTCCGTGACCGGGGGCTGCTTTGCCGCGCATTGACGCATTCCTCCTATTCAAACGAAACGGGGCGGCGCAACCATCACCTCCTTTGCAACGAGAGACTGGAATTTTTGGGCGATTCCGTACTTTCACTGGTGGTCAGTGAGTATCTGTTCAAGACCTATCGGAATCTTCCGGAGGGGGATCTGACCTGCCTGCGCAAGGATGTTGTCTGTGCCGACGCGCTGGCGGGGTATGCCCGCAGGATAGGTCTGGGCAGCAGGCTGCTGTTGGGGGTAGGAGAGGAAAAAACCGGCGGCAGGGACAAGGTGAATATTCTGGCCGATGCTTTTGAGGCGCTGCTGGCTGCCGTGTTTGTTGACGCTGGAGGCGGCGGTGATGCCAAGGACGTCATAGCCGGTTTCCTTCTGCCTTTCGTTCAGAGTGACCTGAACGAGCTGGAGAGCAACGGCGGAGACGGAGACTATAAAACGCCGCTGCAGCAGCTGATCCAGCAGACAGAGGGGGATGTGCTGGAGTATGTGCTGATCCGTGAGGATGGCCCGGATCACATGAAGACGTTTGAGGTGGAGGCAAGACTGAATTCCAATGTCATCGGGCGCGGGGTGGGGCGCTCCAAGCGCAAGGCGGAGCAGGCTGCCGCACGGGACGCACTGAATCTGTTCGGAGTAAAATAAAAAAAGGAGACTTCACGTGTACCTACAATCAATAGAACTGCAGGGCTTTAAGTCTTTTCCGGACCGCACCAAGCTGGATTTTGAGCCGGGCACGGGCGTCGGAACGGACGGCAAGGGCGTGACGGTTATTGTCGGTCCGAACGGAAGCGGTAAATCGAATATTGCGGATGCCATGCGCTGGGTGCTTGGTGAAATATCTTCCAAAACCCTCCGCGGAAGCAAGATGGAGGATGTTATCTTCGGCGGGGCGGACAGCCGACGCCCTATGGGGTATGCCGAGGTGTCCGTAACCTTCGACAATACATCCGATTTCTGCCGTCTGGATTGTCCCTACGACCATGTGACTGTCACAAGACGGTATTTTCGCAGCGGCGAATCGGAATACCTGATCAACCGCAAGCCCGTGCGGCTGCGGGATATTTACGAATTGTTCCTGAATACCGGTATCGGGCGGGACGGCTATTCCATTATCGGGCAGGGCCGCATTGCCGAGATGATTTCCCGCAAAAGTGAGGAAAGGCGCAGTGTGTTTGAGGATGCGTCCGGCATTGCTCTCTACCGTGTCCGCAAGACAGAGGCACAGCGGCGGCTGGATACGACAGAGGCAAATATGGTTCGAGTCCGCGATGTATTTTCCGAGGTGGAGGCACAGGTCGGCCCTCTGGCGAAGGAGGCGGAAAAGGCCAAGAAAGGGATTGCTCTGCTGGATACACGGCGGAAAGCGGACATCGGTCTGTGGCTGTTTGATTCCGGCAGACTGCTTGGCGAAATAGCGGAGGCGGATACGAACCGATCCCACGCGGAGTTTGACCTTTCTCAGGCGCAGGATGCTCTGCAGTCCCTGGAGGTACAAAACCGGAGGCTGACCGAGATGAATCGGGGGAGCAGGGAAACCGCGGGGCAGTTGACGGCGGAAATTGCAGCTGTTTCGGACGAACTCCATCGGTTGGACAGCGAGTATCGAGTGCGCGAAAGTCATATAGTGCATGCAGGTGAGGATATCGCGGCGGCGGAAACCGCAATTCTGGCAGCGAACAACGCCCGGGATGATGCCAAGACGAAGGAGAAGGAATATCGGGAGCGGGAGGCAGGCCTGCGCAATCGGCTGGCGGAGCTGGAAAAGGAATATGCGGAAGGTTCCGAGGAACAGGGAAAACTCAAGCAGAAAATCGGAGAACTGTCCGAACGTATTGATGTAACCGGTGCGGATATGCGTGCGCGCGAAGCAGAGGCTGTGGATGTGCGCGTGCGGCTTTCCGTGCTGGAGAACGCGCGCAACAGCGGAAGCGATCGTGGAAGCGGCATCCTCTCGGATATGGAGCGGTACGAGGAGACGGATGCCGCATTGGCTGCCGATGTAGCCAAGCGGCAGAAAAGCGCAGACGGGTATGCAGCGTCCCTTGCCGAAAACGAAACTGCTCTGCATGAATCCGAAAACGCCCTGACATCCCGCAACGAACAGTACGGGCAGGCTTACGAGGCTCTGAATACGGTTAAATTAAAGCGGGATTCGGTTGCCCAGCGTGTTCAGACATTCCGCTCCATGGAGGAGCATTACGAGGGTTATACGGGTGCTGTGCGTTTTGTAATGACCAGATACGCTGCGGGACGGCTGACAGGATTCAACGGAGAACCGTGCGGTACCGTGTACGGCCCGCTTTCGCAGGTTATTCAGGTTGAAAAAGCTTATGTTACCGCAGTGGAAACGGCGCTTGGTGCAAACCTTCAGCACATTGTGGTGGAGAATGAGGCGACAGCCAAGGCGGCCATGTATGCGCTGAAACGGGAAAATGCCGGCCGTGCAACCTTCTTTCCGCTGACATCCATGCACGGGCAGAGTCAGACGCCGGAAATGAAGCAGGCATGCGGCTATCCCGGCTACATCGCCGTGGCGGATGCGCTCCTGACATGCGATGATCGTTTCCGCGCCGTTTTATCCTCCCTGCTGGGGAGAACGTTGGTATTTGACACCATAGATCATGCCACGGATATGGCAAGGGATCTCCGCTACCGCGTCCGTGTGGTTACTCTGGACGGACAGCAGATCAACATGGGGGGTTCCTTTACGGGCGGCTCGACTTCCCAGAAGGGCGGTGCGCTGAGCAGGGCCGCGGAGGTGCGCTCGCTGGCGGAGGAGCAGAAACAGCTGGATATGCAGGTAGGCAAGGCAGAGCAGGAACTCAGCCGTCTGTGTGGCGCGGTTCGGGAGGCGGAAGAGGAATGCGAGGCTAAGCGGGACAGACGCGACCTGCTGCGGGTTATCCTCGGAAATGAGATGGCGGCGCTGAATCAGGCAAAGGCGAGGCAGGACGCAAACCGTACACTTCTGGACAAACTGCGGGGCGACAGTGACCGCCTTCTTGCGGAGAGCAGACAGTATGAGCAGGACATGGAGAGTCTGCGCGCGGAGGAGGCATCATTGACGGCCGCTATAGATGAAATCAAGGCCGTGCGTCAGCGCACGGACGAAGAACGCGGCGATGCCGAGGATGCGCTGAACAGAAGAAACGAAAAGCAGACCGAACTGTATATAGCTCTGAGCGAGACGCGCAAGGATGCCGACACGCAGGCGGCCTTTGCCGACTCCTGCGCAGAGCAGGCAGATAAGGCCGAGGCGGATGCGGCGGCGGCCGGGCAGCGCATTGCAGCTCTGTCGGAGAGCCGTGAGAATTATCGGGCCGAACAAACAGAGAACCGGAACAGATATTCCGACGGGGAAAAGCGGCTGGCTTCCCTTACGGCCGACAAAAGCCGTGCGGATGAGAACATCGCACAGTACGAGGCTCGCCTGACGGCGCTGAGAGAGCATATTAACCGCAAGTATGAGGACAAGGAAATCCTGTTCCGCGCTTTTACGACGGCAGATGCAAAGCTCAGCGGGTTGAAGGCAGAAAAGGAAAAACTTGATTCAAAGCTCCGTGAGGACTACGATATGACCCTGCCGGAGGCGCAGACCATGGCAGAGGCGATGCATTGGGAGGCGGTTACGCCGGAGAACCGGCGCGATGTGCTGGCAATTCAAAGCGACTGCCGCAATAAGCTGCGGGCATTGGGACATTTTGATCCGGATGCGGTTGAGAAGTACAAGGAAGTTTCCGAGCGCTGCGAAGCCATGCGAACACAGATAAGCGATCTGGAGAAATCGCGCGCCGAACTGACCGGTATCATTTCCAAACTGGAGGGTGAGATGAAGACCGCCTTTGCGGCGGCTTTCAATGCCATCAACGAAAATTTCGGAAAAACATTTTCCGAGCTGTTCGGCGGAGGTTCCGCCGAGGTATCGCTGACGGACCCTGACAACATTCTTGAGAGCGGCATTGAAATCAAAGCGGCACCGCCGGGAAAAATCATAAAAAATCTGATGCAGCTGTCGGGCGGCGAGCAGGCCTTTGTCGGTGTCGCACTGTTTTTCGCTATCCTTAAGGTCAATCCGACGCCGTTTTGCATTCTGGACGAGATTGAGGCGGCGTTGGACGAGGTCAATGTGGAGAGGCTGGCAAAGTACATCCGGCGGTATGCGGACGAGACACAGTTCATCATGATTACGCACCGCCGCGGTACCATGGCTGCCGCAACACGCCTGTACGGAGTGACTATGCCCGAGCACGGGATTTCCAAAGTGCTGACACTGAATGTGGCCGATATATCAAAAAACAAGGAGAAAAACTGGAATGGGCTTTTTAGCTAAACTGTTCGGAAAAAAGGACAAAAACGGGAGTGCCCCGACAGAGGAGATGCCGGCGGAGCAGGCGAACGGCAGCGAAGACAGTGAAGGTGAGAGTGAAGATGAAGAAGGTATTTTGACTGCGGAAGAAGAGGAAGCAGCCGAGGCGGCGGAGGCCACATTCTTTGAGGAGCATCCCGAAATTGCCGGTGAAGATATTCTCAATGAGGAACTGCGCCTGGAGCAGGAGCAGCTGGAGCGGGACAAAGCCGATGAAGATATCCTCAAAGAGGAACAGCGCCTGGAGCTGGAATACATGAAGTCGGGCAGAGCCGATAAAACAGCTGACGCATCGGCTGCACCGGACACATCGGAAGAGCTGTCAGGCGGGGATGCGGACAAGGAAGAAACCGAGGAAGCAGAAGCGGTGCCGGAGACCGTACGGGAGAAATCTACGGCAGAGACCGACGCTGCGGATTCCGAGCCAGCAGAGGATACCACTACTAAAAGCTCCTTTTGGGGAAGGCTGAAGGCGGGACTTGCCAAGACGCGCGATGCACTGTTTGCACCGGTGAACAGTCTGCTCAAGAATTTTACCAAGGTTGATGAGGAACTTTTGGAAGAATTGGAGGAGATTCTGATCGGCGCCGACGTCGGAATGGATGCAACGGAGGAAATACTGGATCAGCTTCGCGCGCGGATTAAGGACGGGCGGCTCAAGGAGAAGGATCAGGTTATGGATGCGCTGCGGGAGATCATGACGGACATGATCGGCGAAAATCAGTCGCTGCACCTGGAAACGAGTCCCAGCGTGATTCTGGTTATCGGTGTCAACGGTGCGGGGAAGACGACTTCCATCGGCAAAATATCCAAACGCCTGAAGCTGCAGGGGAAGCGGGTTGTCGTTGCGGCAGCGGATACCTTCCGTGCGGCTGCCATAGACCAGCTGGCCGTATGGTGCGAGCGCGCCGGCGTTGAAATGGTAAAGCAGAGTGAAGGAAGCGATCCGGCGGCCGTTGTTTTCGATGCCATTGCGGTTGCAAAGAAGCGTGCCGCGGATGTGTTGATTATCGATACGGCCGGACGTTTGCAGAACAAGAAAAACCTGATGAATGAGCTTGCCAAAATCGACCGTGTTATTGACCGTGAACTGCCGGGGGCCAGCCGGGAGACGCTGCTGGTTCTGGATGCGACCACGGGGCAGAATGCGGTTTCTCAGGCAAAGGAATTCAGCCAGACAGCGAACATTACCGGCATTACACTGAACAAACTGGACGGGACGGCCAAGGGCGGTATTGTTATCGCCATCAAGCGGGAACTGGGGATTCCTGTTAAATTTATAGGTGTCGGAGAGAAAATCGACGACATGCAGGAGTTTGACGCAGCCGATTTCGTTCGGGCATTGTTCGGGGAATAAGCCGCACGAACGGGGTCAAGACGGGTATGAATAAAACGATGCATTTTTTGCTTGCCTCCCGCAACAGGCATAAAATCCGGGAGCTGGAGGATATTCTGGCAGCCGTTTTTCCGGATGTGGCCGTCCACTCGCTGGATGAGGTAGGATTGTGCGGGGAAATTGACGAAAACGGAAAAACCTTTGAGGAGAACGCGTGCATCAAGGCGGAGGCAGCGCGCAGGGCGGCATTGAACGCAGGGCACGGGGATTGGTACTGCTTAGGCGACGATTCCGGACTTGCAGTGGAGGCATTGGACGGCGCGCCCGGCGTGTATTCCGCACGGTTTGCCGGAGAACACGGGAACGATGCCGCCAACAACGAGTTGCTCCTTAAAAAACTGTCCGGTGTTCCGGCGGACAGACGCGGAGCACGTTTTCTCTGCTGCATTGCCTGCATTTCCCCCGACGGGGAGATACTGACCGTATGCGGAGACTGTCCCGGCGTCATACTGGAGGCGCCCCGCGGGCAGGGCGGCTTCGGATATGATCCGCTGTTTTACATTCCCGATGTCGGCATGACTTTTTCGGAATTGAGCGGTGCGAAAAAAAATGCCGTCAGCCATCGGGGACGGGCACTGGCCGCTTTGGCCGAGGCGCTCAAAGAGCGCCGGAAAGATAAAAGCATCTTTTGACGAAAGGAATTTCTATGTCCAACCAATACGCGAATTATCCGGTTCCGTCTCCTATGACATCCGCCGCACGTGCGTATCTGCGCAGTCTGGCGGCTGACATGAGTCCGATTACGCAAATCGGCAAGGGAGGCTTGACCGAAAATTTGACCGCCACGGTTTCCGAAGCGCTGGAGGCCCGGGAGCTTGTCAAACTGTCGGTTCTGGAGACTGCCGACTGTACCGCACAGGAGGCCGCCGAGGCGCTGGCAGGTGAGCTGCGGGCGACCGTCGTCGCCGTCATCGGCAGGAAGATAATTCTGTTCCGCCGTCCGCTGAATAAGAAGAACCGCCGCATTGAACTGCCCGGGGGAAGATTTCAATGATCAGTCGTTCTGCAGCGTGCAAAACGGACGCCGAAAGCGGGAGAGGGAGTCTGACAATATGCGAATAGGCATTTTCGGAGGCACCTTCTCCCCGGTACATAACGGGCATGTGGCCGCGGCGCATGCATTCATGGAGAAAATGTGGCTGGATGTTCTGTACGTTATTCCGACAGCCATCCCGCCGCACAAGCAGCTGCAGGGAGACGCGTCTGCCGCAGACCGCCTCGCAATGTTGAATCTGGCTTTTTCCGATGCGGACGGCGTGATTGTCAGCGACATGGAAATCCGTCGGGGAGGGCGCAGCTACACCGTGGATACACTGAGACAGGTGAGTGCCGGTCTGCGGGAGGGCGACCGCATATTCCTTCTGATGGGGACGGATATGCTGCTGTCCTTTGACAGCTGGAGAGAGCCGGCCGAAATATTTCGGCTGTGTTGGCCCGTGTATATCCGCCGGGAGGAAGACAAAACGCTGGATGAAAGAATTGTCCGGCAGATTGCGCACTGCAGGGAGACATACGGAAAGAATGTCTGCCGTATCGACGCACCCGCTGTAGAGGTATCCTCCACGGATATCCGGCGCGCCGTCTCGGAAGGACGGAGTATCGATAATTTTGTACACCCCGCGGTGGCGGCATATATCCGGGAGAATAATCTGTACAGAAAAGGGGATGGGGCACATGACAGGGATGACGGAAAATAAACAGACGATGCCCGGAGCGGACGGAATCACCGAGGAAATGCTGAACAGGCTGGCATCGGAGGTCTCGAATTCCGGGCTGACGCCGAAACGCCTGCGTCATATTCTGGCCGTACGGGATATGGCGGCGAGGCTGGCGGCTCTCTACTGCCCGGAGGACACGATGATCCTGCAGGCAGCGGCGCTGCTGCACGATATTACAAAGGAACTTTCCGTTCAGGATCAGCTTGCGCTGTGCGGACGGTACGGTGTGCCGCGGACACGGGGCGATGTGCTGGCACCGAAATGCTTTCATGCCATGACGGCAGCCGCACTGATTCCGGTTATGTATCCGGATTTTGCCGAGGAACGCGTCATTTCGGCGGTTCGCTGGCATACCACCGGTCACGCCGGCATGACGCTGGACGAGAAGCTGGTTTATCTGGCGGATTATATCGATGAAAGCCGTACATTCCCGGACTGCGTAACGTTAAGGAATCTGTTTTGGAACGCGCACCCGGAGAGTATGGAAATGCCTGCCCGACTGGATCACTTGCGCAACGTGTTGATTATGTCCTACGATATGACCATAACGGGGCTTGTCCGGGACGGCGTACCCGTCAGTCCGGATACCTTCCTTGCCCGCAACGAACTGCTGTACGAGCAGAACAATCTATAAACTGTAAACCGAGAAAGAGAAAGGGAGCTTTTGCAGAGGAGCAGAAGCCATGGCCGTGAAAAAAATGGAAAACACCGATGTATTGAACGAGCAGGAGACTGCGGAGCGTCCCGAGCCGCTGACGGATGCGAATCCGGAAACGGTCGCCAATGCCATTGCGCATTTTCTGGACGCCAAAAGAGCACGTGACATACGGATTATTAACATGAAACACAAGACGGACATCTGCGACTATATGGTTCTGGCGACCGGTACATCCTCAACGCATGTCCAGACGCTGGGCGGTGAGGTGGAGTATCAGATGAGTCTGCGGGGTGTTGAACCGATCCACGCGGAGGGGCGGGACAACCGCAGCTGGCTGGTATTGGATTACGCCCATGTGCTGGTGCATGTATTTTCAAAGGATACGCGGGAATTTTACAATCTGGAAAAGCTGTACGCAGACTGAATGCTTGCGGGTCTGCCACACTATTCCGTCATGGACAGGAAGGAAAGAACTGTATGGAGCAGCGGGTTACAAAGGACAATTACTATCTTGATATTGCCCAGACGGTCGCCGAACGCAGCACCTGCCTGCGGCGAAAGTTCGGTGCCATTATCGTGCGGAATGATGTAATCATATCAACCGGCTACAACGGAGCACCGCGCGGAAGAAAGAACTGTGATGATATGGGCTTTTGCATGCGTGCCCATCTGAATATACCGCGCGGGGAGCGGTACGAGCTGTGCCGGGCCGTTCATTCGGAGGCAAATGCCATTATCAACGCCGCACGGGATCAGATGTTGGGGGCAACGCTGTACATGACATGCGTCAATCCGGCAGACGGGTCTCTGTATGCCGGAACGAACAGCTGCTCCATGTGCAAGCGTCAGATTATCAATGCGGGCATTGAGCGCGTTATCATTCGGGACACGCCGCAGGAGTACCGCGTCATCCGCGTCAGCGACTGGATCGAGAATGATGACTCGCTGACCGGCGTCTTTGGATATTGATTCGGATAATTGAAGGGGAAGTACATATTCATGAAAGAAGCGGGAATCCGGCGCACGGCTGCGCTGGCTATGGTGTTGATTCTGTCCGTCGGAGTTTGTCTTACCGGGTGCGGCGAAAAACTGCGGGAGACGGGAAACGTCATCAAGACGCAGGACGGAAAGAAAACCTACAACCATGCCTCAACAACCTATGAAGCTGTTGAGACAGGGAAAAAAGTCGGAACGCTGACCGATGCGGGGGGAGGCTCCGATACGGTATATGCCATAGAAGGTTTGCCGACGGATGAATGGCTGGTCACGGAGGACGGATATGTGCTGTACGCAGACGGTGTTCATCTGCCGACCTTGGAGGAGATGAACCCCGATGCGGTACAGGTCTGCTCTTATCTGCAGTCGGTTCATGTTTTGCGCACGGTGACATCGACGGATATACTGACAGATGCCGTCCGTGCGTATACGGATGGAGAGAATGTTGAGTATTTAGGGCTGGAAACACAGCACTCATACAAACTCCGCTTTACTTCCGAGGAGTATCCGTCCCTGTATTTTTCCCTTCTGTATCTGGAATATGAAGAGGATATGGTGCTGGACGGAGTCAACTACGGCAGATATTTTTTGCGCAGCGTGTTTGACGGTAGATTCGTCGCCGTCGGGGACGGACTGCATCGGCTGATATTCGGCGATGACGCTGCGGAGACGGAAACGGAAGCAGAAACCGAAACGGAAAATCCGGCGTAAAGAGGATGAAAGCGGGGAATAACGGCATGGATGAAACTGAGCATAAAAACGGGGAACTTGCAGAGACAGAGGACGCGCCGCGGAAACCCCGCCCGCGTGCCGAACGCATGCGGAAAATTCCGGAACATCTGGAAGGGTGCGCGGCATTGGAGAATCTGTGCTTCCGTGAGCCGTGGAGTACAAAAAGTCTTGAGCTGCTGTGCTCCGATGGCATCGGTGTCGGGTTCCTCTGCACCGGCAGCATTCCGCCTGTAGCCGAGCAGGGCGTTGTTGCCTACGGCGGCATGGTAGTCGCCGTGGATGAGGGACAAATTACCAACATCGCGGTGCATCCCGCCTGCAGGCGCAAGGGGTACGGCCGGGCGGTACTGACCGCGCTGATCAGATACGCCAAGTCGGCACATCTCGCGTCCGTGACGCTGGAGGTTCGTCCTTCCAATCAGGCCGCGCTGACGCTCTATCGGCACAGCGGGTTTTCCGAAGTCGGACGGCGAAAGAATTTCTATACAAAACCGACGGAGGATGCGCTGATTCTGGCTTTGAAACTGAAATAAAGGCATCATTGTGAAGGTTCAGATTCACAGGTCGTATTTCTGCCTGCAGCCTCTTGAATCGAAGAGATTTTCCATTTGCTTTCTCTTTTGCTCCATCGACGGATGGACATAGCATCGGAGTGTGGTTGTTACATCCGAATGACCGAGAATTTCGGACATGGATTTCGCGTCAAAACCGAACGCAATGCCGCGGGTGGCAAATGTGTGGCGCAGCGCATGGAAGGAGTACTTTCCGAACCCATTGCGCTTCAGAAATCTTTCGAATCTGACGTACAAGGTATGCGGTTCCGAGGGTCTGTCCGTGCCGGTCAGAAGATAACTGCCGTCCTCTTTGCGGTGTTCTCTCAGATAACGGCACAGAGCACCCGGGAGCGGAATTACGCGCCGTGAGGTATCTGTCTTCGGTTCACCGGTAATTACTTTCGTCTTTCGCTCTGCCGACGGGGTAAGATCGTCTATCCGTTCCACTGTCCGCCGGATCTGGACCGAGGACGAACGGAAATCGAAATCCCCCCAGCGCAGACCGCAAAGTTCGCCGCTGCGAAGACCGGTATGCAGCGTCAGCAGAATTCCCGGGCATATGCTTTCCTTCGAATCAAGAAGAATACTTTCCAGACGGTGTATGTCGTCGTCCGGAATCACTTCTGCTTTCTTTCTTGCCTTTCGCGGATTGCGCAGAGAGGCAATGTCCGCCGCAGGGTAACCGTGTTCCGATGCATACAGGAGTATCCTTTTCAGTGTGGAGAAAATATCCGAGACGGTCTTGTCGGACAGTCCCGCACCTCGTTTTCCTCCGCAGGAAAGCATATCCTCCCGCATGCGCTCCGCAAGTGCGGCGTCAATTCCGAATATGGCATACTGACCGATTGACGGGACAAGATAACTGTATACGTTGCGATGGTACCGCGTGTAGGACGACTCCTTAACCGTCGCTTTGACCGCGGTCAGCCAGCTCTCGGCCAGATAAGAGAATGCTGTGAGTTCCCGTGAGGCGGGCTTCCGATGAACCGTGTCACGGTACGCCTCCTTTTTTGCTTTTGCTTCCGCGTAACTTTTCCCGTAAAAAGAACGGTATGTCCTGCTTCCGTTCACGCGGTGCTCGGGAAGGCGCGCCTCCCACCGACCGTCTTTGCGTCTGAAAATATTTTCTCCGTGCCTTGCCATGCCGATAACCTCCAACCTCCGATATTCTTCTCAATTTGAGATGCTTTTTGCCGATGCGCCTTTTGTACAGAGTCGTCGGGAAAACCATCTTCAATGCAACAGTATACAGGAACAGCGGAAGGAAGCAAAGGGCAAGTCACAAAATTTGAAAAATAAGACTTGACAAAGAACACGGGATATGATATAATAACCGTCGGTTTTAAGTTTGACCCATTAGCTCAGGCGGCAGAGCACATGACTTTTAATCATGGTGTCCGGAGTTCGAGTCCCCGATGGGTCACCAAAAAGAAAATCCGAACCGTTTCGCAAGTGGAAATCGGTTCGGATTTTTCGTTGAAGGGCAATAAAAGCGGCAGCCTCAACCCGGCGGGACGAGGCTGCCGCACAACTATGGAGCTGGTGGCCGGACTTGAACCGGCGACCTGCTGATTACGAATCAGCTGCTCTACCAACTGAGCCACACCAGCACAGGCAGCAATCCGCTGCAACGCGTCATATTATATCACATCGGATGCCGTTTTGCAAGGGCTTTTTGAAAAATATTTCCGAAACTTTGAAAAAAGCGGAAATGGCTGCGGAAAAGCCTCCGTCCGGGCAGCCGGAAAAAGATGCGCTCGTCACGAAAGTTCATAATTATCACTTGAAATCGAGGACGGCAGCCTGTATAATAAAGGTGTTCCTTACAGAATGCGGATCTGCCGGAAGACTGTACCGACGGATACATGGCTATGATGGTCATGGGCAGTTATGATAATTACGATGATATGGAAAGAACTCGGAGGCGGATACCTATGCACGGAAAATTTCGCAAACTGACTGTACACCTGGCGGCCGGATTTGTCATTGCGGCTGCGCTGCTGGAAGGCGGCTGTTCACGGGAGATGCCGGGAACAGCGGAGAGTACAGTATACAGTGACGCGGAAACGCTGTTCGGGGAACAGACTCCGGCTGTTTTGCGTACGGGGTTAGGTCGGGCAAATTATGCGGGAAACGGGACAGTGGAGGATTGGGTAACCCGATGTTCCGAGGACGAAACAGAGGCATTCGATGCTTTCGTTTTGTACAGCGTCTACGCGGACGGGGAGAATGCAACATACAGGTATCTGATTCTGAGGCGGGAGTCGGCATCCGGTATGACTCCGACCTGCAGGGTCGTGCAGCATTTAAACGGGAATACGGCATACTATGAAGTGGAAATTACCTATACATACAGCGGAGTGTCGGCTGCTGACGGGGGAGAACTGCTTCTTGTGACCGCGACCCTTCCGTCCGGCATGCAGCCGGAATTGACATTGCTGGTCGGTGAGGAGGCCCTGGACTGCAGATTAACGCGGACGGATGTGTCTTTGGAACCGATATTGTAATGCATGGCGAAAGGAAGCGGAACAGAAATCATGTATACTGAAACCAAACAGGCAAGACTGTGCCTGATTCTCGCTGTTGCGGGTGCGGTTATTGCATTGTTCTTCGCCGGATTGTGGCAGTTCGCACGGCATGACCGATCGGATTTAGCCCGCGCCGCGCAGGAAGAGGCGGCGATTTGCCGGGACGCATGGAAAAAGTATGCGGAGACAGGAGCGGAGTCCGATGCAGCACAGGCGCTGGCATCCCTGTATACGTTCTCGAGGGAAATGGAGCAGCTGACGGAGGGGACTTCACGCGCGGATTATGCGGTCTATTGCAGGAATGTGTTCCGTCTGCTGACGGAGAAGCCCGAGCTATGCCGGGTGTACGCCTCTGCCGTGGAAAAACAAATCGGTCTCATAGCCGGGGATATCTACCATCTAAATGCCTATGCCGAACTCAGCAAATTGGCCGATAAGCTTGAGAGCGGCATTGTCCCGGAGACCGAAACGAAATCGGATACAGACACCGGCAGCGGGATGAGGGCAGTCGGGACAACGGGGGACGGCATTTATGCATAAGTATGTGATCGGAGTAGACGGCGGCGGCACAAAGACGGACGGTGTTCTGGTCGACGGGGCGGGACGGGTTCTGGCGAGACGGTCGGCAGGTGCGTCCAATCCCAATGATATCGGGGAAGAGGCCGCCGCCGTATGCATACACACGCTGACAGAGGATCTTGCCCGTGATGCCGATGTCAGCCTTGCGGACTGCTTCCTGTTCGGCGGCATTTCCGGAGCGCTCAATCACCGTGACGGGCTGACGGCCCGGCTGCGGGCCTTCAGCGATGCACCGGATGGGATTGAGATCGATTCCGATATGGTAAACCTTCTTTCGGCGGAACTGCACGGCAGGGACGGTGCCTGCGTTATCTGCGGAACGGGAAGCGCCTGCTTTGCGCGAAAGGGAAGCGAGGTATTCCGCATCGGCGGATGGGGATACCTGCTTGACAGTGCCGGGAGCGGATACGATACCGGCAGGCAGGCACTGGAGGCGGTGCTGCGGGAATACGACGGCCGCGGAAGGCGGACGGTTCTGTCGGAAAAGCTCGCCTCGGAATTGGGGACGCCTGTGCCGCAGGCGCTGACCCGTCTTTACACAGAAGGAAAAGCTCTGATCGCATCTTTGGCGCCTGCGGTGTTTGACGCTGCGTCGGAAGGGGACATTGTGGCTGCGGAAATCCTCGACCGCAATGCTGCTGCGTTGGCAGAACTTATCTGCGCCGCATGGAAAAAGCACTTTGCCGCAGCTTCGGTGACGGACGAGCCAAAGACATTTGCGGTTTTCTTGGCCGGCGGTGTTTGCCTGCACAATCATCCGGCTTGGCGGGATGCCATTGCCGGCCATATCCCGCAGGAGATCCCCGCATGTCTTGACCCGGCAAGCCGTCCTGTTATTTTTGGGGCTGCATCGGAGGCCATGCGCCGCGACGGGTGGCCGGAAGAAGCTGTCGGACAGGCCGAGAACGTGTTTCTCAAAGATTCTCACATTTCTCAATGAAAGGTTGCTCCCATGAATGAATTTGATGTGTCCGTACGGAATAAACTGACCCGCCTGGCGGTACGCCGCGTCTTCCTTTTTGTTCTTGTTGCTGAAATAGTCTACACGGTGCTGTATGCTTTTGTCCTGAATCCGCTCTATACCCATTTTTCCTCCAATGTCCTGTATCAGAACGCATGGTGGCTGGACCTCATCGGACTGGCCATTGATGCCTGCGATGTCATTCTGTTTGTTCTGGTATACCCCGCCACGCTGTTTGCGCTTTGGCGGGGCGGATGGAAGAAGGGGTACTCGGTAATTATTCTGTTCTCGGCCCTGACTCTTGTCAAGTTTATGATTAACTATGCGGTCGGCGTATTTATCGAGTATGGCGGCGTGCCCTCCGGGGATGTTTTGCTTGATGATCTTCCGCTGGTCATTCCGCTGGCACTTCTTGAGCTGCTTCAATACGGCGTGGTGCTGGG
>CAVDLN010000013.1:9369-24029 GCA_963609805.1 Erysipelotrichaceae bacterium | reverse complement strand
ATACCACCGGCTCCAGCATCATGCCGCAGAAGAAAAACCCCGATATGGCGGAGCTGGTGCGCGGAAAAACGGGACGCGTGTACGGCGATCTTATGGCGACGCTGACCATGCTCAAGGGCCTGCCGCTTGCGTATAATAAGGATATGCAGGAGGACAAGGAGGCAATCTTCGATGCCTTCGACACCGTGTCGCTGTGTCTGGGCATTCTTCCTCCCATGCTCCGCACCATGCGCGTGCGTGCCGACAATATGCGCGCGGCAGCGCAGAAGGGGTTCATCAACGCGACCGATCTTGCGGATTATCTGACCAGAAAGGGACTGCCCTTCCGGGCGGCCTATAAGGTTTCCGGGCAGGCGGTGGCGTGGTGCATACATCACGGCGAGGTACTGGATACCGTACCGCTGGATGTTTACAAGACCTTCTCGGACCGTATCGGAGAGGACGTGTACGCCGCCATTGATCTGTCCACCTGCGTGCAGGCACGCACCAGTGAGGGCGGAACGGGACATGATTCCGTCATGGCACAGATTGCGTGGCTGGAAACACGGGTATAATCGTTTCTTGAAAAAATCGCCTGAAATCCGCAGAACCGCGGATTTCAGGCGATTCTGATTTTTCGTATTCTGTATAATTCGTATTAAAAAAGCGGCGCCGTATACGGGAAAGCCGTGAAATCGCCGATTTTTCGGCAAGGCGGCAAAAAAAAAGAAAATACTCTTGACAAAACAAAAGAATCTGTTATAATGTTAGCGGTTAGCAAAAGCTAACTTTTATATGTGCGTTTTGGTTAGTCAAGCCTAACTTCCGGCCTCCGGTCGGCAACCGAACACGCATGAATACAGAATATAGACGGGGAAGGATGGCAAAGCGTATGATGCCGCTTGTTGTTGCCGATCTGGAGAAGGAATACATTATCCGCAAAATCGGGGGAAGTCCCGAGGTCAAGAAGCACCTGGAAAACTTAGGCTTCGTTGTGGGCGGAACCGTGACGGTGGTTACCTCCATGGGCGGAAATCTTATTGTGAACGTTAAGGACGCGCGTGTC
This sequence comes from Erysipelotrichaceae bacterium, assembly GCA_963609805.1. Classification (GTDB taxonomy): domain Bacteria; phylum Bacillota; class Clostridia; order Oscillospirales; family CAG-272; genus CAMEON01. The sequence goes on along the minus strand of CAVDLN010000013.1, from coordinate 22,984 downwards.
GGCATAAGCCGTGAGATGGCGCAGCGGATCATGATCTGATCTGCTTTTCGGATTGAATCTTTTAAGGAGGATTTGCATATATGAAGACATTGCGGGACGTCAAGGTCGGCGAGACCGTGAAGGTCGTCAAGCTTCATGGCGAGGGCGCAGTCAAACGCCGCATCATGGATATGGGACTGACCAAGGGAACCGAGGTTTATGTGCGCAAGGTTGCGCCGCTGGGAGATCCTGTCGAGCTGACGGTGCGCGGCTATGAGCTGTCGCTGCGGAAGGCAGATGCCGAGATGGTCGAAGTCGAATAAAACGACGGAGAGTGAAGGAGAAACAACATCATGAGCAAAAGTGAAATTCGCATTGCGCTTGCCGGCAACCCCAACGCCGGTAAGACGACCCTGTTCAATGCGCTGACCGGTTCCAACCAGTTTGTCGGAAACTGGCCCGGCGTTACGGTGGAGAAGAAGGAAGGAAAACTGAAGGGACACAGCGATGTCGTCGTGACTGACCTGCCCGGCATTTACTCCCTGTCCCCCTATACGCTGGAGGAGGTTGTGGCGCGCAACTATCTGATCGGTGAGCGTCCGGACGCTATTCTGAACATCATCGACGGAACCAACCTGGAGCGCAACCTGTACCTGACCACACAGCTGACCGAACTGGGCATTCCCGTTGTCATCGCCATCAATATGATTGATGTCGTACGCAAGAACGGCGACAAGATCGATATCGCGGAGCTGTCCCGCCAGCTCGGATGCAAGGTCGTGGAAATTTCCGCTCTGAAGGGAACCGGCATCAAGGAGGCCGCCGAGGCTGCCATTGCCGCAGCACAGGGCACCAAGACCGTCCCCATGCACACCTTCAGCGGATGTGTGGAGCACGCGCTGGCTCATATTGAGGAGGCGGCCGTTCATACCATGCCTGCCGAGCAGCAGAGATGGTATGCCATCAAGGTGTTCGAGCGCGATGACAAGGTTCTGGCGCAGCTGAACCTGCCCGAGGCAACCACGGCGCACATCGAGGAGGACATCAAGGCAGCCGAGGCGGAAATGGACGACGATGCGGAGTCCATTATTACCAACGAGCGCTATGTGTACATTTCCTCCATCATCAAGAGCTGCTATAAGAAAAAGAATGTCGGCAAGCTGACCGCGTCGGATAAGATCGACCGCGTTGTGACGAACCGCTTTGCGGGACTGCCCATCTTCGCTGTGATCATGTTCCTTGTCTACTATATTTCCATGGTCGCCGTCGGCGCACCCGCAACCGACTGGGTGAATGACGGCGTGTTCGGAGACGGCTGGCATCTGCTGGGAATAGGCTCCTCCGATTACAGCGACGCAACGGACGAGTATACGGACGCTCTGCGCGCCGTTCAGGCATTCCTGCCCGATGTTGATCCGGAGGCGGAGGATTTCGATGCCGCTGCCGCACTGACGGCCGTCAAGGCGTACAAGGCAGACTCCGAGAATGCTGCCGCCAAGGTAACGGTAGAGGACGAGGAGACGCTGGAGCAGAGCGAGCTGACCGTCTACTACTCCGCGATTCCGAAGGATCTGTCCAAGGCAGAGGAGGCAATGACCGTCGGAACGACGTATCTGGATGCCGTTAAGTACTTTGAAGGTCTTGCGGAGAAGGATGCGGAGAATGCGTTCGCGGCTCCCGACCCCGCCGACTACGGCGTATGGGTGCCCGGCATTCCGGTACTGGTCAGCGACGGTCTGGAGAAGGCGGATGCCCCCGACTGGCTGTCCGGACTCATCAATGACGGTATCGTGGCAGGCGTCGGCGCTGTGCTCGGCTTTGTCCCGCAGATGCTGGTTCTGTTCCTGCTGCTGGCGTTCCTGGAGGCGTGCGGCTACATGGCGCGTATTGCCTTCGTGCTGGACCGTGTGTTCCGCAAGTTCGGCCTGTCCGGCAAATCCTTTATCCCCATGCTGATCGGCGTGGGATGCGGCGTGCCCGGCATCATGGCGAGCCGTACCATTGAAAACGAGCGTGACCGCCGCATGACGGTCATGACCACCACCTTTATCCCCTGCGGCGCCAAGGTGCCCTTCATCGGCATGATCGCGGGCGCAATCTTCGGCGGTTCCGCATGGGTTGCTACCTCGGCATACTTTGTCGGCATGGCTGCCATCATTGTTTCCGGTATCATGCTGAAAAAGACAAAGATGTTCGCTGGCGAGCCTGCTCCCTTCGTTATGGAGCTGCCCGCGTACCATATGCCCACCGTGGGCAACGTCCTGCGCAGCATGTGGGAGCGCGGCTGGTCCTTTATTAAGAAGGCCGGCACGGTCATCCTGCTGTCCACGATCCTTGTCTGGTTCACCACGTACTTCGGCTGGGTGGACGGAACCTTCCGCATGCTGTCCGAGGAGGAGATTAACGACTCCATTCTGGCTGCCATCGGAGGCGTGATCGCGTGGATCTTCAAGCCTCTGGGATGGGGCACATGGCAGGCTGCCGTGGCGTCCATCACGGGTCTTGTCGCCAAGGAGAACATCGTCGGTACGCTGGGCATTCTGTACGGCGGCGGAGATGTTTCGGCATATCAGGCTATCGGACAGGCCTTCACCGGCATCACGGGTTACTCCTTCCTGGTGTTCAACCTGCTCTGCGCACCCTGCTTCGCGGCTATCGGTGCCATGAAGCGTGAGATGAACAACGCCAAGTGGACATGGTTTGCCATCGGCTACCAGTGCGGATTCGCCTATGTCATCGCGCTGATGGTCAACTCGTTCGGCAACCTGTTCACAGGCAGACTGACGGAGGGCAACGCCGTGCTGAACATCGTAAGCCTTGTTGCGGCTGTCGTTCTGCTGGCAGGCATCGTATACATGCTGGTTCGTCCCTACAAGGAGGCAACCAAGCTGACGGAAGATGTCAAGGTGAAGTGAATCACCGATTGACTCAATGAAATGTGCGCCACTTCCTCCGGGTCCGGCAGCCGCGGGCTGACGGACAACGGGAGTCCCGGCTCCCGCCGGACTCCCGGGGGAAGCGGCGCTTTCCTTATCGGCCCGGATGCGGTCGGAAGAAGGACGGGGAAACCTGTTCGGAAAGGACGGAAGCGGTATGTGGAATTGGATACAGGGGCATGTAGCGGTTATCCTGATATGCGCGGCACTGGCTGCCATAGTGGTGCTGATTATCCGGGGGCTTATCCGGGACAGGAAAAAAGGTAAATCCACCTGCGGCGCAAACTGCGCCCATTGCGCCATGGCGGGATCCTGCCACGGAGGCCATTCCTCCGGCGCGGCGCCTTCCGGAAAGGATACCTCCCGGGAGGGACAAAAGGGAGAGCAGGGCGGAAAGAACGGCACCTGACCATGCAGGCTGAACAGCCAAACAGTTAAAAAGCTAAAAAGAAGAGAGGCACGGAAACCCGGCTTGAGGTTTCACGCCTCTCTTTTTGAATGATTTGTGAATGAGATGTAAATTTTAAAAAAAGGCTTGCATTCTGTAATGCGGTAGAATATAATATACCCAGAGTGGTGGAAAGTGGTGCAAAGTGTGGAACTTTGGGGCAGCTTCAATCACGAAGGCCGAAGGAATTCTGCACAGGGCTGCAGGGTGACGGAGGCTTTTCGGAACGCCTGAGGAAAGGGGGATCGCGGTATGCTGACAGGGGAATACAGACACACGATTGATTCCAAAAACCGGCTTTTTATTCCCGCCAAGCATCGGGAGGAATTGGGGACCTCCTTCATGATCGTCAAGGATTTGCGCGGTCCCCGTCTGAAGGTGATTTCAAAGCAGGCATGGGAGACATACACCGAGCCTATCAGGCAGCAGGAAAGAAAAAGTACGGAGCAGCCGGCCATAGAGCAAAAGGTTGCGGAAAAGCTGAGGCGCTTTCTGTATGCCACGGCGATTGAGGCCGAGCCGGACAGTCAGGGACGGGTGATTCTGACACCCGCGCTGATGGAGTATGCCGGCATCAGCAAGGAAACGGTAATCGTCGGATGCGCCGATTACGCGGAAATCTGGGCAGCGGACAAGTACGATGCCGAGATGAATGACCTGAATCTGGATGATCTGAGGGAAGCTCTGGAGGCGATCGGACTGTGATGCGGGACGACGTCGTAACGCCGTTGCCGCAGAGCGGGACCTTCTCGCACAAACCCGTGATGTTTGCGGAATGCATGGATGCCCTGAACATAAAGCCGGACGGAATCTATGTGGACGGTACGGCGGGCGGGGGCGGTCATTCCGCGGGAATCGCGTCCCGGCTGACCGCTGGACGGCTGATTGCCATAGATCAGGATGAGGCTGCCGTGCGGGCTGCCTCCCGGCGGCTGGAGCCGTTCGGGGAACACGCCGTCGTCGTGCGGAACAATTTCCGCAGAGTGGCGGATGTCTGCGCGGAGCTCGGCATTGAAAGGATAGACGGGATTCTGCTGGATCTGGGGGTTTCTTCCTACCAGCTGGATACACCGGAGCGGGGGTTCTCCTATATGGCGGATGCCCCGTTGGATATGCGGATGGATGACCGCGGCGGCCGGACGGCGTATGACGTTGTCAATACGTACAGCGAGGCGGATCTGCGGCGCATTCTGTTTTCCTACGGCGAGGAGCGCTTCGCCGGACGCATCGCGGCGCGGATCGTGGCCGCACGTGCGGAACATCCGATTGAGACAACGGGTGAGCTGAGCGGAATTATCAAAGCGGCTATTCCGGCAGCGGCGCGCGACGGCGGACACCATCCCGCCAAGCGGTCGTTTCAGGCAATCCGCATTGAGGTCAACGGCGAGCTCGATGTTATTCGCCCCGCCCTGGAGGCGGCGGTGAACCTTCTGAATCCCGGCGGCCGGATGGCGGTTATCACCTTCCACTCGCTGGAGGACAGGATAGTCAAGGAGACCTTTGCGGAAATGGCGCGGGGATGCATATGTCCCCCGGATCTGCCGGTGTGCGTCTGCGGGCGAAAGCCCCGGGTGCGTCCCGTCAGCCGCAAGCCTATCCTCCCGACGGCGGAGGAACTGAACGACAACCCGCGTGCCCGCAGCGCCAAGCTGAGGGTGGCGGAAAAACTGTAAAAAAACGGGCGGATCGCCGCGGAAAGAACGCCGGCAGAGGGCGGTGAGCCGCAGCCTATTCCGACGGAAAGGAGCTGAACTGCGTGAATCGGGAATACGACAGAATGTCCCGCGTTTCCATGGCGGACAGCGGGAGCAGTGCACGCCTCCTGCGCGACGACGAGCTGACGTCCGAACAGCGGCGGAGGAAGGACGCGCAGTCGGCGGATACGGACAGACGCTGCATTGATATGCTCTGCGACCGCTACCGCGATCGGGGCGTGGCAGGCAGGGTGCATGCCGATGAGGCGCGTCAGAGACGTCAGGAAGCCCTCAACCGGGCCATGATGCCCGGCAGTTATATGGCGGCGGGCGGACAGCAGCGGCAGCCGGGCGGCGAAGAGGATGATATGGCAGGGTACCGAAGCGGTCGGGCGAACGGCAGACAGTTCATGACCGTGGACGATTTCAGCCGTTACTACTGCGACCGGCGGAATTTCCGAACCCCGCGGTATCAGGCTCCCGTCGTGCAGACGGTTCGCCATGATCCCGCCGAACTGGCGGCAGAGTTTTCCGGCATGGAGGAACTCCTGCCAAAAAAAGCCGGTTGGCTTACTGACACAGACAAGCTCCCCGCGCCCCTTCGCAGGCTGATGAAGCTGCCCTTCATGCAGCGGCTGAATGTTTGGGCGGCAGAAACCTTCCCGAAAGAAACCGTGGTGGTCAGGTCCCGCAGGCGGGCAAAGCCAATCCCGGTCGGGGCGGTGGCAGGACTTGCCGTCGTCGCCGTGTCCATGTCCCTGGTAATCGGCAGTACGGTGTTGGTAAGCCGTTCCACACGGGAAGTGAGCGAGCTGAAAGACAAGCTGGAGGAGCGCCGCACGGTGCAGTCCGAGCTGTCGGATCAGCTGGATTTGAAGAACGACCTCCTGTCTGTCCGTGAGCGTGCCGTCAACGAGTTGGGCATGGTGGACGAACAGTATGTGTCCGGAAGCTATCTGGACAGCGGCGCGGAGGATTACCTTGAAATCGAAGACGGAAACGGAAACCGGGAAAGCAAGTCCGGCTGGGCTGCAATCCTGAGCGCGTTCGGTATCGGACGGGACTGATTCCCGGCCCGACGCCGTACATTCCGGGAAAAGATTGGGCGGCGTGTGCGCATTACCGCCGGACGGCACGGGTGATTCCGCTGCTTCCGGCGGGAAGCGGGGCCGCCCGTTTTTTTGCGGGAAACGGTTGCAAAAATACAGGAGGTTGTTCCATGAGTGACGGGAGTCAGGGCGAATACGGGCAAAAGTCCCGATCCGACAGCGGGCGCGCGGAGGAAAACGGAACGGCATCGCCGGATACCGTACTGCACCCGGTTGACAGGCGAACCCTGCGGCGCGGACGCATTCTTTGGATTGTGATTCTCACGGCGCTTGCATACCTGCTCATCCGTATTCTCCTGCTGCAGACCTGCGGATATGAGAAGTACCGGAGCAAGGTTTTGAGTCAGCTTACTTCCGCGTCAACGGTAACGGCGGAGCGCGGGCGCATTTACGATACGAACGGAACGGTGCTTGCCACCAATATCACCACATACCGCGTGTTCATATCCCCCCGCACCATTCTGGAATGCACCGAGGAGGACGGAACGCAGTACGCCGAAATCATCGCGGACGGACTGTCCTCCCTTTTGGACACAACCTACGACAAGGTGATGGAGCAGACCACCTACACAAAGTATCTTGACCGTACCATCGCGCGGCAGGTGGATGAGGACACGGCCGCGGAGGTGGAGGCGTTTATTGATAAGTACAGCCTGAACAGCATGGTGTTCCTGCAGGCGGGCAGCAAGCGGTATTATCCGCACGGCACGCTGGCCTGCCATGTGCTGGGATTTACCACAAGCGACGGGGGCGGCGCTTACGGGCTGGAGCTGCAGTACGACAGCCTGCTGGCGGGAACGAACGGAAAGTATATTACGGCGCGGGATTCGCACGGCAACGAGATGCCCAATGAGTATCAGAGCTATATCCGCGCAGGCGACGGGCATTCGATCGTCACGACGCTGGACGTCTATATCCAGTCGGTACTGGAGGAGCAGCTGTCCGCCGCATACACCGAGTCCGGCGGACAGAACCGCGCCTGCGGCATCGTGGTTGACGTGGAGACGGGCGGCATTCTGGCGATGGCAACCTATCCCTCCTTTGATCCGAACAGCCCCGGAACACTCAATGCGGACAGTCAGAGTGTGCTGAATGCCAGCGGATATGCCGCGGACAGCGAGGAATACCTGAAGCTGAAGCAGGAGCTGCAGCTGACCACATGGTCAAACAAGGCGGTCACCGAGGCGTATATGCCGGGTTCTACCTTCAAGGTTGTAACCGCCGCCATGGCGTATGAGGAAAACCTCGTCGAGGACGGGGAAACCTTCTACTGCCCCGGCTACTACAAGGTGGGCGGGCGCACCATTCACTGCCATAAGACGGCGGGACACGGCACACTTACCTTCGCCGAGGGACTGCAGCAATCCTGCAACCCGATTCTCATGATGATGGGCCTGCGCATAGGGCAGGGACGGTTCTACAGCTATTTCAGATCCTTCGGGTATCTGGAAAAAACCGGCGTGGATCTGCCGGGAGAGGGCGTCAGCATTTTCTATGACGAGGACAATTTCAAGGAAATCGATCTTGCAACCTCCTCGTTCGGCCAGAACTTCAAAATCACGCCGCTTCAGCAGATTATGGCGATAACGGCTGTTGCCAACGGAGGCTACCTGCTGACGCCGCACCTCCTCAAGCAGGAGCTGGACAGCAGCGGGAATGTGGTGAAATCCTATGAGACGAGCGTCCGCCGGCAGGTTATCTCAACCGACACGGCAGAGAAACTCGCCGAAATTCTGGAGGCGGGTGTATCCGGGAGCGGCGGCGCCAAAAATGCCTATGTGGCGGGCTACCGGGTAGCCGCCAAGACGGGAACATCCGAGAAAATCGACAAAACGGACGACAGCGGACAAGAATACTATGTGTGCTCCTGCGTCGGCTTCGCGCCGGCGGATGACCCCAAGGTGGCGATTCTGATTCTGGTTGACGAACCGACCGAGGGAGTCCTGTACGGCTCCTATGTGGCGGCACCCTACCTTGCCAACGTACTGGAGGCTGTCCTGCCGTACCTCGGCGTCGAGGCGGTGTACACGGACAAGGAACTGGCAAACATGGCATGCACCGTGCCGGATGTGGAATACTGGAGCGTCAGCGCGGCGCAGTCCTACGCGATCGAAAGCGGCTTTACCGTGGAGGTGGTGGGCGACGGATCCGTCGTATACGGGCAGTCCCCCGCCGCAGGCGTCAAGGTGGAGTCCGCGCAGGCGCGCCTGATTCTGTATACCGAGCGGAACGCCGAGCATCCGACCGTGACGGTGCCGGATCTCACCGGCAGAACCGCCGTCGCGGCCAGCGAAACGCTCGCCGGGCAACGGCTGAACATACGCATACAGGGAACCAACAATTACCTGAGCGGGACAGGAGCGGTTGCCATAGCGCAGGACCCGCCCGCCGGGACGGAGGCGGAAATCGGAACGGTTGTGACCGTGACCTTCCGCAGCAAGGAAGACCCGGAATAGAATCAGCAGGAAAAGAGTAATCATGAAAACAATTTTTTCGGTTTCAGCGTCTCCTGCCGGGATAGCCGCATGGAGCGGCGGATGCCTGCGCGGTCATTCCGATACGGCGGTCAGCGCAGCCTGCACCGACTCGCGGGAGGCGGGACCCGGCGTGATGTTCTGCGCAATCCGCGGGGAACGCGCGGACGGGCATGCGTACATAGCGTCCGCGTATGCGGCAGGCAGCCGGTGCTTTCTCTGTGAGCACTGCCCGACGGAGGCGGAAATCGGGACGGGATACCCGGATGCCTGCTTTATCTGCGTTCCGGATACGGTTGCGGCGCTTCCGCCGCTTGCGGCAGGCTTCCGATCGGAGTATCTGCGCGGGATGCGTGTGGTCGCCGTCACCGGCAGCGTAGGGAAAACAACCACGAAGGGGCTGTGTGCCTCGGTGCTTAAGACCGCGTTTCCGACATTCTGCCGGGAGGGAAATTTCAATTCCGTTATCGGCATGCCGCTCTGCGTACCGGGTATCGGGACGGAGAACTCCGCGGCGGTGCTGGAAATGGGCATGAGCGGACGCGGCGAAATATCCGCCATGTCGCGCGCCGTCTGCCCCGACATCGCGGTCATCACCAATATCGGATCCTCGCATCTCGAATCCCTCGGTACGCGGGAAAATATCGCCCGTGCCAAGCTGGAGGTGCTGGACGGGATGCGGCAGGGCGGGCACCTGCTCTTTGACGGGGATGAACCGCTGCTCCGCACACAGTCAGCACACGCAAGGGGGGACATACTGCTGCACCCCGTATCGCGGAGGGACAGCGGAGCGGATTTCCACGCCTTTCATGTGCGCGCGGAGGCGGGGGGGACATTCTTTGACTTGCGGCTTCCGAACGGGGATGTGTGGGAGGGACTGCACGTACCCGCGCCGGGGGAGCATATTCTGTCGGATGCGGTCTATGCGGCAGGGGTCGGCTTTTTGTGCGGCCTTGACCGGGAGCAGACGGCGCGCGGGCTTGCGGACTACCGTCCGGCGGCCATGCGGCAGACACTGCATACCGTCGGCGGCATTACGGTGGTGGAGGACTGCTACAACGCATCTCCGGAATCCGTCCGTGCGGCGCTGAACACACTGCCCCTCCTGAGCGGTTCCGACGGACGGCGCATGGCCCTGCTGGGCGACATGAAGGAGCTGGGAACGGATACGGCAGCTCTGCACCGGTCGGTCGGCGCAGCCTGCGCGGGACGCCTTGACTGCCTCTGGACGGTCGGCGCGCTGGGAGCGGAAATTGCCGCGGGGGCGCGTGACGCGGGCATGAGCCGGGTATACCCGCTGTATGCGGACGGCACGGAGCCGGACGCGGAGGAGGTTGCGTCTGGAATCACGGCCGGACTCGCGAGCGGGGACGTCCTGCTGATCAAGGCAAGCCGCGCCATGCGCCTTGAAACGGCGGCGGATGCGGTCATCCGGATTCTTGCGCAAAGGAACAATTAGCAATTGGCAATTAGCAATTTGAAATTGGCAATCAACAGCTGTCGGAAAGGGGACAGATATTGACATGTATGAATTTTCTTCCTTGTCCGCATTGGAAATTTTAGCGGCGGCCTCGGGCGGCTGCGCGCTGGTCCTGACCGTTGCTTTCGGCTTTATTCTGCTGCCTGTTCTGCGGCATTTCAAAATGGGACAGCCCATTCGGTCGGAGGGACCCGTCTGGCATCGGGACAAGCAGGGAACACCCACCATGGGCGGGATCTGCTTCATCGCGGCATTCTTTCTGTCGACGGCGGGGTATGCCGTGGTTCGTGCGGTGCACGGCGGAGGGGATCGTCTTTTCCCGTTTGTGCTGACGGTTTTGTTTGCGCTGGGAAACGCCGCCATCGGCTGCATCGACGACTCCTGCAAGCTGATAAAAAAGCAGAACGAAGGTCTGAGCGAGCGGCAGAAACTGCTGCTTCAGTTTGTGCTGGCGGCCGCGTACATCGCGCTGCTCCGCGCCTCGGAGCACCTGGAAACATCCTTCCGCCTGCCTTTCACCGACCTGCGGCTGGAGCTGTCATGGTTTGCCTATCCCGTGTACCTGCTTGTCATAGTCGGCTTTGTGAACGCAACCAATCTGACCGACGGACTGGACGGACTTGCCTCCTCGGTCTGCGCGACCGTGGCGGCCTTCATCCTGCTGCTGGCACTCTCGCGGCGGGATGCGGACAGTACGGTGCTGTCGGCGTCCCTGCTTGCGGGCATGCTCGGATTTCTTGTCTTCAACCGTCACCCGGCGCAGATGTTTATGGGAGATACGGGATCCCTGTTCCTCGGCGGCGTGATTATGGGCTGCGCCATGATGGCGGGGGAGCTTCTGCTGTTTGTGCTGGCGGGCTTTGTGTTTGTCGCGGATATGCTGACAAGCCTTCTGCAGCGCTGCTATTTCAAACTGACGCACGGTAGGAGACTGTTTCCCATCGCGCCCATCCATCACAGCTTTGAAAAATGGGGCTTCGGTGAATATGCCGTCATGGGAATTTTTTCCGGAGCTTCCGTGCTGTTCTGCCTGCTGGCATGGCTCGGAAAATAACCCGCACAGAGGGGCGGATGCAGCCCCCGTACGGGGAAAGAGAGGAGGAGGACGGAATGCCGGACAGATCGGAGGGCGGACACGGCGGCAGACGCGGGCAAAAGCGGGACGGACGTATTCCACGTGAGCAGTCTGCGGAACCGCGTCCGAGAAAGATTGAAAAAAAGCCGCGCAAGGGCTTCGGATTCCGGCGGCTGGACAGGTGGGGACGCCTGTTGGACAGGAAAACCGAGCCGTCGGATCCGATCTACTCCCAGCCTGTCCACCCGCGCGCGGAGCGGCGGGAGGCGGACTATGTGCTGGAGTGCGGGCCCATCGACACGCCGTTTCTGCTGATTGTGCTGATGCTGGCGGTATTCGGCGCCATTATGGCGTACAGTGCCAGCTCGGTGTATGCCGAACAGTACCACGACGACAGCACCTACTATGTCAAGCGGCATGTCGTCTACCTGCTGCTCGCCTTTGCGCTGACGACGCCCTTTGTCATCAAAGCACGTCCATGGTTCTGGCGGATGTTCGGCGTGGCGGCGTATGCGGGATCGGTTGTGCTGCTTTTGCTGGTGCTTGTCATCGGTTCCAGCTACGGATCCGGCGCAACACGCTGGATACGGATCGGCCCCGTGTCGATTCAGCCGTCGGAAATCGCGAAAATGGCGGTTATCCTGGTTATCTCGCTGGTTATGACCAAGCACGAGAAACAGATTGCCATGAGGCAGAAATTCGGCGGACATTTTTTCTACGGCGTGCTGCTTCCCATGCTGCTTTTCGGCTTTATCTGCGCCCTTGTCATGCTGGAGCATCACCTCTCCGGCATCATCATAATCGGGCTGCTCGGCATAGTCGTTATGTTCCTGGGCGGGACTGACCGCAGATGGTTTTACTGGATTTTCGGTGTGGGTGCCGCCGCGGTCTTGCTGGTTCTGGCGGTGTCGGACTATGCGCAGGTGCGTGTGATGACGTGGCTGAACATTGACGAGGCGGACGCGCTGGGTTCCGCCTGGCAGACGCTGCAGGGACTGTATGCCATAGGTTCGGGGGGCTTTTTCGGAGTCGGACTCGGAAACAGCCGGCAGAAGTACGGGTATGTTTCCCAGCCGCAGAACGACTTTATTTTCACGATTATCTGTGAGGAGCTGGGATTTATCGGGGCGGTTGCGGTTGTCGTGCTGTTCGGGCTGCTCATATGGCGCGGCTTTCGGATTGCCTCGCACGCGCCGGACAAGTTCACGTCGCTGGCGGCCTACGGACTGACAGCCAAGGTGGCGATTCAGGCTGTGCTGAACATAGCCGTTGTGACCAATTCCATGCCCAACACCGGAATCTCCCTGCCGTTCTTTTCGTCCGGCGGCACGTCGCTGATTCTGCAGATATTCGAGATGGGTATCGTGCTGAGTATTTCCCGGTATCGGTATTCGTACCGTGGAAAGAGGACGGATGCGGAAAGCGAGGAAACCTCATAAAGACAGCAAAGACCGCAAGAAAGGGAATGCGCCGACTGTGTCGGCGCATTCCCTTTCAGTTGCTTTACGGAACTTATTTCAGACTTTTTTCCGGGCGGCTGCCGCGTGTGCCACGTGGATGATCATGCCGATCGCAAATCCGATCAGCGAGGGAATCACCCAGCTGAGGCCGAGATCCGCCAGGGGCAGATAGCTCGTAACGAAGGATTTGATGGCATCGCAGTGCAGCGCGGTATACAGATTTTCGGGCAGGCTGACCAAAAGGTCATAGAAGGAGGCAACCAGTGCGCAGGCCGTCGTCGAGATAAACACGGCGCGGTCGTACCGGAAGAACCGCCCGAAGAGGGAGAGCAGAACCAGCGTAATGGCAAGCGGGTAGAGGAACATCAGGACGGGCAGGGAGTAGCTGATGATGCCGCTCAGGCCGACGTTGGCAAAAAGCATGGAGGCACCGCTGAAAATGATTGCCCAGATGCGGTAGCTCGGGCCCTTGGGGAAAAGTCCGGTGAAGGCTTCGGCACAGCTCGTGATAAGTCCGACGGAGGTCTTGAGGCAGGCAAGTGTTACGGTTGCCGCCAGAATGTACAGACCGGGCTTTCCGAGGTAATGCTGTGCGATCTGCGCCAGCGCGATGCCGCCGTTTTCGGAGGTTGCAAACAGGCCGCGGCTCTGCGCGCCGACTACGGAGACGGCAACATATATGACCGCCATGAACAGGCAGCTGAAGATGCCCGCACGTACGGTGCTGCCGGCCACGGCGTTCGATTCGGTCACGCCGAGCCCGCGGATGACCTGCACGACCACGATGCCGAAGGCAAGGCTTGCCAGTGCGTCCATGGTGTTGTAGCCCTCCAGGAATCCGGTGAAGAAGGACTGGGTGGCGTAAGCGCCCTCCGGCTGCACATCACCGATGGATGCACCGGGATTGAGCACCGAGACGACAACCAGTACGCCGAGAAACACAAGGAAAGCGCGCTCCAG
>CAVDLN010000013.1:0-9317 GCA_963609805.1 Erysipelotrichaceae bacterium | reverse complement strand
GAAAGCGGGATTCAGAATTTTTCCGACCCAAACAAGAATTTTACCGGGCTTGAGCGAGAAGAACAGTGCCGCACCGAAGAACAGCAGTGAGAAAATGAACAGGCAGAGCTGCATGTTGGCGCCGTCTGGAAGGATCTGCTCCAGCCCTACGGTAAACGAGGTGCTGGCGCAGCGGGGAATGGCGAAGAAGGGCCCGATGGTCAGGTACAGCAGGCAGGTAAAGAAAATGGAATAGGGGCGTCCGACACGGCAGCCGAGCTCATACAGACCGTTTGACCGGCTGATGCCGAGCGCGGCGACGCCGAGCAGGGGCAGACCGACACCCGTCACGCAGAAACCGATGATGGCGGGCCAGAGGTTGCTGCCTGCCATTTGACCCATGTGCACGGGGAAGATCAGGTTGCCCGCTCCGAAGAACAGGCCGAACAGCATGCTGGCAATGTAGACGTATTCGCGTCCGCTTAGTTTTTGCTTCATTTTTTCTTCTTTCTGCCGGGAACCGCCGGCCCTCCGCCGCACGAACCCGCAACCGTCCGCTGCCGGATGCCCGGCGTACGCGGTACGTGCTGCGTTCAGTGACGGCAGCATGGGAAATTGCACAGAAAAGCTGTGCAGTTTCCCAAAAGTTGGTATAATAACGCAAGTATAGCATAAAACGGGGGGCGTGTCAAGAAAGAAATAAAATATTCCCGCATAATCCGGGAAAAGTCTCAGAGGACGGCTGCGGATGTGCGGCACGGCGTTCCGGCGGTTTGCATCCTGCAGTGAAAGACAGTAAAATAATGGGAAAAACCGACAGAAAAATAAAAGTTTTCAAAACCCCTTGACAAGCGGGGGAAAAGTGTGTATAATACAGCCGTTCGCCGCTTTACCGTGATAAAGTAATAAAGCGGCAGAGAAAAGCTGAAAGACGAGGACAAACCGATGAAAAAGACTGTCAGAACCCTGTGCGCCGTGCTGGCGCTGATTATGGCTGCCGCATGCACGCTGTGCTTTGCATCCTGCGGGAAAAAGGCAGACGATCTGGAAACAATCAAGAAAAACGGAAAGCTTGTTGTCGGCATCACCGAATTCGAGCCGATGGACTACCGTGACGCCAATGACAAGTGGATCGGCTTCGATGCCGACGCCGCCACCGCTTTTGCCGAATACCTCGGCGTGGATGTCGAGTTCTCCCTCATCGACTGGGATCGCAAGACCTTTGAGCTGGAGGCAGGCACCATTGACTGCGTGTGGAACGGCATGACGCTGACGGACGAGGTCAAGTCCGCCATGTCTACTTCCAATCCTTACTTCAACAACGCGCAGGTTGTGGTCGTCCGTGCCGACCGCGCGGCGGATATCAAGACGGTTGAGGACTGCAAGAACCTGTCCTTCGCCGTGGAGAAGGGATCTGCCGGCGAGGCTGCCGCAAACACAAACGGTTTTACCGTTACCGCCGTTGAAAGCCAGGCAACCGCACTGACCGAGGTCAAGGCGGGAACCAGCGATGCGGCCATTATCGATTTCCTGATGGCCATCAGTATGATCGGCGAGGGAACCGACTACAGCAATCTTGCCTACACCATCCGCTTGGCTGACGAGGAGTACGGCGTCGGATTCCGCAAAGGCTCCAATCTGACCGAGAAGCTCAATGAGTTCTTCACCGCCAAGACCGCCGACGGTACGCTGGCGAAGATTGCCGAAAAGTACGGTATTCAGGATTATCTGATCAAGAACTGAGAAAAGACCGACGGAGAAGTCATGCTGGAACGCTTTATCGAACAGTTTCCCACGGTATTTCAGGCGCTGAATCAGGGCTTTCTGCAGACGCTCCGTCTGTTTGCGGTCACGCTGCTCGGCGCCATCCCCTTGGGACTTCTTATCTGCCTCGGTTCCATCACCCGCATCAAGCCGATCTCATGGCTGGTGCGGGGTATTATCTGGATCGTGCGCGGATCTCCGCTGATGATCCAGCTGATCATCATTTTCTATTTCCCCGGCATGGTGTTCGGAAACAACATCTGGGGAACGGGCGAATCGGGGCGCTTCACGGCTGCCGCGGTGGCCTTCATTTTCAACTATGCCTGCTATTTTTCCGAAATATACCGCGCCGGCATTCAGGGTGTCCCGCGCGGACAGACGGAGGCCGGTGAGGTGCTGGGGCTCACGCGTACGCAAATTTTCTTCCGCGTGACGCTGCTCCAGATGATCAAGCGCATCGTGCCGCCCATGTCCAACGAAATTATCACGCTGGTAAAGGATACATCCCTGGCGCGCATCATTGCGCTGCAGGAGGTAATCTGGGCAGGCGAGGCCTTCATGAAGGGCTCGGGAGGCATATCGGGCGCCATGTGGCCGCTCTTTTTCACGGCGGTTTACTATCTTGTCTTCAACGGTGCGCTGACACTGCTGTTCCGCCGGGTTGAGAAACGGATGGCCCGGTTCTCCCTGTAGAGGCGGACGGAATACACGGAAAAACGGAAAAAGGAATGGCGATATGAACAATACAACCCCCCCGACGCTGGAAGTGCGGGGTCTTGGCAAATCCTTCGGAAAAACCGAGGTGCTGCGCGATATCAGCTTTTCACTGGAACGCGGTGCGGTGCTGGCGATGATCGGATCCTCCGGAGGCGGAAAGACCACCCTGCTCCGGTGTCTGAATTTTCTCGAAACACCCGACGCCGGGCAGATATATGTTTCGGGAAAGTGCATTTTCGACGCAAAGGAAATCGTGAAGAAAAGCCGCAAGGAAGCGGAGGTGCGGGAGGCACGGAAGCATTTCGGGCTGGTTTTTCAGCAGTTCAATCTGTTCCCGCAATATACCGTCCTGCGCAATGTCACGCTGGCGCCCACGCTGAATCACGTGGGAACGCCGGAGGAGATCGATGCGGAAGCCCGCACTCTGATTGAGCGCATGGGGCTGACCGGGAAAATAGACAGTTATCCGGGGCAGCTGTCCGGCGGACAGCAGCAGCGGGTCGCCATCGCACGGGCACTGGCGCTGTCGCCGGACATTCTGTGCTTTGACGAGCCGACCTCGGCGCTCGATCCCGAGCTGACGGGCGAGGTGCTTTCGGTTATCCGCGGGCTGAAGTCCAGCGACAGAACCATGATTGTGGTTACGCATGAAATGGAATTCGCCCGGAATGTGGCGGATCGGGTCATCTTCATGGCGAACGGGGTCATTGAGGAGGCCGGAACACCCGAGGACGTGTTCGAAAATCCGAGGAGCCCGCTGCTGCAGAATTTCCTCAGTCACACGCAGAAATAGAAGCAAAAAGGAGAGCTTGCAGCTCCCCTTTTTTATTTACTTCTCTTTGTAGTACAGCATGCAGTGGCAGTAGCCCTCGAAATTCGGGTCCCGGATCTGTTCGCGGAACTCACGGCACATGCACTTGGTGTCTTCGCTTTTTTCCACACGGCAGGGACAGTACCCGCCGCGGGCGGCAAGTCCCTCCCGGACGGTACGTACAATTTCCTCGTCCTGATTCAGCCGGATTTTCATGCCTTCCTCCTTTATCGGATTTCCACCCGCGCGCCGCCGTATACAAACACCGGTACGTCCGCATTCTCCGCAGCACGCAGAATACCGCGCGCCATGTCCGCCAGTACGGGAACTACGGGGAACTCCGTGTGGAAGTGCCCGGCGGCAATCAGTGCCATGCCGCCGTAGGGGGCATCGCACAGCTGATGGTAGCGCAGCTCGCCGGTTACGAACGCATCGGCACCTGCCGCGCGCGCGGCCTCAACATCATCGTCCCCTGCGCCGCCCAGAACGGCCACGCGGCGGATATCCCGCCCGCAGCCCGCACCCAGCAGGGCGGGAAGGTGCAGCGCCTTCTTGACCCGTTCACAGAATGCGTCAAAGGACTCGGGCGCGGGAAGGGAGCCGATGCGCCCCAGCGGCATTCCCGCCGGGTTTCCGTCCTCTCCCTCCCCGCTGCCGAACGGGGCAGCATCGCGAAGGCCCAGCACACCTGCCAGCGTGTCATTTACACCGCCGGGCAGGGCATCCAATCGGGTATGGAAGGCGGCGGAGGATATGCCCGCGCGGATCATGCGGATTACCTTCCGGGAGGAGGTATCGGCCCCGTCCGCGGCGCGCAGGCCGTGAAACAGAAGGGGATGGTGCGTCAGAAGAAAATTGCACCCTCTCCGTTCCGCTTCGGCGACGGCATCCTCCGTCGCATCCAGAGCGGTCAGTACCCCGCACACAGGGGATGTCGGATCCGGACAGCAGGAAAGACCGTCGTTGTCCCATCCGCAGGACAGAGTCCGCGGAATTTTTGCGTCCAGCGCATCATACAGCTGCTGAACCGTCATTTTAATCACCTCTTCCTGTAGTAAAAGCTGCGGGAATTTTCCCGCTTACGCGTTTCCTTTGCAATGTCAGCGCTCCCAGCAGGGTGTCCTCACGGGCGGTCGGGTGGCCGGCCGTGCGGCGCGCCTCCCGCCGTGCTTCCAGCGTGCTGCATGTCCTGTCAATCAGAGCAAGGTGCAGCTCCGCCTGCTCCGCCGGATAGGCGCGCCCGGTCAGCAGTTCGGCAGGGTCATACGGCACGGGGACTGCCGTCGGGTCATAGGATGCGCAGATGGTCTGGTAGATGCGCCGCTCCTCTGCCGACAGCGTCTCGGCTATGATCGAAAATCCGTTTTGCGTCAGCCATTCCCGAAGAATTTCCGGGTGCGTCATGGGCTGCAAAATCAGGCGGATATCGGGCGAGCGGACAAAGGACGCCTTTTCCAGTATGGACACGATCAGCTCTCCGCCCATCCCGAATACGGTGATGTCCTCCGGACGGTAGACATCAAGCCCCGTCAGTCCGTCTGTGCGGACGGTCAGGATTCTGCCGGCAAGGCCGGCGGCGGCAACGTGAAGACGCGCACGCTCCACGGGCCCGTCCCGGACATCCGAGGCAATGGCGCAGAAGGTGCGGCCGTCATCCGGCGGCGTGAGTATGCCCGCACGGCACAGCCAGATCGGCAGGTAGGCATGGTCCGTTCCGACGTCGCAGAGCAGGCGTCCGGGGCGGACATATTGCACCGCCGTCATCAGGCGGGGCGTCAGTTTCGGAAAGCAGGCGGTCATAGGTTGTTTCTCCTCTCGAAAAAAGGGCGGGAAAATCGGCTGCGCCGTGTCTCCCGCCCCTCTTTCCTGCCGATTTACTTCTTGTCTGCCAGGTATGCGTTGATTTTGGCGACCAGCTCGTCGGCATCGGTTCCGTGAACCTCGCAGGCATCCTCAATGGATTCTCCGCGGGCGGACGGACAGCCGAGGCAGTGCATCCCGATCTCAAAGAAGAAAGCGGCGGTATCCGGCGCGGCATCCAGCACGTCGCCGATAACGGATTTTCTTGTAACTGTCATGGTTCAAACCCTCCTTTGACATTCCTGTCCGTCTATTATATACCGCTTTTCCGCAGCAGTCAAATTCTTTTTGTGGAGCGACGTTGAACTTTTTGTAAAATTTACGTTTATCGGTAAGAATGAAGCCGTGAAAGCGGCCGCAAAATCGAATTGTGTATTTTCGAAAAAACTATTGACAAACGCGCGGACATATGGTATAATAAACATGTTATGGAGGCATAGCTCAGCTGGTTAGAGCGCCACGTTGACATCGTGGAGGTCATTGGTTCGATCCCAACTGTCTCCACCATAACGGAAAACCCCTGCACGGCATCGTGCGGGGGTTTTTTACGGGTCGGCGGTATACGGTAATACGCATGCGGCCGGTCGCTTGATTGAGGAAGGAGCGGACAGACATGTATTCTCTGCTGCTTGCGTTGATCTATCTTGCGTTTATCAGCCTCGGTCTTCCCGATTCGCTGCTGGGATCGGGATGGCCGGTGATGCATACCGAGCTGCAGGTTTCGGTTTCCTGCATGGGCATTGTTTCGATGGTTATCTCCGGCGGGACCATTGTATCCAGTCTCCTCTCGGACAGACTGACCGGGAAACTCGGAACGCGTATTGTTACGGTCGGCAGTGTCTTTCTTACCGTGGTTGCTCTGTTCGGCTTCTCCTTCTCTACGAGCTTCTGGATGCTGATTGCTTTTGCCGTCCCGTACGGACTCGGCGCGGGAGCCGTGGACGCCGCGCTCAACAACTATATCGCGCTCCACTATAAGGCAAAGCATATGAGCTGGCTGCATTGCTTCTGGGGAGTCGGTGCGATTGTCAGCCCGTTTATCATGAGTGCCGCGCTGAAAAGGGGAACATGGAACGACGGGTACCGCACGGTCGGCTTCATTCAGCTGGCCATAGCCCTGCTTTTGCTTGCCACACTGCCGGTGTGGAAGGTGAACGGGACAAAATCCGGAGAGAGCGGGAAGAGCATCGGCCTGCTCGGCGCGCTCAAAATCAAGGGGGTTCCGTTCCTTCTGGCAGGCTTTTTCGCCTACTGCGCCGCGGAGGCTACAACCATGCAGTGGGCCAGCACCTATTTTGCCGAGGTGAAGGGCATTCCCGCCGAGCGGGCTGCCGGCTTTGCGGCGCTGTTCTACATCGGCATAACGGCGGGAAGATTCCTCAGCGGGTTTATTACGGATAAGCTCGGCGACCGCAACATGATCCGGCTGGGGACCTGCATCCTTGCCTGCGGGATTGCCGCCTTGATGATACCGGTCAAATCCTACACGGTGGCCTTTGCCGCGTTTCTTGTCATCGGCTTCGGGTGTGCCCCGATTTACCCCTGCATCATTCATTCCACGCCGTTCAATTTCGGCGCGGAGAATTCGGGAGCGATCATCGGGATTCAGATGGCCAGCGCCTATGTCGGTTCCACCTTTGTTCCGCCGCTGTTCGGTCTGCTCGGAAATGCGGTTTCCTTCTCGGTTATGCCGCTTTACCTGCTTGTGTTTTTCACCCTGATGATTGTCATGACGGAGGCGACCTTCCGCATTACATCCGGGGGAAAAAAGAAATAAAAAAGGGAAAATGTGCTGCGGATGCGCCCGCTTCGGGTGCATCCGCGAATTGCAATGAAAATTCTTGACAAACAGAGAAAACTGTGGTAGAATGAATCGGTTTCCATTGGGGTGTAGCCAAGCGGTAAGGCACGGGACTTTGACTCCCGCATGCGTCGGTCCGAATCCGGCCACCCCAGCCAAAGAGAGAGAAAAGAAAGAACGCCCTCCGCGATGCTGCACCGCGGAGGGCGTTTCCTGTTTTGCTGCCTGACGGCAGTCGGGCTGTTATTCCGTCTCCGCAGCCGTATCCGATTCCGTTTCGGGTTCGGCTGTTTCGTCGTCGGAGGGACGGATTTCCTCATAGCGTATCAGTTCCCGCACATAGACCCACTGTTCGGGATAGTCGTCCCTGTAGAAGCGGATGGCGCGCTCACTGTGGGAGACGCGGCGGGGTATGTCCCGTTCGTCCAGCCGGCCGCACAGCTCCGATGCAAAGGCGAGCACGGCGACACGGCTGTCCGCGGCATCGGGGGCGTACTTGGCAGCGAACGCGGCATTGTCCGATATGGTATTCTGCAGGATTTCAAATTCCTTTCCGTCCTCCATGACAAAGGTCACGGAAAGGCCCTCATCGCTGTCGCAATCCACACGGCACTGCGTCACGTCGTCCCACGTGTAAGCGGAGATCTGCCGGAAAAAGCAGGTGGAGATGCCGTCCTCCGACACCATGCGGTAGGTGTTGACCGACACAGCACCGCAGACGACCGTCAGCGCGACCAGTACACCCGACAGGATATTCGCGAAGCGGCGGGTGCCCAGAAGTCCGTGCCCGGTGCCCCGGGCGACGCCGACCGGCCGCTGCCTGTCGTAATCCTCCTGCGAGGGCAGGTACTGGAGAATCAGCACGCACTCAAGCAGAATAAACGCCGCAATGATACAGGGAAACTGCGCCGACATGACGGCATAGGCAGGGGTATCCCCGCTGCGCGCCTCAATGACACGGGCCGTGACGCGTCCGACGGCGAATACGTACAGTGCCATCAGCGCAAGGATCAGCACGGTTCCGATGACAAGGAACAGGCATCCGCGCCCGCCGGCATTTTGCTTTTTCTGTTTCACGGGATACCTCCGTCAGTCCAGTACGCGCAGACGGCTGACGAGGGGGAATCCTGCGGCGGCAATGCGGTCTGCCGTATCCTTTTCACTCAGTGCGGGCGTAAGGAAGGACAGCCGCCCCGGGGCGCACCGCACATCCTCCGCGCCGCCGAAGCGGGAGGCAAGGCTGTCCGCCGCATCGGCGGGCGCATCAAAGACAAGCAGGCTGCGGCAGGAGCAGGCGTCAAAATCGGCTGCTGTCTCCCCGTCGGCATTGCTCCATTGCGGAGCGGCGGCGGGATCGGCGTGGGCTGCTTCCATGATATCGGACACAACGGCGCTGGCCGTGGGCAGCTTTCCGGCACCCGGACCGTAGAACATGACCTCGCCGACCATATCGGCGCGAACCAGAATCCCGTTGAATACGCCGCTGACTCCGGCGAGCGGGTTGCCGCCGGGGACGAAACGCGGGGACACCATGGCGAGGATTCTGCCGGTATGCGGGTTGGCGCAGGCATGGCCGATCAGCTTGACCGCACCGCCCATGGCACGTGCCAGCGCGGCGTCGTCGGCGGTTATGCGGGTAATTCCCTCGCAGGGAATGCTGTCCGGGTCAAGGAGTCTGCCGAATGCCATGGCCGCCAGAATAACCGTTTTGCGCGCGGCATCCAGCCCTTCGATGTCGGCTGTCGGGTCCTTTTCGGCATAACCCTTTTCCTGCGCGTCGCGGAGGACGTCGGCAAAGGGAGTGCCCTTGGTTTCCATCTCTGTCAGAATATAGTTGGTCGTGCCGTTCAGTATTCCGCTGACCGAAAGGATATGGTTCTGCGCAAGATCCTCGCGTAGGGGGCGGATAATCGGAATGCCGCCGCCGACACTGGCCTCGAACAGGTAGGATACACCGTGTGTCCGCGCGACGGCCAGCAGCTCGGTGCCGAAGGAGGCCACAACCTGCTTGTTGGAGGTTACGACACTCTTGCCGGCCTCCAGAAGAGCTTTGGTGAAATCATAGGCGGGATGCGCACCGCCCATCATTTCGGCGACAACGGATACCTCGGGATCGTTCAGAATGATGTTGAAATCGTGGACAATCAGATCCCGAAAGGGACTGTCTGGAAATTCCCGCAGGTCAAGAATGTATTTAATGCGGACGGGTTCGCCGACCCGTGCCTCGATGAGAGCCTGATTGCGTGTGAGAACCTCGGCTGTTCCGCCGCCGACCACGCCGAACCCCAGAAGGGCAACATATTTCATGGGTGAGTTCCTTCCTTCTTTGTTTTTTCGTATTGTACCACAAAACAGCGGGAATTGCAAACATATACGGAAAAATTA
>CAVDLN010000012.1:0-24044 GCA_963609805.1 Erysipelotrichaceae bacterium | reverse complement strand
TGTATGTCCTGCGTCACAAAACCAATCCCATTACCAAATTCCATTTCTTTGTTACCCTTTGGCTGTCGCTCGCCGTCCAGGCGGCGCTTGCAGTGCTGATGCTCATACAGTTATTCTGACAGGAGGAAAATGAAATGGCACGTTCCAATGAATTCACACACGGCGGCGGCGTCGGCAAGAATATCGGGCTGATGCTCCGCGCTCTGCTTAATGTACTTTCTTTCGGCGCACTTTGGTTCGGACTGTCGCAAATCGGCGCAGAGAAAATAATTTTCAACCTGCCGGAGACGGTTCCGACTCTCTGCACCGCGGCAGGAGGCATAGGTACGCTTATTCTGCTGGCCGTCAACCTGTTTCTCCCCTATGCTCACCGTGCCAAGGGAAACAGGTAACAATACCATATAGGATTACAAAGCCATGAGGACCGGCTCAAAGCCAGCCCTCATGGTTTTTCTTGTATTCCTTCAGCAGTTCATCCGCTTCCCCGAGCAGTCGGTTGGCCTCCCGGCGGCTGTACACGGTTGCGCCGCTTGCGCAGGCGTGTCCGCCGCCGCGATACCGTGAGGCGAGCCCGTCTATGGCGACAAACCGTGAACGCAGCCGTACACGGACGGACACAAGGCCGGCACGTTCCCCTTCGGTTTCCCTGAATTCAATGAAGGCAGCCCAAATCAGGCTCCCGCGGATACCGTCCAGCGCCGTAACCATAGACCCTGCCGTCTCGTAATCCATGCCGAGCCGTTCCTGCGTTTTCAGACTCAAATAGACGGATGCCACACCGTTTTCGCTGATTTTCATATGGCTGTATACATACGCCTGCAGCCGCAGCTTGGCGGCGTCATCCAAATACAGATTTGCATACAGGCGCTCCGTATCAATACCGACATCCAGCAGTGCGGCCGCTCTGCGCAGCGTATCTCCGGTCACCTCGCGGAACCGAAATCGGCCGCTGTCCGTTACAATGCCGAGATACAGGTACTCCGCGGCTTCCCGGGTCAGTACGAAACGATCGGAAAAGGTGAGATAAAAATCAGTCACCATCTCGCAGGTGGAAGAAAAATCCGGCTCCACCCATGAAATATGCCCGTACGGTTCCACATCGGGATGGTGATCGATTTTGATAACCGTCCCCCCTGTCAGTGCCGGCGGATTGGCCAGCCGTTCGGTTGTGGCACAGTCCAGGCAGAGTACGAGTGCATCCCTGTATTCCTCCGGAGGAATGGGGGCATCCTCCTCACCGGTGAAGGCGAGGTAAGCAGCCCTGTCACTGTTGATTACAAGCACCCGCTTATCCGGAAAAGCGGCGCGAAGCAGCGCGGCGAGTCCTTTGGTTGATCCGACCGCATCGCCGTCCGGTCTTAAATGACGGCTCAGTACAATGGTTTGTGCCTTCAGTATGCACCGGAATATCCGCTCCTTGACATCCGCGCAGGCAGGCTTTTCAACTCCGATATCCATGCCCGTCAGACTGTTTCAACCTTCAGCAGATTTGTATTGCCCGAGGTGCCGTTAACCATGCCGCCGGTCAGAATCAGTCTGTCGCCCTTGCGCAGGCGGAAAGTCTTAATGGCCGCCTGCTTGGCCTGATAAAACAGCACATCGATGGACTCATACTGCTCAAGCAGCACAGGCGTCACGCCCCAGGACAGAGCCAGTTTCCGCCATGTTCTCTCGTTGGTGGTCAGTCCGAGAATATCGACCGGGGAACGGAACCGGGACACCATCCGCACGGTCATGCCGGACAGCGAACAAACAGCGATTACCTTTGCGTTCATATCAATGGCAAGACCGCAGGTAGCATGTGACAGCGCATCCACGGTGTTCTTGATTTTGAATTCCGCCTCCGCAAAGCGGGCGGCATAATCGATTCCCTTCTCTGCCGTCTCCGCTATGCGTGCCATAGTACGGACTGCTTCCACCGGATATTTGCCGGCAGCCGTCTCTCCGGAGAGCATGATGGCGCTGGTGCCGTCATATACGGCATTGGCGACATCCGAAATTTCGGCTCTGGTCGGGCGGGGATTATGAATCATGGACTCCAGCATCTCGGTCGCCGTAATGACGCGTTTTCCCAGCAGGCGGCATTTGGTTATCAGCTTTTTCTGGATAGCCGGCAATTCCTCGAAGGGTATCTCCACACCCATGTCGCCGCGTGCCACCATAATGCCGTCGCATGCGGAGCATATTTCCTCGATATTGTCAACGCCGGACTGGTTCTCGATCTTTGCAATCAGGTCTATATCGTCTCCGCCGTGTTCGTGCATAAACGCGCGTACATCCAGAAGATCCTGCTTGCAGGACACAAACGAGCAGGCGACATAGTCAATGCCGTTCTCAATACCGAAAGCAAGGTCGCTCTTATCCTGCTCATTCAGATACACCTGCTTCAAAACCTTTCCCGGGAAACTCATGCTCTTGCGGTCGGAAAGCACGCCTCCGATTTCAACGGTACAATGGATATCGGGGCCGACCACATCGTCCACGCGGAAGCTGAGCAGTCCGTTATTCAGCAGTATGGTATCCCCCGCAGCCATCTCATGGGCAAGCTCCTTGTAATTGACCGATACGCGCGTTTCGTCTCCTATCACCTCATCGGTTGTAAAGGTAAACTTGTCTCCGTCATTCAGCGTCACCTTGCCGTCCCGGAATGTTTTTATGCGGTACTCGGGCCCTTTGGTGTCAAGCATGATGGCAACGGGGAGTCCCAGCTTTTCACGGACCTTGCGAATCATGACTATTCTTTCGAAGTGATCCTCATGTACCCCGTGCGAAAAATTAAGTCTTGCGACATTCATGCCTGCCCTGCACATGGCAGTCAGTGTTTCCTCATTGTCGCAGGCAGGCCCGAGCGTACAGACAATTTTTGTTTTTCTCATATGTGTTTTTTACCTCTCCGATATATGAATATGCAGGGGACTGCCGCCGCAGTCCGCAAAAGAACCGCGAATACTCGATGGCTTGCCATGCAAATTTTGGCAGCATGTATCCCCTCCGAGCGCTTTTACCGGCGGATTCTTACAAGGCGGGACACACCCGCTGCCAGCGCCGCAGTCAGCGCATCCACGTCTTCCTCCGTGTTATAGGGAGAGAAGCTTACGCGCAGAGAGCAGTCCGCATCGTGCGGGGTAAGGCCGAAGGACAGCAGCGAACGGCTGGTCTTCCCTCCGTGAGCGGAGCAGGCAGAGCCGGCGGAAACGAATATACCCTGTTCGGACAGAAAGTTCAGCATGGTCTGGGATTTAATATCCGGCAGCGTCAGATTCAGAATATGCGGTGCGGCCGCCCCACGCGGTTGATTGACGCGTATCTCGGTTCCGGCCAGCGCCGATGCAAGGCGATCCCGCAGTGCCCGCATATGTGCCGCTTCATCGGCGAATGCGCCGAACCCCCTCGCCGCGGCAGCGCCGAACCCGCAAATGCCGATCATATTCTCGGTTCCGGAGCGAAGTCCCGCTTCCTGCCCGCCGCCGATCAGGTAGGGCGCAACCGCATGCGACCTGACAAGCGCGGGATGTATGTACAGCGCACCGATGCCCTTGGGGGCGTGTATTTTATGCCCGCTTACGGTAATTAAGTCCGCCCCCAGCGACGCCGCGGTAAAGGGCACTTTCAGAAAGCCCTGCACCGCATCGCAATGCGTCAGCGTGGCCGGATTTGCCTGCTTGGCGGCACGGAACACGCGCTCCACGTCAAAACGCGCGCCTGTCTCGTTGTTGACCATCATCATACTGACCATCGCCGTCGGTACTTTCAGCGCCTCCAGAGCAGCTTCCGTATCCAGCACGCCGCCCGGCGCACCGATGCGTATCACCTCAAATCCTTCGCCCTCCAGTCTGCGCATGACATTTTCAACGGACGGATGCTCGCAGTCGGTCGTGATAATCCGACGGCCTGCCAAATGTTTTCCCGATGTCAGCGTACCCAGCAGAGCCGTATTGCTTGCCTCGGTTCCGCAGGATGTGAAAATCAATTCTCCCGGCACAGTACAGCGGATGCCCAATGCACCTGCCACGCGCTCCCTTGCGCGGGAAAGCAGGCGGGACGCTCTCTGTCCCTCCTCATGCATGGAGGAAGGATTCCCGTATACCTCCGCAGCCTCGTGCATAGCGGCTATGGCTTCCGCGCACAGGGGCGTCGTTGCGCTGTTGTCCAGATAGTGCGTTGTCTGCATCCGTGTCTTACTCCTTTTTGAACGGGGAACGGAACACCAGCGCCTCCTGCATGGCGTTTACATCCTCAAGGTGGCTGTCAAAATTCTGCTCGAGCGCAGTATATGTCATGGTATACACCATGGTGGAATAGGTGCAGACAGCCTGCCGCACTTTATAGGTATATCCCCCCATTGTGTATGTGTATGTGTACAGCTTGGCGACCCTGTCTCCGATTTTTCCGGACTCTCCGCCCGCGTCACCGTCCTCGGCAGCGGAAAGAACCGTGAAATCCGGGAGTGCATCCTCATACTGCTTGACGCACATATCCCAGTAATCGTCAATGCTGAACCCGTCGTCCTCCGGCATATACCCGATCATGGTTACATTTGATTTTGAACCATCGGCCTCTGTCATGTAGACAAGATTGGCCGAATTCTCCATATCCGTCTCCCATGATACGGGCACATAGAAACGGTACGCCACTGCATCGGTTGACACCAGCTTCATGCCGTCCGGGGCGCTCACATCATCGGGGATTTCCCGCGTTGCAGCCCCGTCTTCATACGGAGTATGATAAAACCGGATCTCCTCCTGAATCTCCTCCGCAATATCCGCATAGGTGTCATATTTGTCGGTAGGTGCGGAATAGGAATAGACATAGAAACGCCCTTCCACCTTGCACAGAACCTGTCTGAACTTGTACAGCGTTCCAGCGACACGTGCCGTATAGCGCAGCAGGATGGCGCGGTAGCCGTCAACCGTTGTGGCAATCGGCGTATCCGTCTCCGCGTAATCATGCATTTCGCCTATCTCATGGATATATGCCTGCTGAAAATCTTCCAGCGTCCCTGTGCTGTCCTCCGCGTCGGAAGCGGTATCATCCCCTGAATCCGTCCCGGACTGCCCTGCGTCAAAATCAACCTGCTGCATCGACACTGCCGTATCAATCGTTATGTATGCGCCGGAAATACCGCTGCCCGTATTGACCGTCCACTGGGTCGGTACAAAAAAGCGGAAATATTCCCCGGCACAGGTTGCGTACTGATAGCCGCTCGGGATTTCACTCTCCCCGGAGCAGGCCGACAGGGAAACAAGCAGGAGCAGGACTGCCAATACAGCAGCCGCATATCTGAAAATTCGCATTTTACAATGTAAATCCTTCCTGAGTTGGTATACAAATTGCTTGGGAATCACCGACTGCGCCATGTGCTGTCGGAATTGCGCGGTGAGGCCCTTATTTTCTTGCCTTCAGCATGGCATCGGCTGCGGCAAGAATACCCAGCTTGCCGGATTCATATGTCAGGCCGCCCTGAAAGAATGCGGTAAAAGGCGGGCGAAGCGGGCCGTCAGCCGACATTTCGATAGAAGAGCCCTGAACAAAAGCCCCGGCTGCCATGATAACCTGATCGGTATATCCCGGCATTGCCCAGGGTTCCGGTGTGACATGGGAGTCCACCGGGGAGGCTGACTGAATGCCGCGGCAGAAAGCGCACAGTCCCTCTGCGGATCCGGTAATTACGGTCTGAATGATATCGTGACGCTGCTCATCCCATGCGGGTTCAACGCGAAAGCCGAGAGCATCGAATACATATGCTGCCAAATGAGCGGTTTTCAGTGCCTGCGCCACCGTGTGCGGTGCGTAGAAAAGCCCTTTATACATGGGCTTGTTCTGACCCATGGTGGCCCCGACCTCCGCACCGGTTCCGGGGGAAGTCAGCCGGTAGGACGCCAGTTCAACCGCGCGTCGGCTCCCCGCCAGATAGCCGCCGGTTTCCGCCATGCCGCCGCCCGGATTTTTGATCAGCGACCCGATAACCAGATCGGCACCGACGGCGCACGGTTCCCGTTCCTCCGTAAACTCACCGTAGCAGTTGTCCACCACAACGAAGGAATCCGGGGAATGCGCGCGCACGAAAGCAACCAGCGCGCCGATGTCGTCTACCGACAGAGTCCTGCGGTTCAGGTACCCTTTGGACCGCTGGACAAACACCATCTTCAGGTGTCCTTCGTACTGCCGCATTTTGGCCTCAATGCCGTCCCAATCGAAACCGCCGTCCGCTGTCAAATCCACGCAGTCGTATCCCACTCCGAAATCACGCAGTGATCCGTTTCCAGGCCGCCCTGCGATACCGATAACCTCTTCCAACGTATCGTACGGCTTTCCGGCAACCGACAGCATCACATCTCCCGGACGGAGCAATCCGAACAGCCCTATCGTCAGCGCGTGGGTGCCGCTGACGATCTGCTGACGTACCAGAGCGGCCTCGGCTCCCATAACATCCGCCCAGATTTTATCCAGCACGTCGCGTCCCTTGTCATCGTATCCGTAGCCGCTGGTAGAATCGAAATTGTTTGCCGCCACGCGGTGCTCACGGAAGGCATCCATTACCTTTGCGGTATTGGCAAACGCAATGCGGTCAATACGGGCAAAATGCGGTGCCAGCGCCGCCTCCGCCTGTTCCGCAAGCCGAAGAATCGAATTCGAAATCTGCATATCCGAACCGTCACTCCCCTGCCGCTTCATCAGCCGGGCGCAGCACCCATGCAACGGTCAGATCGGCACATGCCTCCGCATCCGTCAGGTCTATCAGCTCCACGCCGGAATGCACATACCGACAGGGAATCGACAGTGCCGCAACCTTCACACCGGCACGGCTGATCTGAATAACCGCCGTATCGGTTCCGCCTGCCACCAAAATCTCAAACTGTGATTTTATGTCGGCCTCCTTCGCAATCCGGGCCAGTTCATCCGCAAACGGCCGGTCGCAGATAAGGGAACTGTCCTTCAGCTTAATCGCGGCGCCGCCTCCGATCGTGCACGCCATCGGCTTTGCGCCGATCCCGTCGCCCGTCAGGGTTACATCATATACGATAGCGGCATCCGGTTTGATTCCGTACGCGGCAGTTCCCGCTCCGCGCAGTCCCACCTCTTCCTGTACGGAAAAAACGAAATAAATGTCATCGCGGACATCTTTTCCCTGCAGCTTTTCCGCTATTTTGCAAAGTACGGCGCATCCGATCCTGTTGTCCAGCGGGCGTCCGGCAATCCTCCGACCGCACAGGCGGGTCAGGCTGCCCTCCACCGCGCAGAAATCCCCGATTTTTACCTTGCGCTCCGCCTCCCGCTTATCCTTCGCGCCGATATCCACATACAGCTTTTCCGTCTTGATATCTGCGGGAGCAGTGCCTGCCTCGGGAACCAGCACACCCTTGACACCGTTTCCGAACACAACGGTTGTGTATGCCGCGGCTATGCAGTTGATTCCGCCTATCGGAGCAACACGTATAAAGCCGTTCTCGTCAACCATTGTGACAAGAAAACCGATTTCGTCCATGTGCGCGCAGAGCATGATGCTCCGCCTTTCGCCGTCGGGAGCGCTTCCCTTCCGATAGGCAATGAGGGATCCCATCGCATCGTTGCCGACGCGGTCGCACAACGGTGCCATAATCATCATAAGTTTGTCGGACACCGCTTTTTCATAGCCGGAAATGCCCCGTACAGCGATCAGAGTTTTCATCAGATTCAGCATAATATGTTCTTCCTTTCAGTTCATTTAAAGGGCAGATGCCGTCACGGCTCCCAGCTGCGGAGCATCACCCGAAGAAGCTCCCGCACAGCTGTGTAATCGCTGAGGCAAGCCGTGACAGATGCCGTGTGCGGGTACCGTACGGGTACAGACAAACTCACAGTGGGAATACCGGCCATGGAACGCTGAATTCTTCCGCCGTCCGAAATGCCGCCCAGTCCCTGCTTTATCTGACATGCAATCCCGTTCGATTCCGCGCAGCGGCGGGCATAGGCCGTCAGAGCGGGATCATACAGTGCGGTCCGGTCCGCCAGCGACAAAACGCAGCCGCCGCCCAAAGTCGCAGCCCGTGACGATTCCGGAATATCCGGAAGATCGCACGCATCGGTCGCACCGACCGTCCACGCCATAGTCGGATTCACGACATGGGCCGCAACGGACGCGCCGGAAATACCCACCTCCTGACGGCAGGTAAATGCAAAGTAGACATCAAACGGCATATCGGCAGGAGAGTTGTACAGGTCTCGGATCACCTCAATCATCGCCGCGCAGCCCAACCGTCCGTCCAGCGCCTTCCCTTTCAGAAATGCGTTTTCCTTTCCGAAGGTTACAAAATCGGAATCAAATACACCGCAATCGCCTACCGATGCATACTTTTCCGCCTCCTCCGCGCTCTGAGCTCCGATATCCATATACATCTTGTTTACCGGCGTCACTCGGGAGCGCTCCTCCGCTGTCTGCATGTGAATCGCCTTGGTTGCAATGACCGCCGACATTTCCCTGCCGAGTGTAGCCCAATCGCGCATCCGCACATGCCGTCCGCACAGGACACGCGGATCCATTCCGCCGATAGGTGCAAATTTCAGGTACCCTTCCTCAGTGATCTCCCGCACCATAAATCCGACTTCATCCATATGAGCGCACACCATCAGCCGGTCGGGATCGTCGGCCTTATAATCAAGCCCGTGTCCGTGCACCAGTGCAATGAGATTTCCCGCTTTGTCCGTCGTAACGGAGGCAGCATTCCCGATCTGCTCGCGTATAACCCGCCTTACTTCGTCCTCGCATCCGGACGGGCCGAAACACATGGCCAATTCCCGGATGAGTTCTATGCCGTAATACTGCTGTTTCATTTTCCAAACACCTCCGCGATGCGCCGTGATCTGACGAATTCCCGGACACCCTGGGCCAGTGCCTTAGCATCCTCCGATGCAAGCACCTCCGATGCCGAGTGCATGCTCTTGATCGGCAGGCTCCAGAGCACGGTCGGAATTCCGTCTGCCGCGTTATTGATGACATTCGCATTGGTTCCCGTGCTGCCCGACGCCGCCTCCGGCACATAGGGGATATGCGCCGCGCGGCACAGTTCCATGCTCATCAGCGTCAGCTCCCGGTTGCACACAACTGCCGTGGCAACGGAAATCCCGCTTCCCATGGGGGACAGGCTGCGCTCCTTGGCATCGGGTGTGGCAGCATGCGTCACATCCATAACCAATGCGTAATCCGGACGGATGCCGAAGGATGCCGCGCGCGCCCCTACGGAGCCGATCTCCTCAAAGGTTGAAAACAGGAAATATACATCGCCCGCCAGCTCGGCCTTCGGGACAGCGTCAATTCCGAAAACGGCGCACGCTCCGCAGGCCTTATCATCGAATGCTTTTCCGTATATGCGGCCGCCCGCGAGCTGTCCGTACACCGGTTTGAATCCGACGGGCGAGCCGAGAGGCACCAACTGCTCGAGCTCCTCCCGGGGGTATCCGGTGTCAATCACCATTTCCGTAATCGGCTTCAGCTTCTCGGCATCCGGCGCCGGTCGCAGGTGCGCAGACTCCGCCGCGACAACACCATACAATGTTTCCTTCCCGTAAATAATCACCTCACCGGCCGGCAGGATGCGGGTATCCACACCTCCCACATTGGTTAC
This sequence comes from Erysipelotrichaceae bacterium, assembly GCA_963609805.1. GTDB lineage: Bacteria > Bacillota > Clostridia > Oscillospirales > CAG-272 > CAMEON01. Next base: position 14,442 of record CAVDLN010000012.1, on the reverse strand, counting down.
GGTCAAAAAGCCGCCGTCCCGATAACCATTGACCATCATGCCGATTTCATCCAGATGCGTATCAATCAGGATTTTCGGCGCGTTCGGCCTCCCGCACCGCTTGATGAACAGGTGGTTTCCCAGTGCATCCACATGCATTTCGTCAAAGGCGGCACCGATCAGCCCGCGCAGAGCCTCCGTGGATCGGCGCTCACTGCCGCTGACCGTCGGCAGACCGCACAGCGACACAATCAGTTCGTTCAATGTCATTTTTCGTCTTTCCTTTCCCTAAATCTGGACGCAAAAGCAAAATAAAAGCAGAATTTCTCACTTTCACATGCCGCCTGTAACCCGGCGGACATGCGAACGGAACCTTTCCCCGCGTTCCTCAAAGTTGCGGAACGCGTCAAAACTGGTACAGGCAGGCGAAAGAAGCACTGTGTCGCCCGGGGAGGCTTTCCTGCAGGCATACTCCATCGCCTCATCCCAATCCTGTATCACGCTGACCGACAGCTTGCTTCCGTCAAATTCGGCGCAGGTCTGCAGTGACTCCAGAATTTTCTCCCTTGCCTCGCCCGTCAAAACAACCGCTGACGCACCGCAGCACAAAGCCTCCGCAAGCGGCGCAAAAGGCAGGTGCTTGTCCTGTCCACCGCAAATCACAATGGGTTTGCGCATCGGATGACCCGCCACGGCCTCCCGTGTCCGCAGCTCCGCCATAGCCGACAGCGCGGCACAGGTACGGGTAGGACTCGAATCAATGGAGCTGTTGTAAAAGCGGACTCCGCCGTATTCAGCCACCAGTTCCAGCCGATGCGGAACTCCGCCGAAGGAATCCGCCACGGCCTCGGCGCAGGTCGCAAGCTCGTCGGGCGGAATCAAACCGTTGCACAAGGCGAGCGCCGTCATAAAATTCTCCAGATTGTGCCGTCCCGGCAGGCGGATGCGGGATATATCCAGCAGATCCGTCCAACCCGAGCCTGTTTCCAGGCATATCTTCCCTTCCCGGCAGAAGACAGCACCGTCATGAATGCGGGCCTTTCCGGGGCAACGGTTCACCGCACCGAGAACCTGACTGTAATCCGTCGCAGAGGAGGAAAACCATGTAATCGGGATGTCCGATTCCAATGCATCCCCTATGGCCCGTGTATCCGCATTTTCGGCGTTCAGCACAGCACCGCAGACCGGGTTTGCACTGCGCATATGTGAAAAGATATTGGCCTTCGCCGCCCGGTACTCCGCCATATCGGTATGCCAGTTCAGATGATTGGGCGATATGTTTGTCACGGCGGCGCGATCCGGGGAGGCGTGCATCGTCATAAGCTGAAAGCTGGACAGTTCAAGTACCGCAATGTCGTCCGCGGTCATACCGTCAACCATCGGGAGCAGCGGCCTGCCGATGTTTCCGCCGAGGTACACCCGCCCGTGCCCGCGTCGCCGCAGCCACTCGCCGGCCATCATGGATGCTATGGTAGTGGTGGTTGTTTTTCCGTCGGATCCGGTGATTCCCAGAGAGACCGCATCGGTCAGTTCCAGAAAAAGCTCCATTTCGGATGTAAGGCAAGCCCCCTGCACGACCGCATCGGATATTTCCGGCAGATCGGGTCGGATGCCGGGCGTGCGGAAAATGATATCCGTTCCCCTCAATCCGGCAAGATACCCCCTGCCGGAAATCAGGGACACGCCAAGCCCCCGAAGCCGCTCCGCGTCCCCGGACTCTGCCATCTCCTCAGGTTCCCGCCTGTCCCGCACCGTCACCCGATGCGCAGCCACGCCGTGCGTCAGCAGCCATTCCACCAAGGGCCTGTTGGAAACGCCGTAACCGAGAACCGAAACCGAACAGCCGTTACTTCGCGCCGCTCTAAGGATTGGACTGTCCTTCATGCCCTGCCTCCCCCGGCGATTCTTTTTTCTTTCGTCTTTCAATGCCTACTTCGCCTTATACCTTTATTATAATCCAATTCAGGCTGCTATTCAAGCGAATAGAGAAAATTTTACAATTTCCGGCGGTATATTTGCCAATAAATGCATGGCTCTGTGCATGTGTCATCTCCCCGCGGACGTTATTTCCGCACGTCCGCGCATCTCCAAAGCAGTTTCCCGTTCTCTTTCAGCCACCTGTCCCATTTCCGATATTCCGGAAAGACGCGCAGCACCTCCGCGTAGAATTTTTCCGAATGATTCATCTCCTTGCGGTGACAGAGTTCATGCACAACCACGCTGTCAAGTACCTCGGGCGGGGCCTGCACCAGAAGGCAATTGAAATTCAGATTTCCCTCGGCCGAACAGCTTCCCCACTTGGAGCGCTGGTTTCGGATCGTGATCCTGCCGTAAGTAACACCGACCTTGGGAGCGTAAAATCTGACCCTCTCCGGAATTACTTTCAAAGCCCTGTCCGCAAGTATCCGAATATCCTCTGCGGTCAGCGGCTCATGCTGATCAAGCACCTTTTGCTCCTCGGCCGCCTTCGCAAGATTCTTTTCAATCCATTTTTTGTGCTGCTCTATGCATCTGCTGATTTCGTCATCGGTTGCCCGCAGGGGAGCTCTGACAACCAGACCCTCCGGACGAATTTCAAGTCCCAATGATTTGCGGCAGCTTCGGATAACCCTGTACTCCATCTCTGTCTCTCCCGTTTTCAGATTGATTCCGGCGGTATGTCCATTGTTCCTTTTCAGTTACCATAACAGTGCTTTTGAGACTGCACGCCCTTCGTGTATAGCGTATAAATGTATTCATTGCCATTCACCAAAATGACAATGCCGCAAGCCGTCAAAAACGGCTTGCGGCATTGGTTTGGCGTTCCCGAGGTGATTCGAACACCCGACCTACCGCTTAGGAGGCGGTCGCTCTATCCTGCTGAGCTACGGAAACAGAGGAGAACCGATCAAAACACCATCGGAATATTATTTGAACGCGCCCGGCTTGCGCCGGACGCTCTTTCTATGGTGGGCCATCGGGGACTTGAACCCTGGACCAACCGGTTATGAGCCGGTAGCTCTGACCAACTGAGCTAATGGCCCGTGCGTGAAATGGAACTTGCTCCCACACGGTACGGGAAATTATACCATGAAACGGAAAATTTGTCAAGGGTTTTGAAGAATTTCCGCCGAAAATGGAGTGCCGCAATTCCCGTTTATTTAGGATAAATTTGAGAATCATTCTCAAATCTATTGACATTGCGGCTTCTGTGTGCTATACTTCAGCAATGCGTTTAATTATCGGATTTTCTATTCGCCATTACAGAAAGGAAGGTATCCATGAAGCCGTATAAAACCGAAGGCAGACTGCGTCTGCTGTCCTTTTTGCAGGCTCATCCGGATCAGCAATTTACCGTCGAGGAGCTCGGAAACAGCCTGTGCGGACACACCATACCCGGCACGTCCGTGACCGGGCAAAGCTCTCTCTACCGCCAGCTTTCCGCACTGTGTGCGGACGGAACGGTTCGGAAATATCGTGCCGAAGGGCAAAAATCCTTTGTATATCAATATATCGGTGAGACAGACTGCCGTCACCATTTTCATCTTAAATGCCTGTCCTGCGGGCGTCTCGTCCATCTGCGCTGCGGGATGAGTCAGGAATTGCTGGCTCATATCCAGGAGGAGCACGGGTTTCGCGTAGACAGCGGGCGATCCATCCTGTACGGGCTATGTCGGGACTGCGCGACGTCGGCACAAATTACGGAGTTTACCAATGACAGAGATAAAGATAAAGAGAAAATTTAACCGCATACTTCCGCTCTGCCTGGCAGCGGCGATGCTGTTCCCTATGTTCTGTGGATGCGCCGGCGGAAGCCTGCCCGACCCGTCGGAAGATGGCATTTTGCGGATTGTTGTTACGAGCTTCCCGGCCGAGGATGTCGTCCTGTCGATTCTGGGAGACCTGCGGGATGAGGGCAATACCGACGCGATAACCGTGGAGAGACTGGGAAAAACGGGTCAGGACCTCCATTCCTTCGAGCCGAGCGCCGCCGACATACGAAAGCTGTCGAATGCCGATATTCTGATCTGCATCGGCAGTATTGCCGAAACATGGCTGGACGCGGCTGTGCGGGCTTCCGGAAATACCTCCCTGCAAATTTTGTCCATGACGGATATCTGTGAGCTGTACGAGGAAGAGGAACTGCCGGGACTTGAGGATAACGACCATCATGAGCATGACCACGGAAAAGGAACGCAGGTTGAGTATGATGAGCATGTGTGGACTTCATTCGGCAACATGGCGCGGATTGTTTCCGCAGTGCGGGATCTGCTTGCAGATGCCCTTCCGGAGCACTCGGATATTCTGACCGCAAACGCGGGAAACTACCGCCGCGAGCTGGATGCGCTGTACGCGGACTATCGGGCTGTCGTGGCAGCATCCGAAGATCCCGTTTTGGTCATAGCCGACCGCTATCCTTTTGCCTACCTGATGCGCGAACTCGGGATTGTGTGCTATGCCGCATTTCCGGGCTGTTCCAGCGAGACGCAGGCAAGCTTTTCCACGCAGGTTATGCTGACAGAAACCGTCCGGGATCTTCACCTGTCGGCCGTGCTTTATGTGGATTTCGGCACTTCCTCCGTGGCCGACGCGGTCAGCAGCGCAACCGGCGCACCGGTGTACAGGCTGTGGTCAGGTCAGGTCCCGTCGGATACCGGATTGTCTTATCTGGATATGCTGCGGGAAAATCTGATTTCCATACGCATGGCACTGCCTGCAAAGGAACAGACAAACTGAAAGGAAAATTGGAGAAAACTCTTATGAAACAAACCGATATCGGATCGCTGCCGCCCCGCATGCTGATTCGGGCAACCGATGTTTCCCTCGGCTACGAGGGCCGCACAATACTGGAGGGCATCAATTTTTCCCTGTATGAAGGGGAGTATCTCTGCGTAGTCGGAGAGAACGGATCGGGGAAAAGCACGCTTATGAACGCAATTCTCGGCCTCCATCCGCTGGCAGGGGGAACACTTGAACTGGCGGATTCCATTCGTGGAGTCGGCATCGGCTACCTGCCGCAGCAGACCCCCGCGCAGCGCGATTTTCCCGCCTCGGTGCAGGAGGTCGTTCTGTCCGGCTGCCTGCGCCGCATCGGATTCCGTCCTTTTTTCGGAAAGCACGAAAAGCGACTGGCAGCGGACGCCATGACAAGGCTCGGAATTACTCCGTTGGCGGGGCGCTGCTACCGTGAACTGTCCGGAGGGCAGCAGCAGCGCGTGTTGCTGGCCCGCGCGTTCTGCGCAGCGGACAAACTTCTGCTGCTGGACGAGCCTATTGCGGGACTGGATCCCGTTGCCATGCAGGAAATGTACCATATCATAGCCGAAATGAACCGTCCCGCATCCGAACGCCCTCTGCCCGGTCATCCGCATCTTTCAGGCGGCGTTGCCGTTGTCATGGTATCACATGACATTGCCGCTTCCCTGCAATATGCCGATCATATCCTTCATTTGGGGAATCACGGCGCATGGTTCGGGACAACGGCCGCATATCTGGAAACGGCGGACGGAAAACGTTTCACCGAAAGTGCAAAGGAGAAAAACCGGACATGACCTGTTTTAATATTTCCTTCGCGGCAGGCGTGAGGACGCTCTCTGTTTTTTCAACCCTGCGGGACTATTTTTCCTATGACTTTGTCCGCAATGCGATGATTGCCGCTGTGCTGATTTCGCTGTGTGCAGGGCTCCTCGGCGTCGTTCTTGTTCTGAAACGTTATTCGATGATAGGTGACGGGCTTTCCCATGTCGCTTTCGGTGCTATGGCCATTGCGGCTGTGATTGGATGGACGCCCATGGCCGTCGCTTTGCCGGTGACAATCGGTGCCGCCGTTCTGCTTCTGCTTGCCAACGACAGGGGTCTTATCAAAGGCGATGCCGCCATAGCCATGCTGTCCGCCGGTGCGCTGTCTGTCGGCTATCTGCTTTTGAACCTGTTTCCGTCGGCAAGCACCGGGAAGTTCAGCGAAGAGACGCTGTTCGGCTCAACCTCCCTGCTCACGCTCTCGTCGGCAGATGTGTGGACCTGCCTTGTTCTCACACTGCTTGTCGTGGTGTTCTTCGTCTTTTTTTATCACCGGATTTTCGCCGTAACCTTTGACGAACGGTTTGCCCGCGCCGGCGGCGTACATGTATCCGTGTATCGAACCATGATTGCGGCGGTCAGCGGTATCGTCATTGTGCTTGCCATGAAGCTTGTGGGTGCTCTTTTGATTTCCGCGCTGATTATTTTCCCTGCCCTGTCGGCTATGCGCCTGTTCCGCAATTTCCGTTCCGTAACAATCTGCTCGGCTGTCCTCTCCGTGGCAGGATCCCTGACAGGCTTTCTCCTTTCCGTCCTGCTTTCCACGCCAATCGGCGCCAGCGTGGTTGCGGTTCACATTGTTCTGTTTGGTATTTTCTCCCTCGTCAGTGCCATACGGGGCAGGCTCTGAGTTATTATCTTCTGAAAACAGCGGGGCGAAAACTCAAATTGAGTTTTCGCCCCGCTGTTTTTTCGAGTGCCGCCGCACGGAATCGATACGGCCGCGTCCTTTCGGATTTCCGTTACATGTTGTCCGTGTTTTGGTTGAATTCCGAGAGCTTCAGACCCGGATTCTTGTCCAGTGCCCAGTCAATCTCGTACTGTCCCACAAAGATCAAAAGATTTCTTCCGCGCACATCCTGCACCCAGCGCGTAGTCTGCATCAGCTTCAGTTCGGCAGGATTGATGTCCGCATTATCAATATAGCGAATCAGCTGATGCGGCAGGTCGCGTTTATTGTAGCGCACCCCGTACTCGGACTCCATTCGGAACAGAAGCACATCAAACTGCAGAACTCCGACAACACCGACAATGACCCGTTCCATACCGGTACCCGGCTCAAAGAAAATCTGTATGGCACCCTCCTGCGCTATTTCGGTCACGCCCTTTGCGAACTGCTTGCGCTTCATGGAGTCTATCTGCTCAACCACGGCGAAATGCTCCGGGGCAAAGGTCGGAATCCCGGCATACCGCAATTTTTCCCCTTTTTCGCACACCGTATCCCCGATGGAAAAGATGCCGGGGTCAAATACACCGATAATGTCCCCCGCGTATGCCGTCTCAATGATTTCACGCTCCTGCGCCATCATCTGCTGGGGCTGCGAAAGCTTGACCGGCCGGTCTGCCTGTACATGCCAATACTCGCGTCCGCGTTCAAACTGCCCGGAGCAGATGCGCAGGAAGGCGATACGATCCCTGTGCGCCTTGTTCATGTTCGCCTGAATCTTGAATACGAATGCCGAAAACCGCTCGTCAAACGGCGAAACTATCTCCTCCCCGCTGACATGCTCCAGCGGCGGCGTAGTCATTTCCAAAAATCTCTGCAGAAATGCCTCCACACCGAAATTGTTCAGCGCAGAGCCGAAGAACACGGGACTCAGCCGTCCTGTGCGTACCTTTTCCAGATCGAAATCAAAAGACGCTCCGTCCAGCAATTCAATCTGATTCACCAGTTCCTCACGGGCATAGGAGCCGATCAGGGAGTCCATTTTCTCGGTATCCGTGATATCGCATTCCACGCCCTCGATGCGCCGGCGGCCTGCGTGAAATTCATCGAAAGCAAGGATGCTGCGCCTGTCACGCTCGTAAACTCCCTTGAAACCCGCGCCGCATCCTATGGGCCAGTTGACGGCATAGGTTCCGATGCCGAATTCCTTTTCGAGCTCGTCAATCAAATCAAACGGATCACGCGCCTCACGGTCCATTTTATTGATAAACGTAAAGATGGGGATATGCCGCATGGCGCACACATGGAACAGCTTGCGTGTCTGCGGTTCAATGCCCTTGGCACCGTCAATTACCATGACGGCACTGTCCGCGGCCATCAGAGTACGGTAGGTGTCCTCCGAGAAATCCTGATGTCCGGGCGTATCCAGAATGTTGATGCAATACCCCTCGTACTCAAACTGAAGCACCGATGAGGTAACGGAAATGCCTCTCTTCTTCTCGATTTCCATCCAGTCCGATGTGGCATGACGATCTCCGGACTTGCCCTTTACGGCTCCGGCAGACTGAATGGCTCCTCCGTACAGCAGGAATTTTTCTGTCAGCGTTGTCTTGCCCGCGTCCGGGTGGGAGATGATTGCAAAAGTGCGTCTTCTTTGGATTTCCTGCCTTATGTCTGCCATGGAGCGATTATCCTTTCCTGCTTATGACTTTGACCTGATTTCAACCTGTATATTATATTCGAATTTGCCCGTTCTGTCAACAGTAGCGTTGCCCAAAAGCATGCCGTTCCGAACGCCCTGTTTTGGATACCCTCTCATTTGGCAACCACATTTTCCCTGCCCAAAATGCGTTCCATGCGGGAAATCACAAAGGGCGTTGCGGAAACTTTGTCCTTGCCGGCAAGATAGGTTCCGCTGCTGCTGTCATAGAAGATCAGCTCAGTCTTTCCTTCGCTGAAAATGGCGGCGAGATTCTGCACCATGCGAAAGGCTTCGCACTGCATATCCGGAACCCGCAGGTAAAGACGTTCGGGAACTGTCCCGCCCGTCTTCCGAATCTGCTTCTGCCCGCCCGCATCCGCCTCCGCAGGCGGTACCGCAGATGCGGACGCCAATGCAGACTTATCATCGGAGGTCAGGTACGGATTAAAGCCGTAACTGGAACCGGCTTCCCGCACACAGGCCCGTCTATCCGTCTGCCGGTCTTTTTTCGCCGATGAAACGGGCGGCGGAACAAAGCGGCTGTTCTCCACCAGTTCCGCAACCGAGGATACCAGAATCTTATTTTTCTCATCCTCACGAACCGAAAGATTTCCTTCTGCAAGCAGTGCGTTGTCCGGCCGCAGCAATTCCGCCGCCTGCCCGTACAGGCGGGGAAATACCAGGCATTCTATGCTTCCGGATGCATCCTCCAACTGGAAAAAGGCCATCTTTTCCTCGTTCTTCGTCGTCTTTACCGTTACGGAAGTCACTATGCCGGCAACCCTGACCCGCATCCTGTCGGCAGGAAGGGCCTCACTCCCGTCATCGGGAGCATCCCCGGCGTCCGTTTCCCCGGTATTCTCCGTATCCGCCGACGATGTCAATCCGGCAATCGGCATCGGAGACAGCGATTCTACGCAGCGCGAATATTCATCCAGCAGCTGTCCCGAGAAAAACATGCCGGACACTTCGCGCTCCTGCAGGAGCTTCTCCCGCGCCGTGAAGGGACGAACCTGCGGATAGACGGCTTCCGAGCCGGACGGCGCCGCTCCGAATCCCGCGGCGAACATGTCCACCTGCCCTTCCAGATTGGAACGATTCCGTTCCGCCTTGCCGTCAAGCAGACTTTCATAAACTGCCAGCATTTGTGCGCGGTGCGTCGGGAAGCAATCGAAAGCACCCGATTTTATGAGCGACTCAATCTGTTTCTTGTTGAGTTCTCCTCCGGGCTGTCTGTCGATAAAATCATCAAAGGAGCGGTATTTCCCGTTGCTGTCGCGCTCATGAATGGCGGCACGCAGCATGCCCTCCCCGACGTTGCGCAGCGCGAGCATTCCGTAGCGGATGCGGCAGCCGCCCGCATCTGTCACGGCATGAAAATTCATTTCGCTTTCATTGATATCCGGCGGCAGAACACGGATGCCGTATTTCAAAGCCTCGGCGGTATACTCCGCCATCTTCGGCTGGTTGCCCAGCACAGATGTAAGCAGTGCGGCAAAATAGGCACCCGGATAGTGCGCCTTCAGGTATGCGGTCCGGTACGAAATCAGGGAATAGGCTGCCGCATGTGACTTATTAAACGCATAATCTGCAAAGCTGCCGAGGTCGTCAAACAGCTTTTCCGCCGCCTCCGCGGTCATGCCGCTTCCGACTGCACCGGATATAAAACTTCCGCGTTCCGCCTCCAGTACGGATGCCTTTTTCTTGGCCATAGCGCGCCGCACTATATCCGCATGTCCCAGGGAATACCCCGCCAGAACCCTGAAGATATTCATAACCTGTTCCTGATATACCGTCACGCCGAAGGTTTCTGCCAGAACAGGCTCCAGAAGCGGAGAGGGGTAGCAAATCCGCGACGGATCCTGCCGGTTTGCAATATAGGTTGGAATGGACTCCATGGGGCCGGGGCGGTATAGCGCGATGGCCGCCTCCACGTCGCCTATGTTCTGCGGGCGCAGCGAGGTCAGCATCTGCCTCATGCCGGCGGACTCCAGCTGAAACACGCCGGATGTTGCGCCGCGCGCCATCAGATCGTATACCGCAGAATCATCCAGCGGGAGACGCTCCACAGAAAATTCCGGCTCCGTTTCCCGTATCTGTATTTCCGCATCATGCAGTATTGTCAGGTAGCGCAGGGCAAGGAAATCGAATTTCAAAATGCCCAGCCTTGCCACCGTATCCATATCAAACTGCGTAATGACCGTTCCGCCCGATACCGCCAGCGGAACATAATCGGCCACCGGCCGCTCGGTAATCACCACACCCGCGGCATGAATGGAAACGTTCCGCGGCATTCCCTCCAATGCCATTGCCGTATCCACAAGCTGCCGTACCCTATCCGATCCTTCATACAGCTGTTTTAGATCCGGAAGCCGCAGTGCCTCGGGCAGCGTAATACCCAATTCATGCGGAATGGCGCGGGCAACCTCATCCACATCGCGGTATGCCATACCCATGGCACGGCCGACATCCCGTACCGCGGCACGTGCGGCCAATGTGCCGAAAGTGATAATCTGGGAAACATGGTCCTGTCCGTAGCGCCGTGCGACGTACTCTATCACCTCATCCCGGCGGTTATAGCAGAAATCGACATCAAAATCGGGCATGCTGACCCGCTCCGGATTGAGAAAACGTTCAAACAGAAGTTCAAACTCTATGGAATCCACTTCGGTAATACCTACGCAGTACGCAACCAGACTGCCCGCACCGGAGCCACGCCCCGGGCCGACGGGGATATCCTGCGATTTTGCGAAATTCACATAGTCCCAGACAATGAGATAATAGTCGTCATATCCCATTTTCCGGATAACGGACAGCTCGTATTCCAGACGGTCCCTGTACTCCTTTTCCGTGTGGCGTGTACCGAGGCGGATATCTCCCGCGGACACACGGCGTTCGAATCCGTCATAGGCCAGGCTGCGGAGGTACGATGCGGCGCTCTGCCCGTTCGGGCACGGAAAACGCGGCAGGTAGGTGTGAGAGAAATCAAATTCAACCGAGCAGCGCGCCGCAATTCTGACGGTATTCTCCAGGGCCTCCGGGAATGCGGAGAAAAGCGACCGCATCTCCTCTGTTGTCTTATAATAAAATTCGTCGGTTGCAAATCCGACGCGCCCTCCGTCCTGCAGCGTTCGGTTCGTCGCAATGCAGGTCAGAATTTCCTGCATTTTCGCGTCCTCCCGACGCAGGTAATGGCAGTCATTGGTCGCAACCAAAGGAAGATTCAGCTCCCCTGCAAGTCGGACCAGTTGGGGTAAAATCTGTTTTTCCTCCGGCAGCCGATGATTCTGAATTTCAATATAGAAGCAGTCCTTGCCGAAGATATCCGACAGCCTCCGCGCAGCCGCGACCGCCCCCGGATAGTCTCCGGCGCACAGGCAACGGGGAATCTCGCCGGACAGGCAGGCAGACAGTGCTATCAGCCCTTCGTGATGGGAACGAAGCAATTCAAGATCCACACGCGGCTTTCCGTAAAAGCCCTCGGTAAAGGACAGCGAAGACAGCGTCATCAGGTTCCGCCATCCGGTGTTATTCTCGCAGAGCAAGACCAAATGAGAATAAGTTTCCTCACGCCCCGCCCCTGTTTTGTCAAACCGCGACCGGGGAGCGACATATACCTCGCAGCCGAGGATCGGCTTTATGCCGGCCTTCTTGCAGGCATCATAAAAGGCAACCGCACCGTACAGCACGCCGTGATCGGTCAGGGCTGCCGCATCATGCCCGCATGCCAAAGCGCGCGCAGGGATATCCCGTACACGGCAGGCGCCGTCCAACAGGCTGTATTCACTGTGCAGGTGCAAATGAACGAAATCCCCCACGGACGCTCCTCCTTTTCTTTGTGCCGGCAGGCAGTCCGCCCAATCGTCGGCAAATGCTCTGTGTACATGCGGTCGGATCAGCCGCCGCTCTCGATACTGCTCGGCGGAATCGCTTTTCCTTCCACCGTAAGACTCGCATACCCGGTGCGGTTCAGTACCAGAAGTGCCTTCATTTCACCGAGCAGAAGCTTTTCCCGTCTGGCGGCTGCCAGACCGAGCAATCCCGCCGGCAGAATATAATCATCTCCGTCAACGGTAACAAGCAGTTTTCCGCGCAGGCGGGACAGTCGGCATGTCACCGTATGCTGCTCCTCTCCGTCCGCGACTTCCCAACGGTATGTTTTCACGACTCCTCACCGCCTTCTTTTTCCATATCGGCTGCGGAATCCTTCTCCGGCCCGTTATCGGCGGAGGCACCGACGGCCGTAGGAAGCTGATAGCGATTGAGGTACATGGCGTAGTACGCATCGAAGTCCTCGCCGCTGTTTTTGACGCGTCCCAAATACTCATGCAGATCGAGGCAGTTATGCGTAACCTCAATGACGCATCCCGCTATGTTGGAGCAGTGGTCGGATATGCGTTCCAGCGTCGTCAGCACATCGGACAGCACAAAGCCGAGTTCTATAGTGCAGCGTGAATCCTGCAGCCGTCGGATATGACTGTCCTTGATGCTGTCGCGCAGGTGGTCTATAACCTCCTCCAGCGGCTCAACATGTGTGGCCGCCCGCATGTCACCGAACAGTAGCGCCTTTGTCGTCAAATCCAATATTTCACGCAGCGCCGCGCACATTACGCCCAGCTCCGCTTTGGCCTCATCGGAAAAGCGCAGCTTTTTCTCGTTCATTTCCGCCGCCGATGCGGCTATGCTGACGGCATGGTCGGAAATACGCTCGATATCGCTCAGCACATGAAGCAGCTTTGTTACCTCCTGCGCATCCTGCGTAGTCAGTTCCTGCGCACTGAGCTTGACCAGATAGGAGCCAAGCTCGTCCTCGTACTTGTCCACCTGCTCTTCCATCTGCCGGATAGTCGCTTCCTGCTTCCGGTCATACTTTTCCAGCAGCTGCAGCGCCATTTTGGTAGATTCAAAGGCAATGCCGGACATGGTTCCGACAACATCGTCCGCGCGCTGAACAGCCACCGCCGCAGTAGACAAAAGGCGTTCATCCAGCATTTCGGTCTGGCTGTAGTTCCGCCCGTCCCGGATAATCAGACAGGCGATTTTCTCAAATATTCCGGAGACAGGCATGAGAATGATCACCGAGACAATCTTGTATATGATGTTGATGATGGCTATATCCAGCGCCGTGGCCCGGGCGGACAGGAAATCTCCCACGACGCCGCGGTTAAAGAAATAGTAAATTACGCAATATATCGCTCCGACCACCAGCGTACTGACGACATTGAAGGATGTATGAATGACGGAGGCCCGCTTTCCTTCCTTGGACGCGCCGATGGAAGAAAGCGCGGCGCTGATGCACGTACCGATATTCTGCCCCATCAGAATCGGAATCGTCAGGGCGTGGCTGACTGCTCCCGTTACCGACAACGCCTGCAGTATACCGATGGATGCGCCGGATGACTGGATAATTGCGGTGAAAACCGTTCCGACAAGAACACCCATAAACGGATTCTGGAACATGGTCAGAATATGGGTAAACTGCGGGTTGTCGCGCAGCCCGTCGACCGTTCCCGCCATAATATCCATGCCGTACATCAGGACGGCAAATCCGATCATGATAAGGCCCAGATTTTTTCGACGGCTGCTTCCGTTCAGAAAGCAGTATTCCAGAACGCCGACAACACCAAGCACGGCCGAAAGAATGCTCACGACATTAATGCTGCCGCTTCCTCCGCCGATTAAAGACAGGGAGAGCAGCAGGGGAGTAACGGCCGCGCCCACATTGGCACCCATAATGATGCCGACAGACTGAGACAACGTCATGATGCCGGAGTTGACAAAACCGACCACCATGACTGTGGTTGCGGAGGACGACTGGATCAGGGCAGTCACAACCAGCCCCAGCAGGAAGCCCTTGAATTTGTTGGAGGTCAGCTTACTGAAAATAGTCTTCATCTGGTTGCCTGCGAAACGTTCCAACGCATGGCTCATGACGTTCATTCCGAACAGGAACAGGGCAAGGCCTCCGAAAAGTTCAAATACTTCGTTAATACCCATAACTGCATTTCATCCTTTGCGTAGTACTCTTTTGTGGTTTGCTGATTTTCTCTGTCCGCCTTCCGCCCGGTCAAAAGTTTCCCTCAATACTCTTCCGCCATCTCATGCAGCCGGCGAATGACCTCATCCGCCCGCAGGCGGTCTGCAGCATAGGCACGCCGGAGAAGTTCTCCCGGAATGTATTCGTCGTACTTTTCGAAGACAGGCAGCTCGCCGGTCTGCACCAGTTCCTCGCAGTCGATTCCGTCCTCGGAGGCAATACGGTCCAGCCTGGAAATAAGTTCATAGTCATTTCCGCGTTCCATCCGGAATGTCATAT
>CAVDLN010000011.1:0-26270 GCA_963609805.1 Erysipelotrichaceae bacterium | reverse complement strand
GAAACACAATTTCAGCTCCACCCTTTGGGGCAGTCTCCGTTCCCTCGGATATGTTCTGCCGTCCTTTCCGCGCTGTGTTCGCGCTCATAATTTCGTATGGTGACTTCGATCTGCCGCAAAACCTGTTCATTGATCTCGCTGACCGCCGTGCCGAGGGCTGCCACCGTGCGCGGGGTGTTGAAATCAAAGATGCTGAAAAAATCCTCGTGTTCAAAGTGATCCTCCGGCTGCATCCCGCAGCGGGACATGAGGGAGTAGGTGATGCTGACCACCGCGGCGTTTTTGAACGCCACCTCGATGTTGTAATCATCATACTCCTCCAGATAGGAATCCGCAACGATGCCGAGGATGTCGCGGGAATGGTCGCGCCAGTATTCCGCAGCAAGCTGAGAAGCGACGCTCTCGAACTGCTCCGCAAGGCCGTTTTTGCCGGAAACGCTGTAATTACGCTCCAGCATGGCGCTCACGCTGTCCGTGTGCGCGTCTTTCAGCTCCCACAAGTTGACGCGGCGGGCGTTTTCCTTGCCTCCCGTGTCGGAAACGTCAAAGACGTATTTGAGCCTTGGCTTGTAGCCGGTAGCGTCAATGAGGGCGATGCCCGTGCTGCCGCGCCGGACATAGCGCCCCATTTTCTCGTTCCAGAAGTCGTACTCCGCGCAGGCGGTGGCCTCCGGGCGCTGCATATAGATCATGAGCTGCTCGTTGTAGGGGTATTTATACAGCCTTGCGGCGGTGGTCAGGAACGCCGTCCACGCCAGATGGCTGCCGGTGATCTGCCGTGCGGTGCGCTCCGCCTGCTCCGCGTAGGCTTGCAGTTTGTTGGGCATAAGCAAAATCCTCCTCTCATGGTTTTCTGGTGAAGCCGTTTCTTTTCGCCGCCTCGCTCGCCGCCTGTTTCCGCTTCTCGCTGTACGGTGCGGTCAGGCGGAAGGACAAGCGCCCCTTGCGGATGGTGAACTCCATACAGCCCGTGTCGGGGTCTGCGTCCAGTTGGCGGCACTCTGTGGGGTGCTGCGCGGCATAGGCGGCAAGGCGGTTTTTAAGGTCGGTATTGTGGGTGCGGATATGGATAAGGGGTTCTTTCTCGTCAAATACGATTTCCGTTGTTTTCTGCGCTTTTGTCAGTCCTGTTCTCATAAATGGCCTTTCTGCGTCTCCTGCGTGAAGCAGGCGCGATTTTGGGGTATTTTCTCCGGCTCATGACTTGGGAAAAACGGGGATTTTCAAACAGAAACGCGCCGGATGATACATTCCTCATCCGGCGCGCTTCCAGCGGCGAATCTGCGATTTTTCCGGCTCTTGACCGTAAAACAGTCAGCTTTGCTCAGAGGTCAAAATCCGGCGTCAGGTCAAGGGCGGCGTATACCGCATCGGTAATGCCGCGCAGCTTTGCGAGGGCGCTGTCCGTCAGCTCCCGCAGCTCGGCCTCCTCCGCGTCCAGATACCCCCGCATTTCTGTGAGGGCTGCGATCAGCCCCTCGCGGGTGCCTGCCGCGTTGTAGATGCTCATGAGGTTGATTTCTTCATGGGTAAATGGGTTGTTTTTCATATCAAAGCTCTCTTTCCGCGCCCCGTTTGGGCGCTGTTTTGTTTTTCGTCTGCTCCGGCGTCTTTTCCCTGAGCTTTTCCAGCACGGAGGGCTTCTTCTGTTCGCGGTGGGAGGCCGCAGCCAGCTCCGTCAGGGAGATGGAAAAGCCCGCCTTGACCTGCGCCTCCAAATCGGCCACGGTGGGCTGTTTGGGGCCGTTGTTGATGATGCCGTCGATCATGCCGTAGTCGTCCTCCAGCAGCATCTCCGCGTTTTTGAGATAATTCTCAGGCTTCAGGAAGTTCGGCAGTTCCCGGAAGCCGATGCTGTCAACGTAATGACAGGATACTACGCCGTTTTGCTTCAAGGCAACGATGTCGCTGACCGACAGGCTGTGTCCCTTAAAATCCGCAGGATGATCCACGTTGAACCGCTGATAAATCATATCCAGATTGGTTTTGTTGTCCCCATAGTCGGCAAGCCCGCCGGTGTAGATCGCGTCGTAGCCGCCGCGCTCCGGCGTGACGCCCTTGCTCTGCAAGTAGTCATAGTTCATGAATCGGTAAGCGTCCAATTCACCGCCGCGCCGGATCTGATAGATGAGGAAAGCGTCCTGCGGGTTTTCCAGAAACAGCTTTTCCGTGTCTGCCTGTTCGCTCAGCGTCACAACGCCGCGCACCGCGTCCCATTCCTCGCGCTCCACGCCGAACACGCCGGTGTGGGAGGAAATGTCCTCTGCGTCCAGCGCCATGGCCTCGGTGTTGTCGGCATAGAGCAGGAACACGGGAACGTCCTGCATGAACAGCTCCATGGCGCGCTCCTTTGTCAGCGGCAGCATGGTATTGCCGTCCGCGTAGCCGTACTGATACATTTCCTGAAAGCCGACGGCTGCATCCGGCATGGGATAGCCCTGCTCCAGCTCCGGCAGGGGCGGCAGCTCGGTCATTTTTTCGTCCATTTCCGCCTTAACCTCCGGCTGGGGA
Organism: Erysipelotrichaceae bacterium; assembly: GCA_963609805.1. GTDB lineage: Bacteria > Bacillota > Clostridia > Oscillospirales > CAG-272 > CAMEON01. Next base: position 23,759 of record CAVDLN010000011.1, on the reverse strand, counting down.
TCCTCCTTGGCCCGCCATTCCTGACGGAACAGGCCGTTGAAGCGTTCCAGCAGAGCGTGGGAGCCGTCGTCGATGCCGATCTCGTCTGCCAGCTTGACGAAATCCTCCAGCTCCTTCCGCAGCTCTGCGTCCTCACCGGCAAGCAGCCTGTCCGCCACCGCCTCCGCTGTGGGTCTGTCCGCGCTGTCGGGAACGTTCAGACCCCGGCGCAGGAACGCCGCGTAGTCGGCGGCAAAGGCCAGCGCGTCCTCGCGGGAGGGCGGGATGGTGACAAGCTCATATTCCGTGTCCTTGGGAAACTCGATGCCGCGCTCCTTGCAAACCTCCGCGAAATGCTTCTCCACATCTGTGATGATGCCGTTTGCGGTCTTGCCGATGGTGTCCAGACTGGCACGGAACTCCGGCAGCTCGGCGTTTTTCGACCATGTTGCCACATAGCCGAAGCTGTTTGCGCCGGTTTCAATGCCGAAGTAGGCGCAGACCATAAAGGAGATGCTTTCGGCCTCCACCTCCTCGGTATTGCGGCTCTTATGCTTATGCGCCTCTGTCTGCTGCAAGCCGTAATTGTGGAGCTTGGCGTGGGCGATCTCATGGACGGCGGCGGATACCGTCTGCACCTCGCTCATGCCCTCCCGCAGCGTGATGCTCTGGGATTTGGAGCTGAAATAGCCGTCCATATCGGCGGACAGCGGCTTTACCTCCACCGGCACGGGAGAGGAACGGCGCAGCGCCTCCATGAACGCCTCATAATTTTCCACGCTGCCGGTCAGGTTGGCGACGGGGCTGGCCACGCGCTCCGGCAGGGGCTTTCCGTCCGTCTGGGCGTAGTCGAACACCTTCACCGGGCGGAACATGGGGATCTCGATCTCCTTTTCCTCGGTGACAATTTTGCCGTCCGCATCCAGAATGGGCAGCTTGGTGTCCGGGTCGAGCTTTTCCTGCTCGATTTTCTTCTTATACGGCGTGGGCGCGATGATGGTGATGCCCTTCTCGCCCCGCAGCACATGGCGGGAGAACTTGTCCCGCCAGCGGTTGTAGCCCGCCACAAGTGTGGCGTCCGGGCGCTGCAAGTGGATGAGCGCCTGATTGTTGAGGGAATAGTTGTGAAACCGGCTCATGGTGCGCAGGTAATTGCGGTACTTTTCCATATCGCCGGATTCAAAGATGTCGCGGATACCCGCCTCGATGCGGTCGGTGATCTCCTTGAGCTGTTCTCTGTTTTTACCGGGCTTCTCTGGCATTTTTGCCTCCTTTCATCAGGTCGATACGCAGGAGCTGAAGCCCCCGCGAAAGATATTCCCGTAAATCCGTTTTTCCGCAGAGATAGCGGATGTCGCCTGCCTTGTCCTGCTCACGCAGCGTCCACAGGTCCGCCGCCCACCGGACAAAAACCGTGTCCGGCGCGTTGAAGGGCTTTTTGCGGCGAAGATAGAGGCTGTGCCGCCCCAGCACCATGATCGTGCAGACGGTATTGACCACATCGAGAGAACATTCGTTGAGAACGGCGATCCTCCGTTCATACGAGGCCGCTTCCAGCAGCTCGCGCAGCGCAGGCTTGGCGTTTTCAATCAATGCCGGATAATCCGCTCTTGTCGGATACGGAGATTTTCGTGTCATAGGCACTTCCTTTCATTTCATGGGCTGTTTACCCCTAAAATGGCAGCGCTCGCGCAGGGGTAGGTTTTCCTGTGCGGGCGCTCGGTTCTTATTCATTTTCGGAGTATGTACTCCTTGCGGGCGGCGTATATCCGGCGTTTTTGGCGCGTTCGCTGGCGGCCCTGCGCCGCTCGTCGCTGAACGGCTCCCGGACGCTGACGCAGCTTTTCGGCACGGCGTAGCTGACCGCTCCGGCATGGACGGCCCTATCCGGGTACACCTTGTCCGGGTATTTCTCCGCAAGGCGCTTGAGCTTGCGCTTCAGCTTGGGGTCGTGGGTGTAGATGCTGGCGGTGGGCTCCTCCTCGTTGTACAGGATGATGGACTCCTGCTCCAGCTTGGAGAGCTTCATGACGCGGCCCCCTTATCAAACTCCAGCCGGAAGCGGACGCTCTCGCCGGTGTCCTCCAGCACGGCGGTAGCATCGTAGGTGCCGCCGGTCTTTTCGGAGTAGAGGCCGGTGAGCTTCACCCGCCCGTCTGCCAGCAGCGCGGCGGCGACCTTTTTTGTCAGCGCGGCACGCTTGGCGGCAAAGAACTTGTTGTCCCGCCACAGCCCGAAGCGGCAGTCGTTTTTCTCGCAGAAGAAGCCCTTTTTGCTCTCGGTCACGTCGCTGCCGCAGCGGGGGCATTTGCCAATGACCTCACGGCCGGAGGGAAACAGCACCTCCGCGCCGGAGATGGCCTTGTAGGTTTTCACAAGCTCGGTGAGCATATCCGCAATGCCGGTCATGAACTCGTCCGGGGAAAGCTCGCTGCGCTCCACCTGCTGCAAGCGGTATTCCCATTCGGCGGTGAGAAGCGGAGACTGGAGCTGCTCCGGCAGCACAGTGATGAGGGAAACGCCGGTATGGGCAGGCACAAGGCTGACGGCCTTCTTTGCCCTTTTGCGCTCCACAAAGCCCGTGGCTACCAGCTTTTCGATGATGGCGGCGCGGGTGGCGGGCGTTCCCAGTCCCTTTCGTTCCGCTTCTTCCGGCATATCTTCCTTTCCGGCAGTCTCCATGGCGGAGAGCAGCGTATCCTCCGTATAATGCTTGGGCGGCGCAGTCTTGCCCTCCTTTACGGCGGCTTCGGCGCAATCCAATACCCGTCCCTCCGACAGCTCTGGCAGCGCGGCGTCCCGCTTTTCCTGCGCGAGATACCGCTTCCAGCCGGCATCAAGGACGGTTCTGCCTTTAGCGGTGAACTCGGTGCCGCCGCACTCCAGCGTAACAGAGGTTTCCGCATAGCGGTGTGCGTCGCTGACCGCCCGAAGAAGCTGCCCTGCCACAAGGCGCAAAATCTCGCGCTCGCCCAGCGGCAGGACGGAGGTATCCGCCTTGCCCGCGCCTGCGGTGGGGAGAATGGCGTGGTGGTCGCTGACCTTTTTGCTGTCGCACACCTGTCCTGCGTTCACACGCCCCGGCGCGTCTGTTTCGCAGATGGCGGCGGCAACGGTCACAAGCTCCGGCACGGAGGCTTCCAGATCGTCGGTGAGGAAGCGGCTGTCCGTGCGGGGATAGGTGCAGAGCTTTTTCTCGTAGAGGGCTTGCAGGTAGTCAAGCGTCTGCTGGGCGGTATAGCCCAACGTGCGGTTGGCATCCCGCTGGAGGGCGGTCAGGTCATAGAGCCGGGGCGCTTTCTCCGTTTTCTCCGTGCGCTGCACCGCCTTGGCCGTGACCGGCTGACCGGCGCAGGCGGCGGCAAGAGCGTCCGCCTCCGCTTTTTCTTTGAACTTCTCGGACACGGCGGCAAAATCGCCGCAGCGAAGATTTACCGTGTAAAAGGCTTCCGGGCGGAACGCCCCGATCTCCGCCTCCCGCTGGACGATGAGCGCCAGCGTGGGCGTCATGACGCGCCCAACATTCAAGGTGCGGTGGTAAAGGACGGAAAACAGGCGCGTGGCGTTGATGCCCACCAGCCAGTCCGCGCGGGCGCGGCAGAGGGCGGACTGGTGCAGCCCGTCGTATTCACGCCCCGGACGAAGGTCCGCAAAGCCCTTTCGGATGGCCTCGTCCTCCATGGAGGAGATCCAGAGCCGCTTCATGGTCTTTGTGCAGCCCGCCATGTAGTAGACGGTGCGGAAGATAAGCTCCCCCTCGCGTCCCGCGTCGCAGGCGTTGATGACCTCGGACACGTCCTCCCGGCGCATGAGGTCCCGCAGCAGCTCGAATTGTTTGGATTTGTCCGCTCTCAGGGTATAGCGCCAGCTTGCGGGGAGGATGGGCAGATCGTCGTAGCGCCACTTGGCGTACTTTTCATCGTATACGTCCGCGTCGGCAAGCTCCGCCAGATGCCCGTAGCACCAGCTTACAATGCAGCCGTTTCCCGAAAAATACCCGTCGTGCCGCTGCCTTGCGCCCAGCACGGCGGCGATGGACTGGGCGACGGAGGGCTTTTCCGCGATCACTAATTTATGGTGTGTCATATTCATTTTTCTCCTTTTCTGCATAGCAAAAAGCAGCCCCGAAGGACTGCTTTTCGCATTTGGTATTTGGTTGTGTGGTTTTCCCCGGTCAGAACTGACTGGGCGAGTAGCGCACGGTGACAACGACGACGGTACGGTGTTCCTCGTCAATGCGATAGATGGCGGTGTAGTTTTTGATGAGGAGCTGACGGTAGCCCTTTCCGGCATACGCGCCGGTTTTCCGCTCCGGGCAGCGGCGCGGCATGGAATCCAGCGAGAGGATTTCCTCCGTAATGGTATCGACGAGCTTCAGCGCCGTTTCCGGCTCTAAAAGCGTCCGCGCAATATACGAATAGATGCCGTCCAAATCTCGGAGGGCGCGAGGCGAGAGCTTTACGCTGTACTTATCCAAAATACTTCCTCCGCAGCGCGCCAAGCGCCTCCTTCGCATCCAGAAGCTGACCACCTGCGGCGATCTCCTGCTCCGCGTCCGCAATCGCCTTGTCCGTCGCTATACAATCCAGCATTTCCTCATAGGTTTCAATGCTCATGACTACCAGATCGCCGTAACCGTTTTTCGTGATGAAAACAGGCTCGCGGCGCGCATGGCAGGCGTCGGAAATCTCCGATGTGTTTCTCAGGTCTGTAATCGGTCTGATCTGCGGCATATCGCATCCTCCTTTCTTGCTCATAATTATAGCATTATTATGTGCAAAATACAAGGGGTTTTGGGCAGGTCATAGAAAAGTTACAAAGACAGCTCCGGCTTTTTCCGCACCGCCTTTTCCCGCAGGTCGGTGTCCCGGTAACAGGGCCGGACGCAGACCAGCCCATACCGCCCGCAGCCATGGCAGAAATGCCCCTCCGGGGCGATGGGGCGGGGCGTTTCCTCCTTATCCGGGCGCGGCAGGCGGAGCATCAGGCGCTCCAACGGGTTTTTCGTAAAGAGCGTCATTCATCCGCGTCCTCCGTTTCCTCCGGCTCGTCCTCATCGTCCTCATTTTCGTATTCCTCGTCCTCATCATCGCCGTAATCGTAATCATCCAAGTCCACAGGTCCCTTTGTGTCAGGCTTTTTCTTGCGGAACTTGAACCAATACAGCGCGCCGCCGCCCGCCATCAGGAGCAGCAGCACAATCACAACAAGACCGCTGCCGGACTTCTTTTCGCCGCCGTCCTTGTCGGGACTGTCGGTCGTGTCCGGCGTCGGGTCGGGCTCCGGCGTCTTTTCCGTGACCTTTTCCTTTCCCATGCACTCCGTCATATTGTTCTTGCAGACTGCGCAGGCCGTGTTGACCGCACCTGCCTCGCACTTGTCCTTGCAGGAGCAGGCTGCGGCGCTGCCGCCGTTCTCCATCAGCGCCATGAGGTCAGCCTCGTCCACAAGGTTGAGGAAATACACGTTTTCCGTGTCTCCGGAGCGGTCAATGACGATGTAGAAGTAGTTGCCGTTTTTGCTCTGGACGGTGATGAACTGCTTGTTTTCTGCCGCTTCCTCCACGCTGGCATAGGGCGCGGACTGCAAAATGTCGTCGATGAGGGTCAGATTCCCGTCTGGGGTCAGCGCCTCGCTGCCCTGCTGCTCCGGCAGTCTGACGCTTTCCGTGGAGATGGTGATGCTGTCAATGGAGGACGGCGGCGTTTCGCTTCCGTCCTCACTTTGTTCGTAATAGCCGCCGTCTGCGTAGGCGGTGGCGGAAAGGGCGGTCATGCAGCAGAATACCGCCAGCAGACCAGCAAAAAGCCGGGTGTTAAACTTCCTCATACTGTTTTTCCTCCGTTTCGTTCCGTTCAGCCTCCGGCGCGGGGAACTGCCCCTGTCGCATGGACTGAAGAAGCCGGGCGAGCTGTTCCGGCGTAAAGCCGCTTTCCCGCACCATACCGATGATGTCGGTGTTCTCAAGTTCCATGATCTGGCTGTCGATTTCTCTGTTGCGGGTCTGGAGCGCGGCGATTTTGCCGTTGTTCTTCTCGCGCTCCGCCCGCAGCCTGCTGATTTTCGGGTTCATGTTCGTCTCCTTTCTGAGAGATCAGGGCGCAGGTAAACGCCCGTAGGCAAGGAAGTGAGATTGCCAATAGCTTGAATTGAGGCTTGTGTACTGGATGGGGTCGCCGCAGTGGAGCATCATATCATTGCCCACATAGATGCCAACATGGGACGCGCCGGTGGTGTCATAGGTGCCTTGGAAGAACACCAGATCACCCGGTCGGACATTGGCGGCGGACACCCGCGTACAGAGCTGGCGCAGCCCCTCCGCACCCAGCCTGCCGAAGCTCCAGCCCACGCCGCAGTTGTTGTAGACGTAGCTAACAAAGCCGGAGCAGTCGAAGGAGGTGGCAGGACTGCTGCCGCCCCAGACGTAGGGGTAGCCGAGGTACTTCTCCGCCTCCTTGATGATGGCGGCGAACTGCTCGTCCTCCAGCGCTTCCGGGGGTATCTCGTACTTCTCATAGTCGGCGGTGTAGTATTTCCCGATGTACTCCGAGCCGCCGAACAGGTCCGGGCGGTTGCCCAGAGTAGCCATATACATGGCGTAAAGGGAGAGCTGATCCTGCGACATGATATAGACCGGCACATGGGAGAGGTTAAAGTTTTCCAGCTTTACGGTGCAGATGTAGTAGGTGTACGGCACCTGCACGGTGTATTCATAGCTGTGCAGATTGCCCTCCGCATCTGTATAGTAGCCGGTGCGTGTTTCGGCGCGGTATCTGGTTTCCGTGGCGACGGTTTCCGTCAGGATATACTGCTTTTCAAACAGCATATCGAGTATGCCGCCTACCTCGGAAAGCGTCCACTCCCTGCCCATAAGGGCGGTGACGGCGGAGATCAGCACATAGGGGTCGTGCTCGATGTCATCCAACTCATAGCGGTATTCATCGTAATCGTGTGTGCTTTCGTAATTGTCCAGATAGTCCCGCAGCTCGTCCTCCATGGCGCAGTAGGCGGCCTCTGCCGTCAGCATATCCGCGTCCTCACTGGGGTAGGTGGATACGTTGATGCCGGTTGCTCCGCCCTGAATCAGCAGGGAGCAGGAGGAAACGGTGCAGAGGATAAGGACGATTATTGCCGCAATGCCGCCCACGATAAGAAAGCCCTTTTTGTGACGGGCGATGAACTCACCGGCTTTCTTGGTGTTCTCTGTGGCTTTCCGCGCCGCCTTTGCCGCAGCTTCGGAGGCTTTGACCGTATTCCCGGCGCTTTTTCCGGCTTTGGCGGCGGCGTACTCCCGCTTGATGGCCTGCTTCTGCTGCCAGCGGGAGTAGGGATTGCTGGAAAACTGGGGGTCATGGTACTGCGCCGTCCTGTCCAGCGCACGGAGGTTGGCGCGGTCTGCCTTGACCTCGGCGCGGTCTGCGCGGCGGTAGGGCTTCTCCTTGTGGGAGCGGTGGGCGTGCTGTGCAAGACGCACGGCGCGCTCCGCCGCCTGCTCCACGCCGTGGGCGCTCTCCACGCCCACATTGTCCTGCTCATGCTCCCGAATCTCACGGTGTACGGCGGACAAGGCCGCCGCTCCGGGCGCGTCACGCACCGCATGGGCCAGCTTGGAGGGCGGTCGCTTCTTATCCACCTCCTCAAAGGAAAGGCGTGTTGTGACCGTGCCGGCTTTCGGGTCAACGACGCGCTGCTTTTTCTTTATGGTTTTCCTGGGTATCTTCGCCTCGGCATTTTCCAGCTTCTTCATGCGCCTGTCCGCTTTTCGGATGGCCTTTTTCAGTTCCGGCGCTGCCAGCTCCTCGTCGGTAAACAGCAGCCGGGGCGAGCGTTTGCTCATGGAAATTCACCTCCTTCGATCCGTTTCTGTGCCAGCTTGCAGTAGTCCGGGTTCAGCTCGATGCCGATGTAGTGCCGTCCGAGCTGCTTTGCCACCGCCGCCGTAGTGCCGGAGCCGAGGAAGGGGTCCAGCACCACGCCTCCGGGCGGGCAGCCTGCCAGCAGGCAGGTTTCCGCCAGCTTTGGCGGGAAAGCGGCAAAATGCCCGCCCCTGTACGGCACGGTGTTGATCTGCCATACGTCCCGCTTGTTGCGAAGCTGCGGGATCTCAGACGCTGCATACCCGTCCGGGCGGTGGTCGTTGATGCGCTGATGCTTCTGGCCGGGGATGTCGGCGGAATACTTGTTGCTTGCGCCGAAGCCCCGCCTCATCCGCGCGGGTGTGGACTCCGCCACCGGCTCCGCAACGGCTGCGGCGTTGTAGTAGTATCTGCGGGACTTGGACAGCAGGAAGATATGCTCATAGCAGCGGGAGGGGCGGTCTGTAACGCTCTCCGGCATGGGATTCGCCTTCTGCCAGATGATGTCTGAGCGCAGATACCAACCGTCTGCGCGCAGCGCAAAGGCAAGCAGCCACGGCACGCCGATCATATCCTTTGCCTTGCAGCCCTCCACCTTGCCGTTGAGGGCAACGACCTGCCCCGTCCTGCCGTTGGGGTACTTGGGGTCGAGGGCTTCGCCCTGATTGCCCTTTCCGGCATAGGTGTCTGCGATGTTCAGCCAGAGTGTGCCGTCCGGCGTGAGAACGCGCCTGACCTCCCGGAAAATGGAAGTCAGGCGCTCCACATACAGCGCCGGGGTTTCCTCCCGCCCGATCTGCCCATCTACGCCGTAATCCCGCAGTGCGTAGTACGGCGGCGAGGTTACGCAGCAGTTCACGGAATTGTCCGGCAGGGTTTTCAGCACGGTCAGGGCGTCGCCGCAGTAAATGCGGTCAGTCTGCATAGTCGAACTCATCCCTTAGAAGCGTGGTCAGCCCCTCGACAGCCGTGAGGATGTCCCTGCACACGCCGGTCAGCTCAGATATGGCCGGTTCTCCGTCATACTCAAATACGTCGGCGTCCTCATTGTCCTCGTCCACCTCACGCTCTGCGGCGTATTCGCGCTCGATGCGCTCGGCATACTCGCAGCAGCGTTCGCCGGGGCGGCAGGGCTTGTCCGCAGGGACGTAGCCCGCATACTCCGGCTCAATCAGCTCGTTTTCCACAAGGTCGGACAGGTCTGCAAGGTCGCGGGACTTGAGGTAGTTGAGCGCCTTACCCCAAGAGCTGAACAGCTCGCCGCAGCGCTCGTCAAAGTCGCGGACGCCTTTATACGCAAGGCGCAGGTAGCTATCCGCGTCGGCTCTGTCTTTGATGTAGCACATGAGCACATTCGCCATCCACAGCAGCTCCAGCTTTTCCTCGATGTGCCGCAGGTAGTCCTCGCCGTGGATGAGGTACAGATTTTCTTTTTCCATTGTGATGCTCTCCTTTACATTATTTATAGTAGAATCAGGTCAGGCGATCTCACCCAGCATGGTGAGAAACAGCGACTTGCCCTTGGGCGTGACAAGGGTATATACCCCCTGATGCCCGTTGACGGCGATATAGTCCTTTACGAAGAACAGGCCGTCGCTGGCGGGCTTGGCATAGGGTAGGAGCGTACCGGAGGGCGCGCGGTAGAGATAGCGCTTGCAGATGAGGAACGCGGTGAACATTTTCTCCGGCACCTTCAGCTCCTTTGCGGTGGCGCGGAGATTGGTGCAGCACTCCGGGTGAATAAATGCGTCGTAGAAGTCCGCCTTGGGCTTTGCCAGACGCAGTTCCTGCTGAAGCAGTTCGTTTTTCCGCTGTTCCTCCAGCATACGCTGCGCCATGAGCAGCACCAGCTCCGGGTTTTCCAGCACCTGCTCCAGCACGGATTTTGTCATGTACGCGCCGTGCTTGCGGATGGCCGGAATGACCTCATGGGTGATCCAGCGCTTGAACGCCTTTGCCTCCGGCTTGCGGGAGCCAAGGACTAAAGTGTAAAGTCCCGGCTCGTTGACAATAGTGGCATCACCTTGACGCCCTAAGTTGAACTTAGCCCGTTCATCTTCATCAAGGCGGCTTACTGCAATCGTGGGATTGCTCAGGTCTAAGACGCTGCACACATCGACGGCTACGAACCACGGCTCGCCGTTGAGGTTCAGCGTTCGCACCTTTCCAAAGGCTTCGTTTTCAAAAATCATCAGTTTGTTTTCCATCGTGCAATTCCTTTCTTGTTTTGTTATGCAGTCTGCTCCTGTGGCTTGGTGGTGAGCAGGTCATAGAGTTCCCCGCGGGGGAAGCGGTCCACGAAGGGCAGGATGACGTTGCCATAAAAAAGCAGCCCTTCGCCTTCACCGCTGTGGGTGACATACGAGAGCTGATGCGGGGAGATATTGAGCTGTTTGGCGAGAATCTGCCGGTCGCCGCTGGCCTGATTGAGCATGAGGACGAAATCGCTGTTCTCAAAGATGTTCTCCACCTCACGGGAGGAGAGCAGGTCTTTGACATTCTGCGTGATGCCGGTCGGAATGCCTCCCCACTTGCGGAAGCGCTTCCAGATTTCCACGGTGTAGGCGGCGGTCTGCTCCTCGCGCAGCAAAAGGTGCATTTCGTCAATGTAGTAGCGGGTGGATTTGCGGGCTTCCCGGTTGACGGTCACTCGATTCCACACGGCGTCCTGCACGATGAGCATCCCGATCTTCTTGAGCTGCTTGCCCAGCTCCTTGATGTCGAAGGACACGATGCGGTTGGCGATGTTGATGTTGGTGCGGTGGTTGAACACGTTGAGAGAGCCGGAAACGTAGATTTCCAAAGCCGTGGCGATGTACTGCGCCTCCTTTTCCTCCTGCCGCCGTAGCTCGTTATACAGGTCCTCCAGAATCGGCATATTCTCCGGCACAGGGTCGCTGAGATAATCCCGGTACACCATGCGCACACAGCGGTCGATGATGGTCTTTTCCACCGGCATGAGGCCGTCCTTTCCGCCCACGATCAGCTCGCAGAGGGAGAGGATGAAGTCGGATTTCAGGCTCAGCGGGTTCTCATCGTCGCTGTAATTGAGGTTTAAGTCCATGGGGTTGATGTAGTGCGGGCTTGTTGGGGAGATTTTGATGACCTGCCCGTGCAACCGCTCCACAAGCGGTCCGTATTCGGCTTCGGGGTCACAGATGATAATGTCGTCGTCGGTAACGAGGAACACGTTGGCGATCTCCCGCTTCGCCGCAAAGCTCTTGCCGCTGCCGGGTGTGCCGAGAATCAGACCATTGGGGTTCTTGAGATGCTTGCGATCTACCATGATGAGGTTGTTCGACAGCGCGTTCAGCCCGCAGTACAGAGCTTCCTTGCCGTCCTGAAACAGCTCCTGCGTGGTAAAGGGGATGAAGATGGCGACGCTGGAGGTGGTGAGGCCCCGCTGGATCTCGATCTGGTTCAGCCCCAGCGGGAGGCTGCTCATCAGCCCCTCCTCCTGCCGGAAATCAAGGCGGGTAAGCTGGCAGTTGTACTTCTGGGCGATGGAGGTTGCCTGAAATACGTTGTTGTCAAGCTGCTGGCGGCCGCCTGCGGTGTTGACCACAATAAAGGTCAGCAGGAACATTCGCTCGTTGCGGCTTTGCAGGTCTTGCAGCAGCTTCTTCGCCTCCGTGCCGTAGGTGGCAAGGTCCGAGGGGATGATGTCCATGTCGTATCCGGCGCGGACGGCCTTTTTCTGCTCCTCAATGGTCATTTTCTGCAAATCCGTGATCTTCCGCTTGATGGTCTTGATGGCCTTCACCTGATCCACAGACTGGACGTGCATACTGACGATGAGGGAGCTTTCCATGTCGAGGAAGTCCGCCAGCATCCGGTCGTTGAGTTCGGGGGCTAAAATCTGCAAGAAGCTGGCGCAGCCGATGCGCCTGCCGACGCCGAAGGAGCGTCCGGTGCGGAACTCAAAGGAGCTTGGCGCGATGAAGTCCTTGACCGAAAGGCCCGATGGTGCCAGCCAGTCCCACGAGAAGCGGAACGGCTCCTGCTCATCCATGTGCAGCATCCCGTGCAGCAGCCGCAGCCGCTCCATGCCGTTCATAGGCTCCGCCGCCACGCCGAGGCGCTTGAAGTTGTTGAGGATGTCCGTTTCGATGCGCTCTAATCGGGGCTTTGCGGCTTTCAGACTGTCCGCCTCCACGCCGAAGGTCAGGTACTTGGTCTTGATGAGGCCGTTGTTGCCGCTGGCAAGCTGGTTCTGGAGCATCTGGGTATATTCCAGACGGATGCTGTCAAAATCGTCGCCCTGCGGCGAGATGGTGATGTACCTTGCGTAATTGTCCTTGTTGGCGGACATATTCACGAAGGAAAGCTGAAAGCGCACGGAGCTGTCGAAGTAGTTGAGGAAGTCGCACCAGCCGTCAAAGATAGCGGTCTTGTCCTCGTTCTGGTTGAGCTGATAGTTGATGTCCTGAAATTGGACGGTTTTCGTGTAGTAGCTGTCCGTCACGCGGCAGATGCCGTCGGGGAACATCCGCTGAAACGGGATGCTGTCCTGTGCGGACTTCTGTTTCTTATCCTGCCGCTTCGCTCTTGCGATGGCGGCCTCGATCTGCCTGCGTTCGGCGCGGGTGAGTTTTGTGCGGGTGGACAATGCGATACACCTCCCGGTCTAAATTGTCCTGCCGTTCCAGAACGGCGTAGAAATTATTGGTTGCGTAGGGGCGCTGCTTGGGGCGCAGGAAGCAGACCTGCACGATGTTGCGGACGATCTTTTCAAGGGGCTGTCCGTTCTTCTCATACATGGCCAGCAGAAAAAAGGGCAGCATGAGCAGGATCATGCAGATCGCCGCCGTGCTGACGCCGGTATGGGCTTTGAGCAGGAAGAACAGTGGAACGCCAAGCGCCGCGCCCACGCCGAAGCAGACGAGCTGGCGCTTCGTCAGGTTCAGCAGCACCTTGGTCTTGACCGCGTTCAGGTCTTTGGGTACGGGAACGTATGCCATAATGATGTACCTCCGTCAATGACTGTTGAAAATTGACTTTGCGAGACTGCTGGTTTTGAACAGGGTGAAGCAGAGCAGCACCGTATAGCCCATGCACAGCCAGATGGCCGTGGAAATGTTGTCGTCTATGAGCATATTCTGGACAAGCACCGCGTAGATGGCGATGCAGACGATGATGAGAAAGCCCTGAAACGCCAGCGCCAGCAGGCTTCTCAGGTAGTTTTGCCCCATGCCGCCCCATTCCTTGCCCATCATGGTGGCCATGGGGATGGGCGCGATGCTGGTGACGAGGTATATCTCGATCATTCTGCCGTAGATGATGATAAAGATGCAGATGGTCAGCGCCCACATGGTGAAGCCCACCACGAAGGATTGCAGCCACAGCCCCAAAAGTGACCACACGTTCATCTCCAGCAGCCTCGCCTCAAGGTCCGCGATATGGTCGGCAAGGTTGATGGAGGTGTTGCCCACGATAAGGCCGGAGGCGCGGTTGACCACGCTCTGCGCCGCCTCGAATACGCCCATGACGATATTCCATGTGTTGGACACGATGAGCACGGCAGCCGCCGTCTTGAATACCCAGCGGAAGAATACCCATGTGTCGATGTCGTGGAGGTTATTGCGGTCCGCGATAAGCTGGATCAGTTCCAGCGTCATGACGAAGGCGAGGATCACGCCGGCGATGGGCAGGATCACGTTGTCCGAGAGGGAGCGGATCATGCTGTAAATGCCGGCGTTCCACGCCTGCGGGGTGCTGCCGATGTGTCCCGCCGCCTCCGCGACCTTGGCGTTGACGTTATCAAAGAGGCCGGTGAGGTTGTCCATGATGCCGCCCACCAGCAGCTCCTTGAGCCATTCGGTGAATTTTTCCCATATCAAATCCAATGGGTCAGCCCTCCTTTCCCGCCCCCGCCCGTGTCAGGCGGGCAGGGGCGAAGGGTTTTACATTGCGGCATGGACGGGATTAACCGAACAGCCCTTTGAGCAGCGGCACGAGAATCATACCGATGAGCGCCACACCGCCGCCGGCCATAAGCTGTTTCATGCCCTGAGACTTTGCACCTGGATTATCATTTCCGTAACCTTCCAGCAGGTTGATCACGCCCCAGATGCCAAGACCGGCTCCGAGGGCAATGACGAGGGTCTGCAAAACATCGACTGCGCTATTGAAGAAATCCATATTTTATGTGCCGGAATCGTTTCTTTATGGTTTTTACGATGGAAACCGCAAAGCCGGAATGAGCTGGCCGCCGTGTGCGGCTGTCGATTCCGGCTTCTCCTTTCAAATTTTCGGTTGTGCTTTCCTCCGACTTTGCGTTTCGCGTGTGTCTGCTGCATTGTCGGCGTCCTCCTTTACGGAATGGGTGTCTGATCTATATATAAAAATCCGCCAAATCAGGCGGATTCTGAACCTGCGGCCGCGCCCGCGTCAAAAACCTCAAATTCCTCCTCCGGCTTCAGCTTGAGCTTTGTGGAGAGGAATTTTTCAATGTCAAAGGCGTTCTTGGGATTCGCGTCCGAAAGATACTTGTAGTTGGGGTGCTGGGTGATGTCGTACTTGTCCGATAGGAAGGGGCGCACGCCGCGAAGCTGCAAGACGCACTTGCCGCCGTTCATGACGGCAAGCTCATCCTGACTCATCAGCTCCTTGCCGAGCTTTTGATAGTTCAGACTGTGGGAAACCTCGCGCCCACGGGATTCTCCCGTGTTGAAGGTGTCAATGGTTTCCTTGCCCAGTGCGGCGGACAGCTCCTTTAATGTGGTCGGCTCCTTGCCGCCGAGGAACACGGAGCTGTCGCAGTTGCCGATGATGGTATCGCAGTTGTCCTTGTAGAGCGCCTTGAGCTGGCTCTGTGCCTGCAAAACAAGGCAGGCGGAGATCTCGCGGCTGCGGATGGTGGCCATGAGCTTCTCCAGCTTGGGAATCTGCCCGATGTTGGCACACTCGTCGATGAGGCAGCGCACATGGATGGGCAACCTGCCGCCGTACACGTCGTCGGCCTTGTCGCACAGGAGGTTGAATAGCTGGGTATAGATCATGCTGGCGAGGAAATTGAAGGTATCATCGGTGTCAGAGATGATGATGAACAGCGCCGTTTTCCGGTCGCCCAGCGTGTCCAGCTCCAGCTCGTCATACGCCGTGATCTCCCGAAGCTCCTGAATGTCGAAGGGGGCAAGGCGCGCACCGCAGCTAATTAAAATACTTTTTGCGGTCTTGCCCGCCGCTAAGCGGTATTTGGCATATTGGCGCACGGCGAAGTGATGCGGCTCCCGTTTTGCCAGTTCCTCAAACATCAGATCGACGGGATTTTTGAAGTCCTCGTCGTCCTCCCGCACCTCCATGGTGTTGATCATTTCGATGAGGGTGGCGAAGTTCTGCTCCTCCACCGGCGCTTCGTAGTAGATATACCCGATGAGCGCCGTGTAGAGCAGCGTCTCCGCCTTGCGCCAGAAGTCGTCGCCGGATTTTCCGTCGCCCTGCGTGTTGGCAATGAGGGTCGTGACCAGCTTCAGAATGTCCTTTTCCGAGTGGAGATACGCGAAGGGGTTGTAGTGGTGGGACTTTTTGAAGTTGATGGTGTTCAGAATCTTGATCTTATACTGGTTCCGCTGGAGTAATTTTCCACATTCGACCACGATGCTGCCTTTCGGATCGGTCACAACGTATGAACTGTGTAATTGCATGAGGTTTGGCTTAATGAAAAACCGCGTCTTGCCGCTGCCGGAGCCGCCCACCACCAGCACGTTTTTGTTCCGCGCGGTTTTCGGGTCCTTGGGGCGGCTGTTCATGGTCAGCCGCTCCGTCTGGGTGAGAATGACGTTGTTGGCAAAGGTGGGGTCAGTGTAGGGCTTGATGTCCTCTGCATTTCCCCATCTTGCGCTGCCGTACTCGATATTCTTCCGAAACTTCCGCGCGTTCTTCCCCTTGACGTAGACGGCAAGCCGGATGAGCAGGGCGGCGGCAACGCCTACGCACAGGTCGATGGGGTGAAAGCTGGGGAGCACGGACTGGAATGCGGCGGCGAAGCCCTCCATGATGTGCAGCGACTTTTGTGAAAAGTCCGCGCCGGGAGCCAGCCGCGCCGCCTGCCCCAGCTTGGTGGCAAAGAGCGCGATAAAGACGTAGGGAAGATTGGGAAGCAGGAGCTTCTTTACGTTGATCTGCTTCATAGCTCCAGCCCCTTGTCCTTGTTCCGGGCTTTGTCCGGCGTAAGGGACAGCACCTTCGCCTTGAGCGCGCGGAGCTGCTCCAGCACCGAGGGTTTGTCCTGCGAGGCCCGCTTGACCTCTTTTGCCGTGTATTCTCGGAACGCCGCCGTCAGTGCGTCTGCGTCCCGCCCCTTGAAAAAGACGAGGTATTTCGGCGGGGACACGCTGCGGTCCTTCTTCACGGCGAAATCCACGCCGTACTTCCGTGCCACGCGCTCAAAAGATTTGATGTTGCTGTCGGTGATCTCGATGTTGGATACGCCCTGATTCTGCCCGATGAGCTGCTTTACCGTCTGCTTGCCGGTGGGCTTTTCCGGCGCGGCACGGGCTTTTTGCAGCCGCTTCTCCTTGCGGCTTGCCAGATATTTCAGAATGGCGGCTTTCAGCAGCCGCCCGGTGAGCTTTGTCGCGCTGATGACCAGCGTGACCGCTCTGTTTTCCACTTCCTCCTGCAAGGGTCATCCCTCCTTTCCCGCATAGTGGGGTGAATTGTTACGTGCCTGCCCATTCCAGCACGAAAATCACGGTCAGCACCTGCTCGGAGATGGGACGGGAGGCGGCAGATACCACCGCGTCATAGTGCAGCGGCAGCGCCTCGCCGCCGGGAATGCGCCAACCGCCGCCGAGGGGCAGGGCTTCCTCCGCACTGGTCGTCCTGCTCTGTGCGCCGTTGACAGAAAAGCCGATTTTACGGCTGTCCACCTTTTCTGTTGCCATGTTGGTGGAAAACGGCACCAGCGTCCAGCCGTTCTCTGTGCGCAGGGTGACGGAGCTGACGCTGACCGCGCCGGTGGAGCGGTTGACGATGCGGACGTTGGATGCGGCATAGACCGTGCCGGTTTTTGATACGGTCAACGTCATACCGGCAGGGACGATGACTGAAAATCGGGTCAGCAGATAACCGCAGTCATCACAATATCCGTCGCTGTCCCCGTCAAGATGCGCCTGCACCGCAAAGCCCTTATACCCACAATCGCAGGAAACGGCACGGCGATGCTCCGTATCGGAAACGCTCTGCCACGCGCCGTACTGAAACGCATGGGCTTCCTCCGCCGTAACAACGCGCCCGCACTCACAGGTGCGGGTTCTTGTATGCTCTGTATCGCTGAACAGCGTCAGCGTGTCCAAAAAGACATGGTAGGTATAAAGGTTTCTTTCGTATCCGCACAGACAGGATTCATGGCGGGTGTGGTGCTCCGCGTCAAAATCCCGCCACGCTTCCTCGGACGTGCATTGATGCTCGGCGTACTCATACCGGCTGTACCCGCAGACGCAGGAGAGCAGCCGCTTGTGGCGGGTGGAATAGTTCGCGCCCTCGTCGGTCTGCCATGCACCGGCCGTCAGGGAATGGGCGGCGTATTCATACTCGCTGTATCCGCAGGCGGAGCAGGTCTTAGCCCTGCGATGCTGCGCCGCGGAATCGCTCTGCCAGCTTCCGTAGGTGAAAGTATGGGCGGAATAGGACGAGGAGAGCGTCGCATTGCAGACGGAGCAGGATTGCAC
Source organism: Erysipelotrichaceae bacterium (assembly GCA_963609805.1). Classification (GTDB taxonomy): domain Bacteria; phylum Bacillota; class Clostridia; order Oscillospirales; family CAG-272; genus CAMEON01. The sequence continues at coordinate 6,250 of CAVDLN010000011.1, read as the reverse complement.
GGTTCGGTGCTGGGCTGCGCTGTACTGCGCGTACTGCGTTGAAACCGAATGGGAAGCGTAGCGATAGGTTCCCTCGCCGCAGTCGGAGCAGGCGTAGCTGCGCCGGTGCTGGCTGCTGCTGTAATACTCCCACGCGCCGTAAACGTAGGTGCCGTGGCTGGTGCCGTAGTCCACCAGTGCGCCGCAGGAACGGCAGTATTCATACCAGTCGCAGCCGCTCCATGAGGTACGGGTCGAGCTGTGGTAGCAGACGTTTCCGCCTCCACCACCGCCTCCGCCGCTGCCGTTGGAGTAGCCGCATTTGGAGCAGACACCGCTTCGGAAGCTGTGGGCTTCGCCGTTGACGCCGCCCGCCTGATCGTATCCGCAGTTGGAACACCAGTGCCGGACGCAATGCTCGCTGTTTGTCCACTGCTCATACTCCACCGTGTAGCTGCACGTTCGTTTGCAGTTGGAGCAGTACCCCGTCGCCAGCAGGGTGATGCCGTAAACGTCCTCAAAGTAGGCGGCGCGGCGATCCTCCGTCCAGTCGTATGCCGCGAGAGTACCCAGAACGCTGTCATATTCCGGGATGAACAGTACCAGCAGCGGCGTCAGAGAGCCGGTGGAAAACGCGCCGGGGACAATGGTAAAAGCTCCGCTGTAATAGAGCTGAATCTGCCGCAGTGAGGGGCAGTCCGCAAAGGCCGCCGCCCCGATGACCGGCGTGGTGTAGGGAATCTCCGCCATGGTCAGGGCGGTGCAGCCGGTAAACCAGTAGGCAAGGCTGGGGATGCAGAGCGCGTCCATATCCTCAAACCACACCTGTGTGATCTGCTCCCGTACCGCCGCCCAAGGCTGATCGTCCGGGCTTACAAATGTAGGACAGCTCCCGTTGCCGGAGAGCATGAGCCAGCCATATTCGTTGAGTTCCCAATAGATGCCGCTGCCCGGAATCACGCCGGAGGTATCGGAGGGCTGTCCGGCTTCCGGTTCAGGCTGTTCCAACAAAGGTGTTGCCACCGGCACAGCTATTTCTTCCGGTTCTGGCAGGGATTCTTCTGTGTGTTCCGTGTGTGAAAATACTTCTTCGTGCGTGTGTCCGCAGTCTTCGCCGCACGGCTCCGTTTGTGCCGCAACCGTTTCCTCCGGCAGCCCTGCCGCCAGCGCCGTGGTGCCGAGCAGCGACAGCGCCGCCAGAAGCGCCAGCAGCAGAGCCAGCGGCTTTTTTGCTTTCATAAGCGTCATGCTGCCCCCTCCTTAATCCACGATGGAGATGGTAAATACCACGTTCGCCGCCTGTACGTCCCTGCTGTTGGGCGCGTCGCCGGACACCTTTGCGAAATAGGTGAGCTTCTGGCTTCCGCCCGCCGCGATCACGGGAAAGGCGGCGGACGTGAGCTGCACTCTGCCCGCGCCGGCTGTGACGCAGCCGTTAATCTTCAGGGCGATGGTCTTGCTGCCGGAGAAGCTGTCGTAGCTCCCGACCTTGTACGCTCCGTCCGTGACGGAAAGTCCCGTCACCTGCACGGAGCCGGTTTTGGCGTTGTTGGTGATCCTCGCGTTGTCTGCCGTGACCACCGTGCCGTTGATGACGTACACGGGCAGGGCGGCGGGGACGGTGACGTTGACCGCCCGGTACTCGTTGGAAACGGTCAGCGTCACCGGTACGGTGGCGGTGGTCGTGCCTGCCGCCAGCGCGCCGGTGGAAAGGGAAAACACCAGCGCAAGGGCGAGGAAAAACGCCGGGATGGTTTTTCGTTTCATAAAGCCTGCCTTTCTGCGGCAGGGGCAGCCCCCGCAAAGGGAGCCGCCCGCCGCTGTTTTGTGGTTTATTCGCTTGGCTGTTGGATTTTTCTCTTACGCCGCGGTATCCCACTCCACGATGAACACCACGTTTGCCACGGTCGCGCCGGTCACGGCGGAGGACAGCGGGGTGACGATGGCGGCGTAGTCGATCTTCACGGTGTTGCCGGTGCTGTCACCCGCGCCGGTCATGTAGCAGCCTGCGATGGGCGCGTCGATGAGTGTCTGGGTGTTGGCGTTGGAGGCGTCGGTGGCCTTCTGCTGCCCGCCGCCGATGGAGATGGCAAAGCCCAGCTTGTTGCTGTCCACCTTTTCTCCGGCGAGAATGGACTTATTGCCGAAGGCCGTGAGCTTCCAACCGGAGGCTGCGGTGATGGAAACGGACTTCACGCGCACCGCGCCGTAGGAGTGGTTGACGATCTGGCAGTTGTTGGCGGTGGTCACGTCGCCGTCCTGCGACATGGCCATCGGGAGCGCGGTGGGAACGGTGACGCGCATGGCGGTGGCGGAGGGGTCGCCACCCTCGGTGCCGTCCGAGGTGGAGCTGAGGTTGACGGGGGTGGAGCCGGAGCCGCCAGAGCTGTCGATCTCCGCCGCGAATGCGGAAACGGACAGGCTGAGGCAGAGGCAGAGCGCCAGGACGAGTGCGATGAGCTTGGAGGTATGCTTTTTCATAGGTTTTTCTCCTTTCGCCTTTCGGCTTGTAAAATATATTGACCGCCTTGCGGCATGGTCACGAAATGAAAAACCGTCACTCCAGAACGGTGACGGTGATGACAGCGCCCGCACAGCCGAGGTATTCGCCGCTGTCGGGGTCTACGTTGTAGAAAAGGGCGGTGCATTCGTATGTTCCGGCGTCAAGATCGGCGGACAGCTTCGCCGTTTCCAGTTTGCTGCCTACGGGGATCGCGCCGGACTTGTAGATCACCTCGCCGGTGTCGTTGCGGTGGATCTCCACCACCTGCGGGTAGTTGTTGACGCTCTCGTTGACGATCATCAGGTTTCCGGCAGAGCTGCCGTTTTGGAAGGTGGGCGTGGTGTTCATGGAGATGTTGATCATGCCCTGCTCCACCTTTTCGTTGAGCGCGTCCACGATCTTGTCCGTGTCCGCCTCGTTCCAGCCGCCCTCCACCGCGCCGGGGTCGTAGACGATACCGCCGGGGACGAGATCGGGCGTCTTGCCGTCCGTGCAGCTTCGCAGCAGGAACACCGCCGCCGCGATGATGAGCAGCACCAGCAGCGCAATGAGCGCGCCCCGGTTGCTGCCGCCGTTTCTCTGCTTATGGGGATAATTGGATTTTGCCATGTGCCTTGTCCTCCTGTTTTTTACCGCATGAGCGGATAGAATGGTTCCGCGCCCCGCAGGGGGCGCGCGGATATGGGGAACGCCGTCCTCCATGGGACGCGGCGGCTACCGGCCGCGCAGCCCGTCGCCGTACATATCGTGGTTGACGAGGGCGGAATAGTAGCTGCCGATGGTGCTGGGCGCGTTGAACAGCGATGCCAGCAGGTATTTCTTGATGTTGCGGACGTAGGTGGTATTCTGCTTCAGGCAGTCAAAGACGTACTCGATGTGGGAGGCTGTGATGCGCAGCAGCTTCTCCTTCACCATCTCAGCCGGGTACTCGTCTCCTGCAATCACGATGGTTTTCTTACGGGAGCAGAGGGTTTCCGCAATAAGCTCCACCACCTCGTCAAGCTGCTCCCTGTCCTGCCGCGGGTCCTGCACGAGAATGTCGTACTCGATATTATCTTTGACGATCTCTCGCGCTTCCTCGTATCCTATCCCGTCATATCCCGCGCCCTGCAAGGGGGCTGGGGGATAGATTGGATCAGGATTTGATGTGTCCGTAATAGATTCATCAGGAATTTCTTTTTCTTTATTTCTTCTATCTTTATTTAATTGCGCGGGCTTTTCCGTATATGGCTCCGCCGTATCCGGGGTATCCAGATACGGGTTTTCCGTATCTGGTGAAGCCGTATCCGGCAAGGGCGGATGCGGGGATTCGTAGATAGTGTACTCGGTGTCGGTGATTCTGCCTTTACTGTCACGAATCTGACGTCGGACAAGGTAGCCTCTGACCTCCAGCTCCTTCAGTGCCGCGCCGATGGCGTCCACGCCCTCCTTGCAGATGGCGGCAAGCCCGCGGGTGGTGTAGTCCCACTCATCTGTCAAAGAGAGCATTTTGGACAGCAGACCGATGGATTTCAGCGTCAGGCGGGTGTCCCGCAGGTGGTAATTGGACATGACCGTGTAATTGTGGTTCTTCTCCACGCGAAATACTGCCACGGTGTTCACCTCCCCTCAGAGGGAAAAAGCAGCCCCGCAGACGGAGCGTTTCCCCCTGCTTCGCGGCGGATGAGGCGGCGGAGGGTATATTCCCGCTGTCCGCGTCTTGCGGTAATTTTCAGGGCGTCCAGCCCAAAACGGGCGATGAGCAGGGCGTTGATGAGCAGCCGGAATGCCTCGCCCGGGATGATCTGCGGCTCCGCAAGGTCGCCCTGCGTGACCTCCGCCGTGTGGCAGTAAAGGCTCTTTGCCGCCATAAGCAGCATGTAATCATGGGATGAGATGCCGCGCCTGCGGGCGTAGCGGAAGTCGATGCCGCCGCGGAAGAAGCAGTTAAAGGTCCTGTCCGCAAGCTCCTTATTGGAGGTCAGCAGATACAGCGCGGCGAAGAACTCCGGCGTGTCGCGCTCCTTGCGGCAGCCCAGCAGCAGCCGCAGGGTCTCCATACGCTTCCTGTGGGCGTCGTCCTGCCACATGGTTCCGGGAAAGCTCTCCGCCAGCCGCATGATTCTTGCGGTCAGGCGCGGACGGTACGGAAACAGCTCCGCGACGGCCTCCGCATAGCCCACCGTACCGGCTTCCATACGCTCGGCAAGGCAGGGGCAGGACAGGGCGGTGCAACCCAGCTTTTTGACATATTCCGTGCAGAGGACGCAGGAAACGTCCTCCGGCTTATACTTGAACGTGTTGATATACATGGCTTTGCTCCTCTCTGGATATGACAAAACCGGGCAAAGAAATCTCTCTGCCCGGTCGGTGTCGTGGTTGTCTGCGGTCGTATTCGGTTATCTGGACTGGTCGCGCTGGCGCTTGCGCAGCCATGCGTCCAGCAGCTTCAGGATGGTTTCCTCCATCTTCTGCGGCGTATAGGAGCGCGGGAAGTATTTGCGCAGCTTGTCCGCCGAGAGGACGACGTTATAGCCCTCCGGTTTTTTCTGCTCCATCATGATGTCCAGCATGGTGTCGTCGTTGAGCTTGCCGTCGCGGGAGAGCTTTTTCATGCGCTGTGCCTGCGAAAGCGAGGGCGTAGCCTGCTCGCTGTCGATGGCGGTCAGGAGCATCTGCTGTTCCTCCGGCTTGAGGTAGGAGATTTCCACGGCGGGGGTCATGCCGATCTTCTTCTCGTCCACCATCTGCTGAAGCTCCGGGGAGAGTTCTGTCAGGCGGATGTAGCGCTGAATGGTGCGCGCACTGTCGTCCGAGTTTTCTGCCAACAGTTCGCGGCTTTTGATACCGCGCAAATCGTGGCCATTTTGTCCACCATTTTCTGAGGTGTCAATTTCTTCCGCTTTTGCCGGTCTGCCAGCCTTGCGGCGGATAGCCTCCAGCTTCATTTTATACGCCTGCGCCCGTTCGGAGGGAAGGATGTTCTCGCGCTGGATATTGCTGTCCACCATGAGGATGGTGGCGGTGTCGTCGTCCATCTGCCGCACGATGCAGGGCATGGCGGAAAGCCCCGCCAGCTCGCTGCCGTGCCTGCGCCGGTGTCCGGCGATAATCTCATAGCCGCCGCCCGCGCGGGGACGGACGATAGCCGGGACGAGAACGCCGTACTGCCGGATGCTCTCCGTCGTTTCCTGCATGGCCTCGTCGTCCCGCACCTTGAACGGGTGATTTGGGAAGTCGTGCAGCTCCGACAGCGGGAGCAGCGTGATTTTATCCTCTTGCGCAGCCGCAGCGGTCTTTGCCCCGCGCTTCGCTTTGCTTTTCGGTTCTTCCATGTTCGTGTTCCTCCTCATTGAAAGCGGCAGGAACGAAAAAAGGGAGAATGACTGAAGTTACCGCCATTCTCCCATGAAAACAACTATGCGATTGTGATTTCAGCCCCTTGACCGTCTGAAAGAGAGGTATCTGATCGAGAGCCATCTCGCCGCAAACCCGCATGAATACTGCATTTTTGCTGTTTGCGCTTCACCTTCCCGAACGACGTATGTTCAATGAATGGTACGCTCGCGATATCAGTAAAAAGCGCCGTATCAGCAATAAGATTAAAGGCGGTTCCGGAATACCTTTAAGCCCGCCGCCTTATGGCTATATTAAAAGTCCCGATAACTCACAACACTGGATAATTGATGAAGAAGCAGCGTATGTGGTACGAAGAATTTTTGATATGTCATATAGCGGAATGGGTACTTTCCAAATTGCTTTAACTCTGTCGGATGAAAAGATTTTAAC
>CAVDLN010000010.1:21193-27457 GCA_963609805.1 Erysipelotrichaceae bacterium | reverse complement strand
GTTTATTATGCGGGAAATGCGCCATTCGCATATGCTGATATACTTTGCAAGCATATCCCCTATTCCGGATTGAATCATTCGCATCGGCGCCCGACAGAGAATATCAAGATCTCCGATTACAACGTCCGGACAGTGGCTGTCTACGGAAACCTTGAGGCTGTCGCGTATCACGGAAGAAGTACCCGATCCATAGCCATCCATGGACGGTGCCGTCCCGACAATCATGGACGGTATATGGGCAGTCTCTGCGACTATCTTCCCGATATCGTTTATAACTCCGCTGCCTATGCACACAAGCATATTGCATGATGCATCATAATGCAGCAGCACGGAACCTGCCGCGCGTTCATCCGGCTCGATGCGCTCTTTCCCCATAATGAACAGCGAATAGGGACAGCCGCTTTTCTTTATCTCGTAAATAACCTGTTCGCCCGCCGCCTCATAGGTGTTTTCGTCAGCAAGGACAAAAGCTTTTTTGCAACCGTATTTGGCAAGCATTGCGGGAATGTTGGCTACCGCACCGGATGCTATGAATACATCCTTTATTTTGGCATCATGGTAGTGACCGCAGCTGCAATTAAAGCTTCCCCGGCTGAGAAGTTCACTGATTTCTTGATTTTCCATTGAGTACTGTACGCCTCCGTAGCATTCAAATTATCCATATTTTGTGTCGGCCGCTGCGCTTCAAGCCATCCCAAGTGTTTGGAGAGTGAATCATATCTGCGCCAATCAGCCTGCACTGCTGTGATTATAGCACGCAAAAGGGCGGCAAGTCAATATAAAAAATGGGAAAATGCTCGTTCAAAGGCTTTTTTCTGGAAAAAGAGAAAAAACAGGAAAATAACAATTTTACCTTTTGACAAATTACAAGCGATGGTGTATAATGCAAACGCTTGAACAGATGTTCAAATGTTTGCATGAAAGGAGCATAGCATATGGAAATCGGCGAAGAAAAAGATATTTCCGCAGTGCAGTATGAACTGCCTGTCTGTGAACAGACTGTACCGCATCCGGATGTTGTGGAACGTGTACGCGTACAGATGCCCGATCCGGAGCAGCAGCAGCAGCTGGCGGATTTGTTTCGGATGTTCGGCGACACCAGCAGGATACGGATTCTCGCTGCGCTGCAGCATTCCGAGCTTTGCGTATGCGATCTGGCACAGCTTCTGGGATTGACGGTATCGGCGGTATCCCACCAACTACGACTTCTCAAGACAGCCGGCCTTGTCGGTTACCGCAGGGAAGGGAAGAATGTGATTTACGCGTTGGCGGACGAGCACGTGCATACTATCATGAAATGCGGCACGGAACACGTTTTGGAGTAAACCGAATCACGCTTTGAATGTTCTTGAAATTTTTGAGAGGAGAAATATTTATGAAAAAAGTATTTGTAATGGAAAACCTTGATTGCGCAAATTGTGCGGCAAAAATGGAGGACGCCGTCCGGAAGATTCCCGGTGTAACCTATGTAAGCATCAGCTTTATGGCACAGCGCATGACGCTGGAAGCCGATGACGCGGCATTTGATGACATTGCAAAAAAGGCGGCCAAAGCATGTGCCCGTGTAGACGATGACTGCACAGTCATTTTGAAATGACAGAATAATCCGCAGCCGGAACGCACAATCCGCCCGGATCGGAAGGAGCAGATAATTTATGAAAAAAAAGCAAAAGCGCTCTTTGATTGAAATTTCGGTTTCCGCCGCACTGCTGATTCTTTGCGTGATTCTGAAAAAATGGGTTTTCGTGTTGTCAGACGGATTCAGCTGGGAAGGTATGTGTCTGTTCCTGATTCCGTATTTTTTCATAGGATGGCGCGTTCTGCTGAAGGCAGGCAAAAATATAGCGCACGGACAGGTGTTTGACGAGAATTTTCTGATGGCACTTGCGACCGTTGGCGCGCTGGCTATCGGAGAGTATCCGGAAGCGGTCTTTGTCATGCTCTTTTATCGTGTCGGCGAGCTGTTTGAAGAAATTGCCGTCGGCAAAAGCCGTGCATCCATATCGTCCCTGATGTCGATTCGCCCGGATTCCGCGAACCTTGAAAGGAATGGCGAGGTGACGGTTGTTTCGCCGGAAGAAGTTTCTGCGGGAGATATCATTCAGGTGCGGGCCGGAGATAAAATTCCGCTGGACGGCGTCATAATCGAGGGTACAACGATGCTGGACACGGTTGCACTGACAGGAGAGTCGGTACCGCGCGATGCTGCCGTCGGTGACGCGGTAGTAAGCGGCTGCGTAAATCTGACCGGGCTTATTCGCGTGCAAGTCACCAAACCTTTTGGCGAATCTACCGTTTCCAAAATTCTCGAACTGGTCGAAAATGCGGGTGAACGTAAATCCCGGAGTGAGCATTTTGTTACGAAGTTCGCGCGCGTATATACGCCGGCCGTCGTAATTTCAGCTGCACTGCTGGCAATTATCCCGCCGCTGGTCATCGATGCGGGTGATTTTTCCGTTTGGAGCAGCTGGATATACCGCGCTATTTCCTTCCTTGTTATCTCTTGCCCCTGTGCGCTGGTCATCTCGGTACCGCTTTCCTTTTTCGGCGGAATCGGCGGGGCATCCAGACGGGGAATTTTGATCAAGGGGTCCAACTACCTGGAAACACTTGCCGACTGCGATACGATTGTTTTCGATAAAACCGGCACGTTAACGCAGGGAAGGTTTGCCGTTGAGGACATCCGACCGACAGAGGATATCGATGCAGCGGCACTGCTTTGCTACGCAGCAGGCGCCGAGGCGTTTTCCACACACCCGATCGCAAAAGCGTTGACTGCAGCCGCACAGCCGGATCAGGCCGCCCTGCACCCGGCTACGGTCGAAGAAAAAGCGGGGCACGGCGTTGCGGCTCAGGTGGGAGGAACAGAAAGACTGCCCCTGCGCCGTGTACTTGCCGGAAATGCCAAGCTGATGGATGAGCAGGGCATTGCGCACGAGATCTGCCATAAGCCGGGCACGGTTGTGTATGTTGCGCTGGACGGGAAGTATGCGGGATATCTTGTTGTGGCGGATCAGGTTAAGGCCGATGCGCAGGATGCCGTTGCCGAACTGAAAAGCGGCGGGATCCGTCGGACTGTCATGCTTACAGGGGACGGTGACGCGGTCGCACGCAGTGTATCGGAACGAGTTGGTATAAATGAATACCACGCAGGATTGCTTCCTGCCGATAAAGTCAGCTGGTTGGAAAAAATCATGAAGCTGCCAGAAAAAGCGCCAAAAGACGGGAAAGCGGGGGCGGTTGCATTCGTCGGTGACGGTATCAACGATGCACCGGTTCTGGCGCGCGCCGATATCGGAATTGCAATGGGAGGCATGGGCTCCGACGCGGCCATTGAAGCGGCGGATGTCGTGCTGATGGACGATAAAATGATCGCTATTCCGACAGCTATTCGCATTGCCAGACGCACTCTGCGCATTGTTCGGCAAAATATTACATTCGCTTTGGCGGTCAAGCTGATTGTTCTTGCTCTTTCGGCTTTGAATCTGCTTGGCGCCTACGGCATGTGGATTGCGTCGTTTGCCGATGTAGGCGTATCCGTTATTGCCATACTCAACGCCATGCGTGCAATGCACGCCTGATGTGACAGGCTCCGAAAAAAAGACCGGATTTTTGCTTTGAATCCGGTCTTTTTATATATGCCAAAGCAAAACGGAAGCAGCAGATGCAAGCAAGTGAGCTGTGCTGTCCATCCGAGCGGAAAAATTTGAAAAATTCATTTTTACCTATAGATTTATTTTTGAAGATGTGCTATAATAGGAAAAGAGAATGACTGTTTGTTTCAATCTGCGTTTTCCCTCTTTTGAAAGGACTGCTTACTTACTATGTCGAAATATATTGAAAAAGCCGAGAATCGGACGCTCCCGCTGGTTGTTCTGCGGGGTGTAGTCACGTTTCCCGGAATGACCGTCAGCAGCGATATTTCCCCGGACAGCTTCCACTCCGGTGCTGCGGCACAGGCTGCAGCGACGACAGGGGAGAATATACTGCTTGCGTCGCTGCTCGATATCTCGGAACCGGATACCGGAGAGCCTGCTTTGACAAAAATATGTCCTGTCGGAACGGTTGCACGTATCAAGCAGCTGATCAGGACTCCGGACGGAGAGACCAGACTCATTGCGGAGGGGCTTTGCCGTGCGACAATTTCCTCTGTTACTCCGCTGGCGGAATATACGATAGCCGATGTTGTCGCAAAGACCGTCGTCTCGGAGGACGACGGGGGTGTCAAAGGGGAAGCATATCTGCGCGAGGCAAATCTTGCACTTAGGCAGGTGGTGCGCTTCATTCCGGCTGTTGCCGACGACATCATGACACATGTGTCAACCATTCGAAATCCCGGGCTGTACGCGGATTTTGTTGCGGCAAACATCTTGGTTCGCTATGAGGACAAGCAAACCATACTGGAGTGCTTCGATCCCATGGTACGCATTGACACGCTGATTCTTCTTATGCGCCATGAGAGTGAGGTGCTGTCCTGCGAGGCCGATATCAGGAAGCGCGTCCGCGATCGTATCAGCCGCAGCCAGCGGGAATATTTTCTGCGCGAGGAAATCAAAGTAATCCAGGATGAACTCGGAGAGAGCGGCGGAGATACGGACGAATATTTTGAACGTATCATGAAAGCGGAACTGCCTGCCGAAGTGCAGAAAAAGCTGCTTAAAGAAAACGAGCGGCTGTCCAAGCTTCCTTACGGTTCGGCGGAGGCGTCCGTACTCACAAACTATCTGGATACCTGCCTGGAGATTCCGTGGAAAAAGGAAACGGCAGATCGCGTTAACATTGAGGTTGCGAAAAAGATCCTGGACGCCGACCATGACGGATTGGAAAAGGTCAAGGAGCGCATCCTGGAGTATATGGCCGTCAAGCAAATGTCACCCGAGCTGAAGAATCAGATTCTGTGCCTGGTCGGCCCTCCCGGCGTCGGGAAGACATCTGTCGCAGCGTCTATCGCACGTGCCATGAGACGCAAGTATGTGCGCGTTTCCCTCGGCGGTGTCCGGGATGAATCGGATATTCGCGGGCACCGAAAGACCTATATCGGCGCGATGCCGGGACGGATCATTACCGCGCTGACCCAGGTTGGCGTAAAAAATCCTCTTATTTTGCTGGATGAAATCGATAAGCTGACCCGCGATGCGCACGGGGATCCCTCCTCCGCGCTTCTTGAGGTGCTTGACCCTGAGCAGAATCGGTATTTTCGAGACCACTTTGTTGAACTTCCGTATGACCTTTCCGACTGCCTGTTCATAGCTACCGCGAATTCGTTGGATACCATTCCAAAGCCTCTTATAGACCGTATGGAAATTATCGAGTTGCCTTCCTATACGCGTCGGGAGAAGACGGCGATTGCATTGAATCACCTGATTCCAAAGCAGCTGAAAAAGCACGGCCTGAACAAACGGTCCATGAAAATTACAACCGAAGCTGTTGAGGAGATCATCGATTACTATACCAGAGAGGCTGGCGTACGCAATCTGGAACGCAGCATCGCGTCGCTCTGTCGCAAAGGTGCGAAGAAATTGCTTGAGAACCCGGATGTCAAGCATCTGACAGTTAAGGCAGAGGATGTTCGTACTTATTTGGGACCGCACCGCCTGATGCCGGAACATATTTCGGATGAGGATGAAACCGGGGTTGTCAACGGACTTGCCTATACGGAAGCCGGCGGAGACATGCTGCGCGTCGAGTGCGCCGTACTGGAAGGCACGGGTAAGCTGGAGCTGACAGGATCCTTGGGTGACGTTATGAAAGAATCCGCCCATGCGGCACTGACCTTTACACGCAGCATCGCATCGGAGTATGGGATTCCGACCGATTTTTATAAAAAGAAGGATATCCATATTCATGTGCCTGAGGGAGCAGTCCCCAAGGACGGCCCTTCAGCAGGTGTTACCATGATGACGGCGCTGGTCAGCGCCCTGTCCGGTATTCCCGTACGCCGTGATATTGCCATGACGGGTGAGATCACACTTCGCGGCACGGTTTTGCCTATCGGCGGATTGCGTGAAAAGACCATGGCCGCCTACGCAGCCGGCGTAAAAACCGTACTGATTCCCGCCGACAATACAGGTGATCTTGAAGAGATTGACCCGATTGCACGGGAAAACCTAACCTTTATTCCCTGCCGTAGGGCAGACGAAGTACTGCAGGCAGCATTGATTCAGCCGACACCTGTTGACAGCATTGAGCCTCCGTTTTGACTGCCCGAAACTGAAAGGATATGGTATGCCTACTCCAGTTAATTTACAGAACGCGTCTCTTCGC
>CAVDLN010000010.1:0-21183 GCA_963609805.1 Erysipelotrichaceae bacterium | reverse complement strand
AACGTGGGCAAAAGCTCGCTCGTCAACTCTTTACTCAACCGTAAAAATCTTGCGAGAGTCAGCTCCGCTCCGGGAAAGACGATCACCGTAAATTTCTATGATTTGGATCACAAACTGTTTCTCGTTGACCTGCCGGGATATGGTTTTGCCAAACGCAGCAGGGAAGAGAAGGAGAAATGGTCGGCACTTACCGATGGTTTCTTTACAAAGAATCCCAATATAGACCGTCTTTGCACTGCCGTTCAGTTGGTGGACAGCCGCTTGGGACTTACTGCGGACGATGAGGACATGGTTTCGTTCCTTCTGGAAAGCGGGATTCCTTTTTTCTCCGTGGCAACCAAGGTAGACAAGCTGAATGCCACCGAAAGAACTGCCAATCTTACCGCCATTGCTTCGCACCCGCTGCTTACAGGCGTTCGGGTAATCCCCTTTTCCGCTCTTCGCGGGGAGGGACGGGATGAATTTTGGCACACTGTCGGTGGCATCACCGGCTTGAATTTCGGAAAATAATCACCAACAGCACTTCATTGGGAGATTTGCTTATGAATCTGCTATATCCTCATCTGTCCGTCAATGAGGCAGGGCATCTTACCATAGGCGGAGCGGATACGATTGAACTGGCGCACACATACGGCACTCCGCTTTATGTTATGGATGAGGATGCCGTACGGAAGATGTGCCGTATATACCATCAAACGGCAACCGAAGTGTTCGGCGAGGACGCATTGCCTCTGTATGCATCCAAAGCGCTGTGCTGCACGCACATGTACCGTATTGCCGCGGAAGAGCAGATGGGCGTGGACTGCGTGTCCGGCGGGGAACTCTATACTGCCCGCCGTGCCGGCTTTCCGGCATCCCGCATATACTTTCACGGCAACAATAAGACGGAGCGCGATATACGGGACGCCTTGGATATGGGCGTCGGAACGTTTGTGGCGGACAACCGCGAGGAGCTGGATCTGCTGGAACGGATTGCTGCCGAGTACGGGAAAATTCAGCCCGTTCTCCTGCGCATTACCCCCGGCATTGACCCGCATACCCATAGGGCGATTTCGACGGGTCAGGTGGATTCCAAGTTCGGATCGGCGATAACAACAGGACAGGCCATGGAGATCACGCGCCATGCCCTGTGTCTTCCGCACATTGATCTGCGGGGATTTCACTGCCATGTAGGATCTCAGATTTTCGACCGAGGTCCTTTCGTAGATGCCGCCCGTATCATGGTCGATTTCATGGCGGCCGTTCGCAAGGAAACAGAATTCACAGCGCGCGAACTGAATTTGGGCGGCGGACTCGGCGTTCCCTACACGGAAGAAGATCCCGCCGTGGACTATGCCGCAGTTATTCGGGATATGGGCGCAGAGGTGCGTACCATTTGCAGAAACCGTGATTTCCCTATGCCGCGTATTATTTTGGAACCGGGGCGGTCACTGGTTGCGGCAGCGGGAATCACGCTCTACACTGTCGGGTCGGTCAAGAAAATTCCGGGCTTCCGTACTTATGTGTCAATAGACGGCGGAATGCCGGATAACCCACGCTACGCGTTGTATCAATCCCGGTATACGGCACTGGTTGCGAACCGACCGGATGAGGAGCGTTCATGGCAGGTAACGCTTGCGGGACGCTGCTGCGAATCGGGAGATCTTATCGGAGAGGACATGCCGCTTCAGCCCGCAGCGCGGGGGGATACGGTAGCGGTTCTGACAACGGGGGCCTATAATTATTCCATGGCATCCAACTATAATCGGCTCCCGCGCCCCGCTCTTGTTATGGTGCGCGGCGGCAAGCTGTTCATAGCTGTCAGACGCGAAACATATGAAGACATAGTGCGCAACGATGAGTTTTGAACGACGCTCATGCGTGCATAGGAGGAGGTGTTCCATTGAGCATATTCAGCGGTTTTTTGCAGGATCTTCCGATGTATCTTTTAAGTCTCCCCGTGCTTCTCATGGCATTTTCCGTACATGAGTCGGCACACGGACTTATGGCATACCGATTGGGAGATCCCACTGCACACAATCTGGGGCGCATTACGCTTAATCCGATCAAGCATCTTGACCTGCTGGGTACCATATGCATGATTGTGGCACATATCGGTTGGGCAAAGCCTGTTCCTGTTCAGTCACGCAATTTTAAAAATCCGAAGCGCGATATGGCACTGACGGGAGCGGCAGGACCGTTGTCCAATCTGCTCCTCGCAATCTTGCATCTTGCGGCATTGCGTGTTGTAATGTCAATCGGTACAAACAGCTGGCTGAGTGAGACGATGTCGTATATCGACTGTGTTCAAAGCGGATCTGATTTCACGGCATCTGTCGGCTATGTGGTTGCATCGCTCTTTCTGTACATGCTGTATCTCGGCGTCATAATGAATATAAACCTTGCGATATTCAATCTGATTCCGGTTCCGCCGTTTGACGGTTCGCGTATTTTTTACGCCTTCCTTCCCTCAAAATGGTATTTCGGCGTTATGCGCTACGAGCGATATATAATGCTTGCTTTCCTGCTGCTCTTTGCCTTCGGGACTTTTACCGGCCCGTTAAATTGGCTTCTGAACAAGGTTGCATACGGGCTTCTGTATGTAGTCGGCCTGACTTCCGGCAATGACGCCGGCGTTCTCGGCTGGATGCTTACATATGTAGGAAATCTCCTCGCATGAGAGGAAGCCTTCCGACATCTGATTTTCACGGAGAAAAGGAGCCTGCGGAATGGAAGACTTAACATACCACCTGCAGATGTTCGACGGCCCATTGGACCTGCTGCTTTCGCTGATTCGAAAAAACAAGGTTGAAATATCGGACATTCCGATCTCCCTGATTTGCGACCAGTATATGGAGTACATCGGAAGTGCGGAATCCATGGACTTGGATCTTGCCTCCGAATTCATAGTGATGGCCTCGGAGCTGATGCTCATCAAGAGCAAGATGCTGCTACCGCGCACCGAGTTGGAGGAACAGGACCCCCGTACCGAGTTGGCTGAGGCACTGATGAAATACCAACTGGCAAAGGCGGCCGCGATACGTCTTGCCGCTGCGTACGCGACATATTCGGGACGCATGGTAAAGGACACGGACGAGATTTCGGTAGATAAATCCTATGTTGCCGATCAGTCTGCTGCGTCGCTGTGTCAGGCGGTTCGGCGGATTATCGCATATCGGGAGGAAAAGCCGCGGGATGAACATGTTTCCTTTACGCCGATGATTGCATCCCCTATTGTCCCGGTTGAAGCCAAAATTGTCGGAATATTGCGGCATTTCAACGTCCCTTCAAACGGTACAAAAGGGAAGGATGAACCGGTCAGGCTGAACACATTGCTAGAGGATGCGGTTTCCCTGCCTGACATGATAGCGATTTTTCTCGGTGTTTTGGAACTTGTGAAACTGCGAAGACTGCTGCTGCTTGAACCGTCGGACTCATCTGAAACGGTATTCAGCACGGATGCGGCGTTTGTAGCAGGAGAGGAATCGTCTGATGAAATGCCCGCATCGGAATATGATGAAGGATAATTTAAAGGAGGTGACGGAACGTGAATTTAAGTGACGAGGCGCCAGAGGATCCGGTATCCCCAAATGAGGCACGCTCCGCCATTAAGCAAGCGGAAATGGCAATGGAAGCCATTCTGTTTGCTGCCGGGCATCCGGTCAGTTACGAAAAACTGGCAGCAGTTATAGGTCTGACGGAACGTGATATGCGCAATTTGGCTGCCCAAATGGAGGACGGTTTCGAAAATCGCGGTATTCAGCTTCTGCTCTACCAGGACTCCTGCCAACTTTGCACACGTGAGCAGTTTGCACCGCTGATTCGGGAGGCTCTGGATATCAAGCGTGGCGGGAATTTGTCTGCTTCCTCCATGGAAGTTTTGGCAGTGGTTGCGTATAATCAGCCTGTTACCCGCGCATATATCGACGCAATCCGCGGTGTTGACAGTTCTTATGCTGTATCATCCTTGCTGGATAAGGGACTTTTGGAGTCGGTCGGACGTTTGGATGCACCGGGGCGTCCGGTTTTGCTCGGAACCACAGAAAAATTTCTGCGTGTATTCGGCTTGAAATCTCTTGCCGATCTGCCGGAAACCGAGGCACTGAGTGCCGCCGAGCAAAATACCGTTATGGAGGATGCGGCAACATCTGCAGCAGACTCCGGGACGGCGTGCATGCAATCGGGCAAGGACGGGCAGGCGAATGAAGCTATTAAAGCCGATGTTAAGGAGGTGGTTACATGACGGCATTGATTATTGTCGGGTGTATTTTGCTTTTCTTTTGCATTCTGTTCGGAGCACATGCCTTTATTACCATTGATGTAACAGATGAATTCGCTCTGACAGTCCGGTTTTTGGGCATTCCGATTCGCATACTTCCCAAGAAGCCGAAAAGGTATAAACTCAGTCAGTATACGCTGAAGAAAATACGCAAGAGAGATGCGGCTGCCGCAAAGAAGAAGGAAAAGAAGGAAGCCAAGAAAGCGCAAAAGAAAGCAAAGAAGCAGCGTGAAAAAGAGGAAAAAGCTGCCGAAGATGCAAAATTGACTCCGGAGGAACGGAAGGCCCGGCGTGCGGCGGAAAAGGCAAAAAAGCCGAAGCTGACAGATATGATTCCGCTGATTGCACATGTCGCCGGCTTGTTCTTTTCAAGATTTTTCGGGAAACTGCATATCAAGGTGGCCCGCATTCATGTAAAGGTTGCCGCAGGGGATGCGATGACAGCAGCGGTTCTTTTTGCGGCAGTAGATCAGTCTGTGCAGCAGCTTTTGGAGGTACTTGACAAAATTTCCAACGTGGACGGAATGAAGAAAGCAGACATTTCCATTGAACCCGATTTTAATACATCGTCGCTGGCGTTCGATTGCAGACTGACCTTCCGCGTCAGCCTCGGAAATATTTTAGGAGCACTGCTGAAGGCGGGATTCGCATTTCTGCGGGGATACATCCGCATCAAGCCGACTGTAAAGCGGGAAGCTGTCCCCGCCAATGCCGTTGAATCGGGGAATCCGGATGAAAAGCCCGCAGAGAACGCTCCCGGAGATGCAGCGTGACACCTCCATTAATTTTGAAACCCATAGGAAAACATAAATTAACATTGAGAAAGGAATCATGAATCATGGCAAATGAAAGCAAAATGCAGGATGTTATTGCGACCTCCCTGCAGAACATCAAGAATCTGATCGATACCAACACGGTTATCGGTACCCCTATTGTAGCGAACGGGACGACCATTATCCCGATTTCCAAGGTCTCCATGGCATATGCCACCGGAGGACGTGATGATGCCGACAAACCCAGTGCAGACAAGGAGCCCAAGAAGTTTTACGCAGGCGGCGGAACGGGTCTGACAATGCAGCCTCTCGGATTTCTGATTGTTGACGCAGAAGGAAATGTTGACATGATTAATGTCGGCGTCAAGTCTCCTTCCGATCCTATTGAGCAAGTCGCCAATCTGCTGGATCGCTCACCGGAAATCATTGCCAAAGTTAAGTCCCTGCTGGGCAAGGACAAGGCCAAGGAAGAGTGAGCAACCGAGGGACGAACCGTACAGCGTGTATGCAAGACGGCAGCAGTCAGCCTGTTAGGGTGTCAAAATACTTCACAGACTGCGGAGTTATGTCACGGCGTGCGGCGGAAGCAGCCATTGAACGCGGTGAGGTTCGCGTAAACGGTGCCCCTGCCGAGTTGGGACAGAAAATTATCCCCGGGCAGGACGCCGTTACGTGGCAGGGAAGACCTGTCCGTCCGTATCCGGAAAGCGAAAAGATATGCGTTATGCTGAACAAGCCGCGCGGTTATGTTACTACCCTGTCGGACGATCGGGGACGGCGCACTGTCGCTGAGTTGGTTGCCGATGCCGGTGTCAGACTGTATCCGGTCGGACGGCTGGATATGGATTCGGACGGCTTACTTCTTTTAACAAATGACGGGGAGCTGGCCAATCGATTGGCTCATCCGCGGCATCAGGTGCAGAAGGTTTATCTTGCGTTTGTCGACGGTGTACCGACGACGGAACAATTGACAGGCATGGCTGCGCCGATCACGATTGAAGCACGCGAGACCGCCCCGGCACAGGTTCGAAAAGTTGCTTCAAATGGTGTGCAGACTGTCCTTGAGGTAATCATCCACGACGGGCGAAACAGACAGGTTCGACGTCTGTGCGAAAGGGAAGGGCTGACGGTTCGCAAGCTGACACGGGTCAGCGAGGGGTTCCTGAAACTCGGAAATCTGCCTGAGGGAAAGTGGCGTAGGCTTACGGAACGCGAAATAAAGCTTCTGCGCGGTCATGAATGATTGCAGATTGGCAATCGACAGATCGTGATTGCAGGTTGTGAAAGGAAAGACGGCATATGTTGGAAGTTCTTCCAATTCAAATGAAAATTGAGCAGGAAGCGATTTGCTCCCGTTGCGGCGTTGTATATGATGCGGACTGCATGGCATACCGCGCGTCAATTGATGGCGTTCTGACGGGAATCTGCCAGTTCGGTATGAGTGATTGCGGGGGGGTTATCCATAACCTTGCGGTTGTCTCTGAGCAGGTATTGAGTGAGCGGGATCGCTTTGAATCCTTGTTTGTTTTGGGACGCGCAACGCTTAATTTCATTGATTTGTGCGGTGTCCATCATGCCTGCTTTGAAGATTCTGACTTTCTCCGCAGCAACGAGGGGATTGTACGCTCCATTGGCTTTGCACCGCAGGAGGATGGCCGTTGGTACATTGATTTGACCGACTTTTTCAGTGAACCATGCAAACACAAGAAGACTGAAACGGAACATTAAAAGATTTCGAAAGCAGGCAGATGCGCCGTCCCGTCGGGAGGTCACATCTGCCTGCTTTTCCACGGAAATTACATGCATTTTGCGAGAAAAAGATTCACGAAAAATTCCGATTCATTCCATTGACTTATGACTCCGCATTTGCTATAATGTAGGGAGAAAAAGACAATGCCCGTGTATTGCCTGCCGTTCGGTGAGCAAACAGGCGGAGGATGATTATATAATGCAAATCTTAAAAAAACATAAAAGAAGAAAACTGACAGCCGTTCTGCTGACGGCTGCTGTCTGCGTGGGAAGCTTGTGTACACCGCTCACAAGCTGCAGCAGCAGGACGGCCTCCGTAACTATATACGTCGGCGATTTGCTGCCGGATTCGGTGCGTCTTTTGGGTAATGATGCCATCAGCTATATAGACGGCATATCGGATGAGCGGGCAACGCATGCCGGAGTTTACGAGATTCCGATGCAGGATGACTCCGGCAAAGCATACACACTTCGTCTTAAAGTGATTGACCGTACCGCACCCGTGGTCACGCCGCGCCATGTTTATTGTGCGCTGGGACACACCGCACCGACCGCAGATGACTTCATCGGATCCATTAAGGAGTACGACACATACAGCGCCGAATTTGTGGACTCACTGCCCGATATGTCGTCACTCGGCGACTATGACGTGACCTTCCGTGTAACCGATGCAAGCGGCAACAGAACCGATACGCTGCAATCCGTTGTTACGGTTATACGCGATACGGAGGCCCCCGTGTTCCGCACGATACCGGAGCCTACCGCCTGTGCAGGGGAAGCCATTGCCTACCGTGACGGCCTTGTTGTTGAAGACAACTGCTGCGGTGAGATCACGGTAGATGTAGATGCCTCTGCAGTCAATACCAACGCGGCAGGGGACTATACTGTTATCTACACCGCCACGGATGCCTCCGGCAACCGCTCCACTGCAACAAGTGTAGTTCATATCGGAGCAAGCCGCATTTCTCAGGAAAGTCTGAACAGTAAGATTGACGGAATCATTGCTGCGAATGTTACGGCAAATGCCTCGGTTGAAACCCAGCTGCGGGAGGTATACGCATACATACAAAGTCATATCAGCTACGCATCTTCCGATGACACGGGGGATCGCGTACGCATTGCATACGAAAGTCTGACAAACGGTACGGGAGACTGTTATGCCTTCAATTCCGTTGCTATGGCATTTCTGGACCGACTCGGTGTGGAGTATGTGGAAATACAGCGCACACCCGGCCTGACCAGCGACACGCACTATTGGCTTCTGGTCAATATCGGTACAAAATTGTCCCCACGATGGTACCACTATGACTGCACACGCCTGCGGGGAGAGTATAATCACAGCGGCTGCCTGCTGACCGACAAGCAGATCCGTGCCTACAGCAAAGTCCGTGCAAATTTTTACACCTACGATGCAAGCCAATATCCTACATGTTCTACCGAAATCATTACAAGAACGCCCGAATTGGAGCCGTACTATTCCTGATGGAGCGAGGATGTTCCGATGCTGAACAATATTCTGCAATACTTGGATGTAACGGCACAGCGTCTGCCGGACAAAGTCGCTTTCTCGGACGGGCAAACGGCGCTGACTTTCGGCATGCTAACCGACGTTTCAAAACGGTTGGGGTCGTCACTCTGCCGGCTTGGATACAGTCGGGAGCCGATTGCAGTGCTGATGCAGCGCTCCCCGGCGGAAATTTCCGCCTTTCTGGGCATAGTGCGCGCCGGATGCTTTTATTCAGCACTTGACGACGCAATGCCCGTGTCACGCATGGGGCAAATTCTGCAAACTCTGTCGGCACGTATAATTCTTTGCGATGAGCGCTGTCAAGCCCGGGCCGACACCTTGGTTGCTTCAGGGATGTTTACCGGGAAGGTGCTTCGCTATGAGGATTTGATACGGGAGGAGCCGGACGACGGGGCACTATTAAGAATAAGCGACACGGTAATTGACCAGGATCCGATTTATGTCGTTTTTACATCCGGCTCGACCGGGATACCCAAAGGCGTCGTGGCCTGTCACCGTTCCGTCATCGATTATACCGAGTCGCTCTGCGAGGCCATCGGTTTTTCGGAGGATACCGTGTTTGCCAACCAAACGCCGTTATACTTTGATGCACCTCTCAAAGAGATTATGCCGACGCTCAAATACGGTGCGACAACATACCTTGTTCCGAAACGCCTGTTCTCTTTCCCTGTCCCTCTTTGCGATTTTCTGAATAAATACAAAATAAATACCATATGCTGGGTCGTTTCCGCATTAACTATGATTTCTTCCTTCGGCGTCCTGGACAGCCATCCGCCGCTATATTTGACTACTGTTTGTTTCGGAAGTGAGGTATTTCCCCGCCCGCAGTACGACCGCTGGCGCCGCGCTCTCCCCTGCGCACGTTTTTTCAATTTGTACGGCCCGACAGAGGCAACCGGCATGTCCTGCTGGTGGCGCGCTGACCGTGAACTTGCGGATGATGAAGCGATTCCGGCTGGACGACCGTTCAAGAATACGGAAATTCTGCTGCTGGCGGAGGATGACGGCCATGTTCGGTGCATCGGGCGTAATGAGCCCGATGTGGAAGGCGAAATATACATGCGTGGCACATGTGTAACGCTGGGATATTACAATGACCCAGAACGGACCGCCGCGGCATTTACGCAAAATCCGCTTCGGTCAGCTTATCCTGAGGTTATCTACCGTACCGGAGACATCGGACGCTACAATTCGCATGGCGAACTGGTCTTTGTCTGCCGTCGTGATTCGCAGATAAAAATACTGGGACATCGCGTGGAACTGGGTGAGATCGAGGCCGCTGCGGCATTCACTGCACGTCTTTCCTGCTGCGTATATGATAAGGAACGGACCAGACTTGTACTGTACTATACAGCCGACGATACTGTTTCGCCGGAATACCTGCGCGTAGCACTCAGTCAGCGCCTTCCACGCTACATGATTCCGGCACTTCTCGTGCATTTGCATGCGCTCCCGCTGACTCCGAACGGGAAAATCGATCGACGCGCTCTGCTGAAAGCTGCCGAAGAAGCGGATTGAGGACAGCACATAAGGGGGAATTGCCCCGGAAAGGAAACTTTCATGAATGAACTTTTGAATATATTGCGGGAATTGCATCCGGATATAGATTTTGAAAACGAAACCGGCCTTATCGAAGACGGTGTACTCACCTCTCTGGACATTGTGACAATTGTAACCGAAGTTGCCGATCGTATGGATGTCTGTATTCCTGCCGAGGAAATCCTTCCGGAAAATTTTGATTCCGCTGCAGCACTGTGGCAGTTGATTGAACGTTTGGACGAGGCATAAGCCGGCGTCATGAGCATAGCTTCTCTTACATTTCTACTTTTTTCCGCACTGACCCTGTTGGTCTATTGGCTGTTCCCCGAGCGGAAGCGCTGGATTGTGCTGCTGGCAGCGAGTCTTCTGTTCTATGTTTGGGGAGACGGATGGTACCTGCCGTTTGTCGGTTTCGGAATAATCTCGACCTATATCGCCGCGCGCTGGATACAGGCACATGCCGACCGCGATGCGGCGCTGCTTGCCGCAGAGGGCGCCAATCTGACACGTGAGGCGCGCAAAGCGCGCCGCGCGGCGGGAAAGCGCTTTCGCCGTCGGGGAATGGTTATCTGCCTTGTGCTGAATTTTTCCGTGCTTGCTGTGCTGAAATACACGGGATTTGTGATTTCGATTGCCGATGGCATCGGGCGGCTGTTTGGCGCAGGGAGCCTCCAGGCTCCGACGCTTCTCCTTCCGCTCGGCATTTCCTTTTACACTTTCCGCTCGACATCCTATGTCATTGATGTATACCGAGGAAAGGCGCAGGCACAGAACAACATAGCCCGATATGCCCTGTTTGTCACCTTTTTCCCGGCGGTTGTGCAGGGACCCATATGCCGTTATAACGATTTGATGCCTAAGCTGACTGGCAAGCATTCCTTGACATGGGAAGACTTTTCTTCCGGTCTTGTGCGCTTTGTATGGGGATATTTCAAGAAAGTTGCCGTGGCAGATACTGCGCTTACCGCCGTGCGGAAAATCGTACAAAATCCGGAAGAACTGTGCGGAGCCTACGCCGCAGCTTTGATTATCCTGTACTCGTTGGTTATATACGGCGATTTCACAGGAGGGATGGACATATCGCTGGGGCTTGCCCGCATGATGGGTATTCGCCTCACGGAAAATTTCAATCGGCCTTTTTCCGCCCGTTCGACAGAGGAATATTGGAAGCGCTGGCATATTACCATGGGTTCATGGTTTGCGGATTATCTGTTCTATCCTTTTTCGATCAGTAAGCCGATGCAAAAGCTGTCAAAATGGGGACGCGCCCATATGGGAAACTGGCTGGGGATGCGTCTGCCTGTGTGGCTGGCGACCATGTTTACCTGGTTTATGACAGGGCTCTGGCACGGCGCATCATGGAATTTTGTTGTGTGGGGGCTGCTGAACGGTTTGGTAATTCTTATCTCCAATGAACTTCGGCCGGTATATGCTGCCTTTCGGAGGCGTCTTCCACGGCTGACATCTTCACAGATTTACGGCAGTTTCTGCTCCCTGCGCACCTTCCTGCTGATGGGAGCCATACGGAGTCTGGATTGCTACCGCAATGTCGACGTAACATTCCGCGCATTCCTGTCTATTTTTGCATCACCTGCGAGTTGGCGTGATTTATTCGGCGGCGGTGCTGTGGACAGGTTAGGTTTGTCGATTCCCGTATGGATTTTTCTCGGTTTTTCGGCAATTCTGTTTTGGACAATCGGACGGCAAGGAAAAAAGGATTCACCTGCCGGATTTTGCGTTGCGGAACGGCTTGCCTCCCGTCCTGTACTTTTGTGGCCTGTTTGCGCCGTGCTGGCTGCGGCTACATTGATTTTCGGCAGCTACGGCTTCGGTTTCGATGCAGCCGATTTTATCTACGGGCAGTTCTGAGGGGGTATGGCAGATGGAAAAGAAAAAAAAAGTTCTGCTGTGCAGGGTCGTAAGCGGAATCGCTTCGGTTGCAATGTTAATTGCTTTTCTTGCCATAGCAGGGTGCATACTGCGTCCCAAATATCGCAGCAGCTCGCTTGAGGGCTCTATGACCGGAGAATACTATAAGGATGTTTCGGAAGTAACCCATGATTTGCTGTTTATCGGAGACTGTGAGGTATACGAGTCATTTATACCTGCGGTCCTGTGGCAGAAATACGGCATTTCCTCCTATGTCCGCGGGAGCGCGCAGCAGCTGGTATGGCAATCTTACTATATGCTGAAAGATGCTCTGCGCTATGAAACACCGCATGTAGTTGTTTTCAACGTTCTGTCTCTTAAGTATGGGGAGCCGCAAAGCGAAGCATACAACCGCATGACGCTTGACGGTATGGAATGGTCGTCTGTTAAGGCCTCCGCAATCCGCGCCTCGATGACTGAGGGCGAAAGCTTTCTTTCCTACCTGTTTCCGGTTCTGCGTTACCATGAACGCTGGGATGAATTAACCGCAGAGGACTTCCTGTATGCGTTCGGCGATGACGAACCCGTTTCAGACAGCGGGTATCTTATGCAAACCGGTGTTCAGGCACGTGATTTTTCCGTAAATGACGAAGAACTGAAAAAGCCTTTGGAAGAGACTTCACTTCCTGCCTCCTCCATGGAGTGGCTGGATAAATTGCGCTTGCTTTGCGAGGAGAATGGAATTCGTCTCGTCCTTTTCAAAGCGCCGACAAACTCGTGGCGCTATTGGTGGTACGACGAATGGGACGGTGAAATAAGCGCCTACGCCGCGCGTTGGTCTCTTACCTACTGCAATGCCATACCTGCAGCCGACGAAATAGGGCTGGATTGGTCAACTGACACCTATGACGGGGGAGTCCATCTCAATGTGTCCGGTGCGGAGAAACTTTCGGTTTGGTTCGGGCAATACCTGCGGGCCGACAGTTCGCTCTCCGCTGCACTTCCGGATCGACGCGGTGAGTCTGTCTTTTCGTCGGCTTGGGAAGCACGCGTGGAGAAGTTTGAAAAGAGAAGGCAGATATGTTAGGCAAACAGTGAATCCGGGGTGCAGCCTTCGAAATCCCCAAAAATTGAGAGTATATACAGAAAATCCATCCCCGACTTTCGCCGGGGATGGATTTTCCAATTTACAGTTTCAAGCGGGGAGACAATAAACACCCTTTGTGAGAATTTGTTCCGGATTGTTCTTTTTTACTTGCCTTCTTCGGCAATCTGTCGGAGCGTGACGGCACGTTTGTGCTTAATCGGTTTCCAGCCGACACGGCGGGCAAACAGCGAGCATATGCAAATCGGGACATATGTGAACATGAACAGCGGAAAGGTAAACGTGAATAGAATCTTTTTATAAGCCGGACAGTAAATATTCTGCCATTCGGTTATGGTTGTTATAGCACCCAGAATGAACACAGTCAGAAACAGCCCGCAAAGAATATTGGCGGCAGATAAGAGCAGTGCCGTTACGTTTTGATCTGTTGCGAACCGGTACGCCGTTGCGCTGATATTGACAGCTAGCCCGGATGCAGTCAGAAAAGCCATCGGTGCAATGTTCATGGTCATGTCGTAACAGGAAAAACGACGGTTAAACGGTCGGCCGGGACGGAATATTCCTTTTACCATGCGTTTTCCGTAATGATACAGTACCTGCAGGTATCCGCGCGACCAGCGCATTCTTTGGCGCCATGACTGCGCGAAGGTGGTCGGCTGCTCGTCGAAAAACATGGCATTAGGGCAATACCCGATAATTTCACCAGATGTCACGCGATCAATCGTAAACTGGATATCCTCCGTCAGCAGGAAGAAATTCCATCCGCCGCAGGAACGCAGCACCCGTTTTGAGAAAAGAAACCCTGTTCCGGATACGGCACAGCTGCTGCCCACGGCCATGCGCGCGCCGTTCAGATACCGGGCCTCACGCAAAAACCATAAACCGTACCCGGCACTGATCCAGTTGTCTCCGTAGTTTTTAGTGTTGCGGTAGCTGGTGACAATGCTGTACCCCGCAGAAAAGGTCTTGTTCATCTCGGAAAGAAAGTTAGGTCTCAACAGGTTATCCGCATCGAAAACCAGAAAACCGTCGTACTTCTTGACGGGAATGCGACTGAGCAGCCAATTGAGCGCATACCCCTTTCCGACCTTAACCTTGTCCTGCCGTTCGTAAACAGTAGCACCATGTGCACGGCATACTTCCGCGGTTGCATCGGTGCAGTTATCCGCTACAACATATACATCGAACAGTTCGGACGGATAGTCCTGTGCGCGGATACTGTCGAGCAGCTGACCTATCACGGATTCCTCGTTTCTGGAAGCAATGAGAAAAGCGAAGCGGTTTCGCCGTCCCGCGCCGTAAACCCGCGGATAACGCAGCCATGCAATCGGAATGTATACAAATTGGTAGGCATAACAAAGGAAGAACAGTATAACCAGCAGGCGGTTGAATAATTCAATGAATTGCATAAACACTTGATTGAGTGCGCCGTTCCTGCCATTTCCGTGCATGCGCAAACGAATGACAGAAAGCAGAAAGCGTATAACGCACGTGTCCGATCCTGCCGTAACAGCCAAGACGTGCGAAAATGCGGGTGAACAGTTGTGGTGAGACAAGAAGATGTCATCAGCAGGATTGACTGGCTGAATGTGTGGAAGAAACGATAGGATTAGCTTCTTCCGCTGAATACAAGGGAAAAGAAAGGCATGCCTTGAACAGATCGCCGTCTACGAAAAGCTGCAGACTGCCGCCCTGCAATTCCGTCAGACTGCGAACAATAGCGAGACCGAGCCCGGATCCCTCGCTGTGTCTTGATATGTCTCCGCGAACAAAGCGTTCCATCAGTTCCTCCGCGGGCATGTTCAGCGGTTCGGCAGATATATTTCTAAAGGTAATCACTGCCGTTGGCTTCACTTTTCCGTTATCTCCCGATATCATTTCCTCATGGGACTCCAGATACACGCGCGTCCCTGCCTGGGAATACTTCAGAATATTGCTCATGAGGTTGTCGAAAATCCGTCCGAGGTGTCTCTCGTCCGCCAAAATGGTCAGCGAAGATTCAGGCGTTTGGACGACAAGATTCAAATTGCGGGCAGCAAGACGTTCAGCGTATTCGCCCTTCACCTGCTCCAGGAGAATACCGACCTCGCAGGGGGCGAGTGTCACATTCAGTACCCTGGAGGATGCCTTGGATGCATCCAGCAGGTCATCAATTAGCTTCTTCAGTCTGGCACTTTGCCTGTCCAGTACATCAATATAGGACAGCAGTACCTCGTCATCGGAAGACCTTTGCCGAATTAAATCCACATAGTTGATAACGGATGTCAGCGGCGTTTTGATATCATGGGATACATTTGTGATAAGTTCGGTGCGAAAACGCTCGCTCTTCATGCGTTCTTCAACTGCCTCTGACAGACCCTGTCCTATGTGATTCAAAGTCTCGGCGGGGATACGGCAGGCGTCCGGCAATCCGGAGCTGTCCACTCGGTAATTGAATTCGCCCCTTGCCAAATGTGAAGCGCCGTCCTGCAGCCGATGCAAACCGGATTGGTAACGGAGCGCAAATATGCCGAATACTGTCATCTCAATCAGCACCAACCACAGGAAGATAAAGAAGCAATTACCGACAATGAGTGCGTATCCGACAGAAAGGTTCAGCAACAGCAACGCCAACAGAAGCACAACCGATCGTTTGACTGCAGGAATCGCCCGCAGTACAGTACGTACAGTACGAAACAGCAGGCCAAACACTTTCCGAACGGCGTGCACGAGCATTCCAATCAGTGTGTGACGGAGGATGTTTCCTGTTTTGATGCGAACCGCCGCACTCATCATGTAACCGATGAACAGCAGAGCGGTCGGAATATAGAATATAACGGCGTACAAAACCGATACGGAGAACGGATCCTCGCTCGAGATCGGGAAAAACTCCAGCATGGCAAACAACATGGCAGTTTCCGCAAGAACAGCCAGAGCAGAAAATAAATCAAACGGAATGCGGTCTGCAGCCCCCTCCCGTACATTGTCCTCGTCGGGGTGCCGGCCGGCAGCGTTCAGCAAAAAGACAAACAGAAAAACCGAGGCGGCAAGAGATACCAAGCAGACCGCCGCATTCACCAGCCGGTAACTGCTTAATACAGTTAAATATTTGTACAGCCCCAGATACCGTCCATGCATGACGGCAGATGAGGCCCACAGATGCAGAGTCAGCGTTTTCACCCCGGATGCTTCATCCGAATCCGTAACCGCCGTTTTCCACTCAACATGGGATAGCCCCGCTTCTCCGGTATAATTGCCTGCCAATGTGCTGCCGCTCTCGTCATCGATACGATAGTACAGTCCGCTTTGCGCCTCGGCCCAATCAGCCAATTCCCCATAAGTGTTGGCAGGGAAGTCATACATAACACTGTCGAGATACTCCTTCGTCAGTTTTTCGCGCAGCTGCTCTTGCGTTGTACCCTCATATATTCCGTACACGGCGGAGAAAACTATTCCCACGCCGGAAGCAAGTGCCAAAAAAAGTGTTATGATCAGCAGGAGAATCGCAGCTGTTTTTGTGGCAAGCGAACAGGCTGCTCGGGAAGATGCATTTTCCCGCTTACGTTCGGATTTCATCATGAGTGCCCCTCCTCATCCAGTTTGTAGCCCTGCGCCCATACTACTTTCAGAAATCTCGGCGATGCCGGATCGATCTCGATTTTCTCCCGCAGATGCCGAATGTGCACCGCCACGGTGCTGTCTGCACCGAACGGTTCATCCTGCCAGACAAGACGGTATATTTCTTTAGGCGACAGTACTTCGCCGGGATGTCTGAGAAACAGACGCAAAATCTCGTATTCTGTCGGTGTCAGACTGAGTGCATCGCCGTACAGAAAAACGGTGTGTGTACGCTCGTCCGCCGTGAAGGCGCCGACGGACAACTGTCCGACAGTACCGGAAGGTTGTCCCGCTATGCTGCCGAGCTGCGTGTAGCGTCGGAGTTGGGAACGAATGCGTGCCATGAGTTCAAGAGGATTGAAGGGCTTGGTAACATAATCATCGGCGCCGACAGTCAGCCCCAGCACCTTGTCATTGTCTTCACTTTTGGCAGTCAGCAGTATTATCGGCAGGTTGCAGTGTTCCCGTACGTGCTTCATCGCGGTAATGCCATCCATGACCGGCATCATGATATCCATTAGTATCAGCTGAACGGATTCACGGCAAACGACCGCGATTGCTTCCTTACCGTTTGCGGCGGTGAGTACCCGATATCCCTCTGCCTCCAGGAATATTTTCAGTGCGGACACAATATCCGCCTCGTCGTCGCATACGAGAATCGTTGCAGTTTCCATTTCATGTCCTCTCTTTTATCTTTCGACACGCTAAGTATAGCAGAAATTTTATGAATACACAAGTAAAATTTACTTAAAATTTTATTAAGAATGTCATCGGCTCAAGTGTCAAAAAGAAATTATCGTACGGATTTCGGCGGTGCAGCGCCAACCTTGTCAAGATATACAAAACAATCCCGTCAGTTCATGCGAATATCGTTTTTTTCCTGTCTTTTCAAATTAAAATTGTTGTGGTATAATAGATAATTGGTTGTGATTGTTTTTAACGTACAGAAAGGCGCCGGGCGATTCTTTGTCTTCGCATGAGCAGAGAGCCGGAAAATCGGTGCTTTCAGAGAGATGGGAGTGCAGAAAAGTGATCCGAAACGATTTGAGAAATGTAGCCATTATTGCCCATGTTGACCACGGCAAAACAACATTGGTGGACGGACTGCTCAAGCAGGGCGGAATTTACCGCGACAATCAGGAAACAGTAACCTGCGTCATGGATTCGGGTACGCTGGAGCGTGAGCGGGGAATTACCATCCTTGCAAAGAATACAGCTGTTCACTATAAGGATGTTAAGATCAATATCGTCGATACCCCCGGACATGCGGACTTCGGCGGTGAGGTTGAGCGTGTACTGAAGATGGTGAACGGTGTCATATTGCTGGTAGATGCGGCAGAAGGTCCCATGCCGCAGACCCGGTTTGTCCTGCAGAAGGCACTTGCACTCAATCATCGCGTAATTGTCTGCATCAACAAAATCGACAAGCCGGACGCACGCCTTGGCGAGGTTGAGGACGAGATTCTGGAGCTTTTGATTGATCTCGGTGCCAACGACGATCAGCTGGATTCTCCCATGCTGTACTGCTCCGGCCGTGACGGAACGGCATCCTTTTCTCCGGATGTTCCCGGAAAGGATCTCACGCCTCTGTTCGACACCATTTTGAATTATATTCCCGCGCCGGAAGGGGATGAAACGGCACCTCTGCAGCTGCTGGTTTCTTCCATTGACTACAATGACTATGTCGGACGCATCGGTATCGGACGCATAGAGCGCGGCTGCATAAAAGTTAACCAGGATGCTATGATTTGCAACTACCATACGCCGGATGTGGCCCCAAAACGCACAAAAATCGTGACGGTTATGCAAATTGACGGTCTGACCCGTAAGCCGGTAGACGAAGCCAAAGTCGGCGATATTGTCTGCTTTTCCGGGGCAGGGGATATCTCTATCGGCGATACGGTAACCGCTGTAGAGTGCCCGGAGCCTCTGGAATTTGTCAAAGTCAGTGAGCCTACTCTTGAAATGACGTTCTCGGTCAACGACAGCCCGCTGGCAGGAAAAGAGGGAAAGTTTGTCACTTCGAGACAACTGCGCGATCGGCTGTACCGTGAGTTGCTCAAGGATGTTTCCCTGCGTGTATCAGACGGTGAAACAACCGATGAATTCCGCGTTGCGGGACGCGGTGAAATGCATCTGTCCATTTTGATCGAAACCATGCGCCGGGAAGGCTATGAGCTGACGTGTTCCAATCCCCGGGTTCTTTACAAGGATATTGACGGGCAGAAGTGTGAACCCATGGAGCGTGTCACGCTTGACGTTCCGAATGACTATGTCGGTGCCGTTGTGGAAAAGCTGGGTCAGCGCAAAGGGGACCTGGTCGAGATGGTCCCGCTTGGATCCGGAAACCGCATGAGACTGGAATATGTTATTCCCACGCGCTGCTTGTTCGGATATCGTTCGGAGTTCCTCACTGCCACGCACGGAGAAGGCGTTATGAACACGCTGTTTGATGGATACCAGCCCTATCGCGGCGAGGTCGTTATGCGCTTTACGGGATCGCTGATTGCCTCGGAAGCAGGTGTAACAACGCGGTACGGCCTTTACAAGACGCAGGAGCGCGGTCAGATGTTTGTAGGACCTCAGACCGAGGTATATGAGGGAATGATTGTCGGAGAAAATCCGAAAAATGACGATATCGCCATCAATCCGTGCCAGGAAAAGCACTTGACGGCTATTCGTTCCACGGGAGCAGACGAAAAGCTGATTCTTGTCCCTGCCAAGATTCTCTCGCTTGAGGAAGCCATTGAATTCATAAAGGATGACGAACTGATTGAAGTTACGCCGAAATCCATCCGGCTTCGCAAGAAAATTCTGAACACGGATCTTCGCATGAAAGATATGATGCGCCGCCGCCGCGCGCTGCAGCAGCAATAACCGAATCGCGCCGGACGAAACCGGAAAAGACAAAAAACAGGGGGACATCAATTGTCCCCCTGTTTTTTTCTTTCAGGTTTGCAAATTCTCTTTGGCCGGATGGCAAATCCATGCAGGGATTCCTTCGGCGCGCAAAATGTCGTATGCAGCCCCTGCTTTATTGCGTGGGAACAAACCGAATATACTGGGTCCGCTACCGCTCATAATTGCTCCCAATGCTCCGCTTACGGATAATAACCGGCGCAGCTTTGCCGCCGTAGCATGCTCCGGCAGAATTACGGATTCAAACAAATTAAACATACAGGCGCCTATGCCGGGCAGATCGTCATTATCCAGCGCGGTTATCATTTTCTTCAACTGTTCGGTGCGAAGTTCATAGCCGCCCTGTTCGAAATTGCCGAATGCCTCATCCAATTTACGGTAGGCAGCCGGAGTGGAAACGCCTTCCCCTGCACAGGCAACCAGAATGTCACAGTCCGGCATGGGGTGACAGGAAGTCAATATATTTCCAACCCCTTCTGCGCGGCAGGTACCGCCGCGAATGCAGAAAGGTATGTCCGCTCCCAGCGTGCTGCCCACCGCTTCCAATTCGTCTGTACTCAGGGGAAAATCGGAAAGTAAATTCAGCCCACGCAACACCGCGGCGGCATCGGCACTTCCTCCCGCCAATCCTGCCGGATACGGAATGCGCTTCGTGATATGAATATCAATACGGGCGGCAGGAACTTCGTACTTGTCCCCGCGAAGCTGGCAAAAAAAGGCTTCCGCCGCACGGAAAGCGAGATTGCTCCGGTCCGTCGGCAGATTTCCGTCTGAACATGTTAAACATATGCGGTCTTTGTCGGACGGTGCGATGGAAAGCGTTACCGTATCGGCAAGGCTGACCGACTGCATCAGTCCTGTCAAAAGATGATAACCGTCCGGACGCCGCCCCGCAACATCAAGGAAGAGATTGATTTTTGCGCAGGCCTCCAGCTGTACCTGCTTGTTAAATGTCATGATGCCTGTCATAGTCGAATTACTTCCTCTCTGTGCAGAAACTCCTGCAGAATACTTTTCCAAACAGCAACCTGGCCAAGGTCTGTTGGACGTTGAATTGTCATCAGTACGCCGTCTAATGCAAGAAGCGGGGTGCAGGCCGCACAGCAGGACAGCTTTTCCCGTAAGCTTCCCGGAGATTCGTTTCCGCGTATGCAAAGCGCAATTCGTACGCCGGCAGGGAAAGAAAGCGGTTCGGAACACATTTCCGGGTCGGTTATGGCACAAAGAAGTTTCGGTAAGCGTTGCACCGAAAAAAGGTAGTGCGCAATATACTCGAGCTGCTCATGCGCCCCTGCCAGTTTCAACGGAGCAGAGCAGGCAAGACATTTCTCTGCCTGCTTGCGCACTTTTTGCGTGAGCAGCAGATCACGTTCGGCAGATGTAAGTGTTTCGCCTGCTTCCTCTTTCTCCTGATACATTGCGGCATGGTACGCATCCGGCTGTGTGAAGACATACTGATCCGGAAGCATCCGCAAAGTGCATCCGTCCTGCTTTTCCGTACTCACCCCCATGCGCACGGCAAGAGAGGTGAATGTCAGCTCACCTTCCTGCTCTGCAGGTGAGATATGCCGCATCAGATGCTGCCAAAGTGCCGACGGCTCCGGCTTTGGATCAAACCATGAAAAGCCTTTTGACAGAAGGGCAAGTATCCGTCTTCGTAAGGGATTTCCCGGTGACAGCAAGAGAAAGCGGCATACTGCGGATAACTTTTCGAAATCCGAAGCGCTTCCGTTCGGAAGCAGTTCGGGAGGTTCGCCGCAAGTGGTCAGCATGGCCGGAAGTCCATCATCCTCTCGAAACAAATCATAGGGTGAGGAAAAACGTATGTTTTCCGGGGGTTCTAACC
>CAVDLN010000009.1:2718-28920 GCA_963609805.1 Erysipelotrichaceae bacterium | reverse complement strand
CAGTGTGCCTTGCCGGGATAGCCGCCCGCTCCGAGCTCCACCGTGTGGATGCCCAGCGATGTCAGAATCTGCAGCGTTTCCTCCAGGGACTTGGATCCGTACAGGTTTGCCAAAACACTCAATTTCATGACAGAAAACCATCCTTTCGATTCATGTAGATCATGCAGACAGGAAAACTCAATATTTACGGCTTACGACTCGTTTCCGAGCGGGGACGTGAACACAAACATTCCCTCCCCCGGCTTCAGCTCCAGCGTAACGGCATCCGTGCGGTTGGCATACTCGCAGCCGTCATCACCCCATGTAATAACCTGCCGCTTCTCGTTCAGTGTCAGCGTGACGCTGGCGTTCTTTGTCGTATCGGTGTTCACAACGTAGTAGGAGTACCGGCTGTTTTTGGAGTTGAAGTTGCCGATCAGAATTGCGCCGTCGTTTGCCTCGGTCACCCCGGTCAGTGCCCCGTAATAGCTTTCCGACCCGGTGCCGAGCGCCTCGGCAGCTTCGGGGAAGTTGACCGCAGTTGCGGAAATATAGGAGAAACTCATGAATACTTCCCGCATGCCGTTGATTTCGGCATTGACCGTCTTGACCAGATTATACATGGACGTACGGTTGCCGTCCGCATCCAGAATGCCGGTCTCGGTGCTGTCCGCGCGGCCGCATATACCGTTAAAGAAATATCCCTTGCAGCCCATTGCCAGACTCACATGCACGCTCAGCCGCAGTTCCTCAAGCGTCGGCTCCCGCAGCGTCGAGCTTCCCGTGCACTGCAGTACCGGGTAGACGGCCAGTCCGCCGGTCCGCGCCGTTTTCAGGCTTCCGATAAGTCCGGCAATCCGGTTTGCTCCGTCCGCCGGGAAGGCATCATAGGAAACCAGCGTGTAATCCAGTCCCTGCCCCTTGATATAGTTCTGCACATACTGCGTATAGGTCAGGTCGTAGGCGGCGGATCCCTTATAATCCGCGTAGGACGGCCTCAGCCGCACCGTCAGCTTCAGCTTGTCCGTGTTCAGGCCGGTCCGCAGTTCGTCCAGATACTGCAGGAAATCCGGCAGATCCACCGCGCTCGGATCCTCCGTGCTGTCGGGCGTTGTGATAACAACGGCTCCCAGCGCATCGGAATCCCGGGATTTAAGCAGGTCAAGCAGTTTGGCGACGGTGTTGTCGCTGGACTGCCCGCCGCAGTTGTACCACAGCGTCATCTGGCGGCTTCTCGCACAGGACAGGGACGCAGCCAGAGCCTCCGGGGATTTCCATTCGTCCGCGGTCACGACGCAGTTGAAGCCTGCCTCGGTCAGGGCATCGAAAGCCTTTTCGAATGCAGTGCCCTCACTGTCTTTTTTGTCGCGCAGAGCGCCGTTCGGCGTTCCCCATCCGCCGACCAGAAGAAGGCCTGTCGGCTTGACAACCTGATTGTACAGTTCAACCAGATCCTCACGCTCCTTGTCGGTCAGTTCGCGGTACGGATCGTCCGTCTCGGCTTCCGCCGCTCCCGTATTTTCGTCAGCAGGAACGATTTTTGTGACAGCCTCGCCGTTTTCGTCGGTTACCTGCTCACCGTTCTCGTCCGTCACCTGCTCGATGCGGGTTTCCCCGTCCGTCCCGCGGTATGTTTCCCCTTTTGCAAAACGCGTGTCGTGTTCGTCGTCTCCGGCGTTCACCTCCGTATTCGGGTTCAGCAGCGGATCCAGCAGCGAGCAGCCCGCCAGCGTCAGGAGCGCAAGCAGCATGGCCGCCGCGCACAGCAGAACGGTATTTCTTCTTTTTCGATTCATCGGTTGTTTCCTCTTTGGAAAATTTGGAATATTCTGAATATTCTGTATGGTTTGAAATTCGGACTATGCCGGTCTGCTTTCTCAGAAGCGGAAAATATCCCCCGTCTTGGCGGACGTGTAAATCCCCTCCAGAATGCGCGTTACCGTGAAGGCCTGCTCCGGCAGGACACAGGGCGTCCCGTCGTTGACAACGGCACTTATCCACTGTGCCGCCTCGAGTACGGCGGGATCCCCGCTGGTCACGCCCTCATAGAAGGCCGCGCCGGCCGCCGAGAAATTCGGCTTGAACACATACTGGCAGTTCTGGCGGATTCCGTTGATGCGCAGACCGTCGATCATATCCGCTCCCGCAAGGGTGCCGCAGATGGACGTCACCGCCTCCCGCGTTTCCAGCGTGTTGAGCGCCCACGCGGACTCCAGATTGATAACCGCGCCGTCCTCCATGACAATCATGCCGAACGCGCTGTCCTCAACCGTAAACTTTGCGGGATCCCAGTTTCCCCACGCGTTGCCCTGGTTGGTGTCGTTGTTGAGCTTATGGAAGGTCTGCCCCAGGCAGTACTTGGGCTTGTAGTTGTCCATCATCCACAGGGTCAGGTCAAGAGCGTGCGTTCCGATATCGATCAGAGGTCCGCCGCCCTGCTCGTACTCATTCAGGAATACGCCCCATGTCGGCACGGCGCGCCGCCGCAGGGCAGTCGCCTTGGCATAGTAAATGTCGCCGAACGTGCCGGCGAGACACTCCTTCTTCATAAACTGCGCGTCGGCGCGCTGACGGCTCTGGTATCCGATGGTCAGCAGCTTGCCCGTCTCATGCGCGGCGTCCAGCATTTTCTTTGCTTCCGCGGAGTTGATGGCCATGGGCTTTTCGCACATGACGTGCTTGCCGGCATGCAGCGCATCCACCGTGATAAAGCTGTGGGCACGGTTGGGGGTGCAGACGTGCACGACGTCAATGCTCTTGTCCTCCAGCAGCCGTCGGTAGTCGGTATACACCGCCGCATCCGGCGTTCCGTATTCCTTCCTTGCCTTTTCGGCGCGCTCCTCTATGATATCGCAAAATGCAACCATCTGTACACCCGGTATCTGCCGCAGAGACGGCATATGCTTGCCGTTTGCAATGCCTCCGCAACCGATGATTCCTATGCGAACGGTTTTTTCGTTGCCCATAAAAACTCCTCACCGTATTATATTTTCGCGCATGCCCGCCGGGCATGCCGCAGTACGTTTATTTTACCGCATTCCGCCTTTTTTTTCAATGGTTTTCCCCGTTTTTTCGGTTTGATTCTCATTTTCGGCGCTTTGCCCAAAACAGGGTGTCTTTTTTTGACATACTGCCCGCGGTCAAAAAGCGTGCCTGCCGCGGCTTGCAGTACCCGCGCGCATCGGTTGCAAGCTGCACAAAAATAAAGCTGTAATGTTCACAAATTTTGTCTTTATTTTCCTACTCCGACATGGTATACTGAACGCACGACAATCCACCGTCCGGCAGGACGGGGGAGAAATATACGGAAAGGACGCATCCTGTTTATGGGAAAGTACTTCGGGACAGACGGCTTCCGGGGGGAGGCAAACGCAACGCTTACCGGAGGGCATGCCTGGCATATCGGGCGTTTTCTGGCGTGGTACTACGGGAGCGGACGCGGCGGGGCAGCCGGCGCGCCGCACAAGGCCCGCGTGGTCATCGGCAAGGACACCCGCCGTTCCAGCTACCTGTTTGAGTATACTTTGGTGGCAGGCCTGATTGCCGGGGGAGCGGACGCCTACATGCTGCATGTCACAACCACGCCCGGCGTCTGCTTTGCGGCCGCCCGCGGGGAATTTGACTGCGGCGTGATGATTTCCGCATCGCACAATCCCTTCTCCGACAACGGCATCAAGCTCGTCAACGGGGACGGGGAGAAAATCGACGACGCGGCAATCAAGATCATTGAGGACTACCTGGACGGCGGCGCGCGGGCGCTGGGTCTGGACTCGGACGAGCTTCCCCTTGCGCACGGTGCCGACATCGGGCAGATCGTGGACTATGCCGCCGGACGGAACCGCTATGTGGGATACCTCATATCGCTGGCCGCGCATTCCTACCGCTCCCTGCGGATCGGTCTGGACTGCGCCAACGGTTCCGCGTGGATGATCGCCAAAGCGGTCTTTGAGGCGCTCGGCGCGCACACCTATATCATCAACGCCGACCCGGACGGACTGAACATCAACCTGAATGCCGGCTCCACGCACACGGAGGGCCTGCGGCAGCTGGTTCTGTCGGAGCATCTGGACGCGGGCTTTGCCTTTGACGGCGACGCCGACCGCTGCATTGCCGTGGACGAGAACGGCGAGGAGATTGACGGGGACAAAATTCTGTACATCCTCGCCTGCGCCATGCGTGAAAACGGAACCCTGCCGCGGAACACGGTTGTCACCACCGTCATGACCAATCTGGGTCTGTACCGGGCGCTGGACGCCGCCGGCATCCGCCATGAGGAAACCACCGTCGGCGACCGCTACATCTACGAATGCATGACGCGCGGCGGCTACGGTCTCGGAGGGGAACAGTCCGGGCACGTAATTCTGCGCAAGTATGCCACGACGGGGGACGGACTGCTGACCGCCATCCTGCTGGCAGAGCGCATGACGGACACCAAAACCCCACTCTCGCGGCTGGCCGCTCCCGTTGTGCTGTCACCGCAGATGCAGAAGAGCATCCGCGTGCCGGATAAGGACGCTGTGCTTGCCGACCCCGCGGTAAAACAGCGCCTCTCGGAAATTGCCGCCCGCCTCGGCTCCTCCGGCCGCATTCTGCTGCGGCGGAGCGGTACGGAACCCGTCGTGCGCGTGATGGTCGATTCCCCGTCGTCCGCGCTGTGCGACTGCTTCACGGACGAAATGCTGGCGCTCATCCGCGCGCGCGGACTGGCGGAGAAAAACTGAAGGAAAAAAGAAGGAGGAAAAATCCATGAAGAACCGCATTCTTACCACCTCTGAGCTGTTTGAACCCGGTCACACCCGCGCGTGGGCATACCTGTCCGCGCACGCATATCCATGGGAAATTCTGGCCGAAATCAAGGACATCATACTCGCGGTCGGCAGAGACCTGCCGTCCGATGCATACGATCATCCCGCGGACGGCATCTGGATTGCCAAATCCGCCCTCATCGCCCCGACCGCCTATATCGGTGCGCCCGCGGTCATCGGCGAGAACACCGAGGTGCGGCACGGCGCCTTCATCCGCGGCGCGGCGCTGGTCGGAGACGGCTGCGTGGTCGGCAATTCGACGGAGCTGAAAAACTGCATTCTGTTTGACGGCGTGCAGGTCCCGCATTACAACTATGTCGGCGACTCTGTGCTCGGCTTCCGGGCCCATATGGGAGCCGGTGCCGTCACCTCCAACGTCAAAAGCGACCGGACACCCGTCACCGTGCGGAGCGGGAACGAGACTCTGGAAACGGGGCTGAAGAAACTGGGTGCCATCCTCGGTGACCGCGCGGAAATCGGGTGCAATTCCGTTCTGAACCCGGGCACCGTGATAGGGCCGGACTCCAATGTTTACCCGCTGTCCTCCGTGCGGGGGACGGTTCCTCCCCGCTGCATTTTCAAAAGCGGCAAGGGAACGGAGATTGTCGAAAAGCAGTAAAAGTCCCTTTTATCCGAAAAAAGGCAGCGGAGACGCACATTCTCCGCTGCCCTTTTTCGGTCTCTGTCAGTTCCGCTCCTTCCGTTTCCGGCTGCCGGGCTTTATCTCGCTCAGCAGAACCGCGGCCAGGATGACGGCAAAACCCACCATTTTCTGCAGGCTCGGCCTCTCCCTGTAGAACAGTATGGAGAAAAGTACCCCGAATACCGATTCCATACTCAGAATCAGCGACGAGGAGTTCGCACTCGCATACTTGATGCCGATGTTCATCATCGCAAAGGCCATGGCGGTCACGCACACGGTGACGTAAATCAGCGCCAGCACGGTCTGCCCCGACACGGAAACCGCCGTCCGTTCCGTGGCAAGCGAGCAGACACCGCATACGGCAAACGCGGTCAGAAACTGTACCGCCGTATGCAGAATCACATCCTCGTCGGCGCACCATTTTTCCACGGCCGCAATCTGGAGTGCGAAGAACACGCCGCCGAGCAGCGTCGTTCCCTCCCCCGCCCATGTAAAGCTCAGCCCCGCATCCAGACTGACAAGCCCTATGCCGACAAGACAGGTAACCGCCGCGGCAATATTATAGAAGTCGGGCCTCTTTTTTGTGAAGGCAAAGCTGAGGAACGGGACGAGAATGCAGTATATCGTAGTCAGAAACGCGCTGGTGCCGGGCGTGGTATGCTTCAGCCCGATTGTCTGGAAAATATACGCCAGCGCGAGAAACACGCCCGTCACCGCTCCTGTTCCGATGCAGCGCCGGTTCAGGCTGCGCAGGCGGGGCGCCCGTACAGCCATCAGAATCAGCCCCGCAAAGAAAAAGCGAATGCTGAGCAGCAGAAACAGCGGCACCTCGTCCAGTGCGTTCTTGAGTATGAAATAGGAACTGCCCCACAGCGCCGCGCTTACAAACAGTATAAACCGGGCGGCGGCACGCTTGCGATCAATCATACATAAGCTCCCTGTAATCCGTAATGTACAGATCCGCCGTGCGGATCATCTCGGCGCGCTGCGCCTCGGCGGACGCATCGTACACGCCGACCACAAAAAAGCCCGCCGACTTTGCGCTGACCGCTCCGGTCAGGCTGTCCTCAAACACAGCGGTCTCTTCCGGTAAGGCACCCGCCTTTTCACAGGCCCGCAGGTAAATGGCGGGGCTGTCCTTGCCCCTGCCGACTTCCTCCACGCTGGTGGACGCAGAAAACAGCCGCAGTACGCCGTTTCTCTGCAGGCAGGACTCAAAAAAGCCCTTCCCCAGCGCCGTGGCAATGCCGAGCGTTTTGCCGTCGGCATGCAGCAGGTGCAGAAGATCGGCGGCATGCGGCTTCAGCAGAATGCTGTCCCGATAGGCCGCCTCTCCCAGGGATGACCATATGCGTATGATTTCCTCAGGCGTCGTATCCAGCCCCAGCGACTGCACCGTGTAGACGGCACCGTCCCTGACGCTCAGATGGTTGACATGCATGAGATAGTCCGACGGTACAGCCCTGCCGAATTTTTCCAGCGTCTGTAGATACACCCTGTCCCACAGCGGCATGGAATCCAACAGCGTGCCGTCCAGATCGAACAGAAAGCACTTTAACCCGTGCAGGGGTTGTATATAATTCATGGTTCCCTCTCCTGTTTTGACTCTGTTCCGTTTTCATTCCGTTTCAGTATACCACAAATCGTCCGGAATGTCCACCCCCGGCGCAATTTTTTCCGTCCGGCAGGGAATCCGCGCGCGTATGCGCAAAGTGCGTCCGCGCAAAAATTTACAAATTCCATATTATTATTTCACCGTTTCGTGACATATCGGGGCTATAATGAAACGGATTGTGCCATGAGATGCGCACAACCGGAAATAAAGAACTCGGAAAGGCTTCCCACTATGAATCATCAGAATCAGTACGACGTCATCGTAATCGGAGCGGGCCCCGGCGGAATCTTCACCGCCTACGAACTGTCCCGCCTCGCGCCGGAACTGCGTGTCGCGGTTTTCGAGGCAGGCAACCCGCTGGAAAAGAGAAAATGTCCCATTGACGGCGTGAAGGTCAAATCCTGCCTCGGCTGCAAGACCTGCGCCATCATGAACGGTTTCGGAGGCGCAGGAGCCTTCTCGGACGGAAAATACAATATCACCAACCAGTTCGGCGGCACGCTGCACGAATATATCGGGAAAAAGCAGGCCATCGACCTGATGCGGTATGTCGACAAAATCAACCTTGCCCACGGCGGCGAGGGCACCGCGCTGTACTCCACCGCCAACTCACACATCAAAAAGCTGTGCCTGCAGAACGGGCTGCACCTGCTGGATGCCTCCGTGCGGCACCTCGGAACCGACATCAACTATGTCGTGCTGAAGAATCTGTTTGAGGAGCTGTCCGCCAAGGTGGAGTTTCACTTCAACTCGCCCGTTGAGCAGGTACGCAAGACAGAGAACGGCTTCGCCGTTGTCAGCCGCGGGCAGGAATATACCGGCACGAGGTGCGTCATTTCCGCGGGACGCTCCGGCAGCAAGTGGATGGAAACCGTCTGCCATGATCTGCAGATTCCCACACGCTCCAACCGCGTGGACATCGGCGTGCGCGTGGAGCTTCCCGCCGAGGTGTTCGCGCATCTGACCGATGAGCTGTACGAATCCAAAATCATATACAGAACCGAAAAATTCCAGGATCTGGTGCGCACGTTCTGCATGAACCCGCACGGTGTGGTTGTCAACGAGAACACGAACGGAATCGTGACGGTCAACGGGCATTCCTACGAGGATCCCGCCAAGCACACCGCCAACACCAATTTTGCCCTGCTCGTGTCCAAGCACTTCTCGGAGCCGTTCCGGGATTCCAACGGGTACGGCGAATCCATAGCGCGGCTGTCCAACATGCTGGGCGGCGGCGTGATGGTGCAGCGGTTCGGCGACCTCATCCGCGGACAGCGCAGCACGCAGGGACGCATTGAGGAGGCCTTCATTGAGCCCACCCTGTCCGCAACGCCGGGAGACCTCAGCCTCGTGATTCCCAAGCGCATTCTGGACGGCATCATCGAAATGATATACGCGCTGGACAAGATTGCCCCCGGCACCGCCAACGACGACACGCTGCTGTACGGTGTGGAGGTCAAGTTCTACAACATGGAAGTGGAAATCGACAGCACGCTGCAGACCCGCCACAAGGGACTGTACGTCATCGGAGACTGCTCCGGCGTCACGCATTCGCTCTCGCATGCGTCCGCATCGGGCGTATTCGTGGCACGGCACATCGCCGATGCCGTCGGCTCCGGAACGG
Organism: Erysipelotrichaceae bacterium; assembly: GCA_963609805.1. GTDB lineage: Bacteria > Bacillota > Clostridia > Oscillospirales > CAG-272 > CAMEON01. The sequence continues at coordinate 20,254 of CAVDLN010000009.1, read as the reverse complement.
ATGCCGAATGAGAAGCCGCAGAACATACAGGCACAATGCCGATATGCACAGTAAGGAAAATAAAATGAAACACCGAAAGATTGCCGCTGCCCTGCTTGCCGCCCTGACCCTGACTTTGACAGCCGTTCTGTCGACAGTGCCCGCCGCGGCGGAGGAAAAAACAGTGAAACTGGATAAGACAACCTACAAGGAAGGCGAGGATATCCTCGTTACCGCAACCGGCTCCGGGACGGACTGGGTCGGACTGTATTCCGCCGCGGACGGTGTACCCGGCGGCGGCACGGCCTCCGTCTACTGGTACTATGTGGCGCAGGACGGAAACACGTCCGGCAGCCAAAAGAACATATGGGACGCGGAATATAAGAACAGCCGCGGCGACCTGCTGAAGATTCCGGCAGGCGACTACGTTATGTTCCTGTGTGCCGACGGCGGCTACACCGTGTTGGATCAGGTCGCCTTTACCGTAACGGCATCGGAAGACAAAGCACCCGGCGCACCCGCCTCCGCCGTCTATGCATCCGCCGGAGCGGGAGACGGACGCGCCGACGGAACGCTGACCGTCACCGAAGGCAACGGCGCAAAACCGGACTCCTATATTGCCTACTGGGCAGACGGAAACGGCGCCCTGGCCGGATGGACGGAGGCAGCCTCCTTTGCGCGCACCGGCACCGCCACGGCCGTACATCTTGCCTCCAACTCGCTGATTCCGGAGGGAGCCGACCGACTGCTGGTCTACGCCCTGCGGGACGGCGTCCGCTCCGAGAAGGGAACGGAGGCGCTCCTGCCGGACGGCGCCGCGGACTTCAATCCGGGAACGCTGCTGGGCGAGCTTCAGGTCATGAGCGATATCCACCTCAACAGCTCGGACGACCACCTGCACAACCGGCATTTTGCGGCAGCGCTGGAGGATATCAAGGCGATCTCCCCCGACAGCATGGGCATTTTTATCAACGGGGACGTCGCCGATCACGGACAGGTTGCCGAATACAAGGCATTCAAGCGTCTGGTTGAGCAGGCGGGAGACGGCCTGCCCGCCATCCTGTGCAGCATCGGCAACCATGACTTTGCCGGCGGTGCCGGCGCCGCGGGACAGATCAGGCGCTTCCTGAACGGAACGGGCAACGATTCCGAAACAGTCTGGTTCGATACATGGATCTCCGGCTACCATTTTGTCTTCCTCGGCGGGGAGTCGGTGGGACTTTACGCCGATCTGTCGGAGACACAGCTCTCGTGGCTGGAGGAAACGCTGGCAGAGGATCGTGCGGAGGGCCGTCCCATCTTCCTGTTCCTGCATCAGGGGCTGATGGATACCGTAGCCGGCACTTTCAAATATCAGGACTGGCACGGCGTGAAGCAGTCCGACCGTCTGCGCTGCATTCTGAAGCAGTACCCGGAGGTTGTGCTTTTCTCCGGTCACAGCCACTGGACCATGGAATCCGACTGCACGGTAAAATCGGCGGACGACGAACTTCCCGCCGTGGTCAGCACCGCATCCTGCGCCTATCTGTGGGACGACAGCTGCATGGCAACCAATGTCGGCATTGTCGGATCGGAAGGCTATTACCTCTACCTGTATGAGAACTATCTGGTTATCCGCGGACGCAGCTATGACAAGGGCGAGTGGATCGGATCCGCGCAGTTTGTGCTGACACTGAAAACGCCCGACGAAACAGAACCGGAAACCGATACGGAGACAGCGACAGAGACTGAAACGGAAACCGGAACAGTCACGGAAACGGCATCCGAATCCGTGAGCGAGACTTCCTCCGGGGAAGGCGGCATTGACTCGGCTGCGGCAGCGGAAACCGACACTGCCGACAGCGGCACAACCGCCGATCCCGCGGATGCGGGCTGTTCCTCCTCCCTCGGCGGCGCGATGAGCGGCATCGCCGCCATGACGGCGGCCGGAGCCGTCCTCTCCCGCAGGCGGAAGCACGGCGCAGGGACGGAACAGTAAATAGCAAATAACGGCAAAGAGGGTGTTGAGAACTCAAAATGAGTTCTCAACACCCTCTTTTTCAGAATACAATTCTCTCTGTGCGAAGACAGGCGTACGGCGCCGTGTCGGACAACGTGAACAGCGCGCCGTGTCCAACCACGTTGCCGCCCGCCACCGAAAAGCGCGTCGGCATTCTGGTGGTCATGCGGTACAGGACGGCACGCGCCTCCGTGCCGATCACCCCGCCGTCGGGGCCCGTCATACCCAGGTCCGTGATATATCCCGTCCCGCCCGGCAGCACCGTCTCGTCCGCCGTGGCGACATGGGTGTGCGTCCCGAACACGATTTGCACCCGGCCGTCCAGGAAGCGTCCCATTGCCGCCTTTTCCGAGGTCGCCTCGGCATGGAAATCCAGCATGGCGATATCATACTTTCCCTTCTCCGCCGCCAGAATGCGCTCCATGGCCGTAAAGGGATTGTCCAGCTCGTCCATATGCACCGTCCCGGACAGGTTGACGCACAGCATTCTCCTGCCGCGTACCTCGGCATATGTCCGGCCCATACCGGGGCACTGCGCGGGAAAATTGGCGGGGCGGATGATGCGGTCGGGGTGATCGTCCAGAAAAGTTCCGATATCGCGCTGCCCGAAGGCGTGGTTGCCCAGCGTAATGAGATCGGCTCCGGCTGCAAGGATATCCTCCGCATCCTGCGCCGAGATGCCGTGTATTTCGGCGGCATTCTCTCCGTTGACGACGGTGAAGTCGGCGCTCAGACGGTCACGGAGTTTTCGGAGCTGCTCCCCGATGTACCGGACACTGCGCCTGCCGACAATGTCCCCGATTGCCAGAATACGGATTGGCATGCTGCTTTCTTCCTCTTTCTGCTTTTCTGCTGCTGTCAGCTGCGGTACAACGGAATTTCGTCAAAGCATTGCCAGCAGCACGTCTGCCTCGGCATTCGCCAGACGTTCCAGGCAGTCCTCATCGGTCAGGAAAACCGCGTCCTCCGGATTGGTGTGGAAGCCGTGCTCAATCAGCATGGCCGTATGGCAGCCGGACGCTGCGGCGGCGCGCAGAACGCCGTAGTAATCCACGCCGGGCTGATCCGGGTAGGAGCGGGTCTTGATGCCTCTGTCCTCCGTGTGCATGGTCTCCACAACGGCACGGTTCAGAGCCCGCGCCAGACGGGCATTGTTCTCCTCATCCGAAAGCGAATAGTATACCTCCGAGCCGCGGACAAGGTTGTAGCGTTCCGGCGGCGTGGCGGAGCCGGGCGCATTGGAGTGCAGCGAAAGGAACATACGGGCGTTCTTCTCCCCGGCGAGTCCGCCGCGCGCGGCAAGGGACGGATCCTCCTCCACGGCGTTTCTTGTCAGCAGAACGTCAAAGTCCCGTGCCTCCAGCGCCGCCTTCAGGTGCTGCGCCAGCCGGAAATTCTGCGTCCCCTCGTATTTCCCTTTCATAATGGGGTACTCATTGCCGAACTGCCCGTGACCGGGATCCAGTACAATCAGTTTCTTTTCCATATCGGTGGCATCTCCTTTTCCTGTGTCATTCGGATATCTCACCGGTATTATACCGCGTTTCCGGCGTGTTGTCAAGTACGGAACTCCCCCCGAACCGCCTCCGCAGACAGGCGAATATGTTGCTTCTCCCCTTGACACCCGACGCGATTCCGTGCTATAATGAGCCGAACAGGCCGAAGTCCCCGCCCGGACAAGCACGCCGCGGCGGGAGGCGGAAAGGAGCGTCCCACCCCATGCCGAACTTCACAAAACAGGCGATCAAAGCCTCGTTTCTCAAGCTGCTCAACCAGCAGCCGCTGAACAAAATCAGCGTGCGGAGCATTGTGGAGGACTGCGGAATCAACCGCAATTCCTTCTACTACCACTATCAGGATATTCCCGCCCTGCTGGGCGAGATTATCAAGGACGAGGTAGATTCCCTGATCGAGCAGTACCCCACCATAAACTCGCTGGACGAGTGTCTGCAGGTGGCCTTTCATTTTGCGCGCGAAAACCGCAAAGCCGTCCTGCACATCTACAACTCCGACAACCGGGACATATACGAAAGCTACTACATGAAGCTGTGCGAATACATCGTCGGCACCTATCTCGACACCGCCTTCGGCAAGAACATCGTCAGCGAGGCGGATCGCGCCATTGCCATACGGTTTCTGAAATGCGAGCTGTTCGGTCTGTCGCTGGACTGGATTGCCTCCGGCATGCCCGAAAATGCGCTTGACAGCATCCGCCGCGTGCTGGAGCTGTGCCGGGGAATGCCTGAGCAAATCATTGCCCGCAGCAAGCAGGACAAGGACAGCTGAACGATTTGAGGGAAAGGAAGGTATCCCCATGAATATTCCCGTTTCCGGAAACGCCGTTTCCGGCCGCCGACTGTTCCTGCAGAATCGGCGTACTCTTCTGGATTTCTCCGATAAAGCCGCCGCCGGGCGCGCGGAAATTCTCGGCGGTCTTGACGGACTGTCGGTCTGTGAACTTCCGAAAAGTCCGAACAGCCGCGGAACCCATGCACTGCGTCTGCACGCCGCGGAGCAGGAGGACGGAACCGTCTGCCGGCGCATGTCGTTTCTGTGCAGGCTGGCCGCCCCTGCCGATCTGCGCACGTCTCCTACCCTGAACTTCTCCTTTTCCGCCTATGACGGGGAGATAACCGACGAATATTTCCGTGAAATCAAGGAAAACATGCACTTTGTGGAACGCCCCGACCCCCAGCTGGTCAGCCGCTCCTTCCTGACCGTTACCCTGCTGGGCGCGGGAAGTGCCGGCCGCACGGTTCAGCTCTCCGACTACGGTTTCAACCGCATATTCGCCAACTTTTCCGGTGAGGCGGTGCTTTCCTCGGTAGAGGCCATTCGGTTTGAATACTTCATTGACGAGCCCGTGACGGAATGGCAGCGCGTTATCAAGCTCGATACCGTGGACGCGGGCATGGAGGTTGATTTCACCCTGAAGGGCAGCGGCATGGAATGCCTGTTCTCCGCCGAGAACGCCGTGCTCAGCCATCGCGGCGGCGTACTGACCGCGGTCTGCTCCGCCGGTGCCGTCATTACCCTGCCGGACCTGACGGATGCCGCCGACACGCTGTGCGACATTTTCCTGCCCGTCAAGAATACCCTGCTTATGCGCATGGAGGCGGACTGCCCGGAGCTTTCGCTGACGGTTGCCTTCCGCACCGAGGACAGGACGGAATTTCTGCCGGAAAACCGCAAAACATTTGCGCTGTCCGGCGTCGGCCGTCCCCGCACGCTGTTTCTGAATCTGTCCGATCTACCCGGGACGCAGGGCGGCCTGCATGACCCGCGCCGGCTGACCGGACTGAAGCTGATACCCGACCGTCCCTGCACCCTGCGGCTGTATAAGCTGGGCTTCGAGCAGGAGGAACCGGTCCGCCGTACGGCAGGCGGTTTTCTGACCTGCACCGCCGACCCGACGGCGCAGCTTATTCTGTTCACCTGCGACACCGATCCCGCGCTGGCGGGTGCCGAACTGCGCATCTATGACGGATTCTTGGATGTCATCGGCGACGACACGGAGGCACTGGAAAAGCTGGACTGCATCGCGTCGGCCCGGCTGACGCCCGACGGACACGCCGTACTGACGGCGCCGCTGTACCGCGGACGCGTAACCCGACTGGCGTCCCAGTTCATCGGTGCCGTGGTGACATCGGACGGCAGCCGGCTGCCGCTGCGCAACCGCGCCGTCATATCGAACTGGCGGGACTTCTGCGGGGAAAATCCGTACGCCTTCTCCCTGCCGGATCGGGTATTCGATGTGACCGCATACGGAGCGCGCGGCGACGGGTATACCGATGACACGGCAGCCATTCAGGCGGCCCTGGACGACTGTTCCGCCGCCGGCGGCGGAAGCGTCCTGCTGCCTGCCGACAATACGCCGGACTGCGACTCCGGATACGGCAGGCGGTATCTTGTGACAAACCTGCGTCTGCACGGCAGCACGGATCTGCACATTCCGGCAGGGGCGGTGCTGTGGCAGTCGGACAACCCTTCGCATTACCGCATTCTGCCGCGCTTCGGACACAATGTATCCATGACAGGCGTCAACTGGCCCGCCAATCACTCCTCCGGCAATTTCCCTCTGATATACGCCTACCGTGAGAGCAATATCCGCATCACCGGCGGCGGCATCATACGGATGTGCGATACCGAGAGCCGCAGCCGGGACGGCTATTTCCGCTTTATCGGCGACAATGTGTGCATCGGCTGCTGCGACAGAATGCACATCATTCCGATCGGCATGAGCGAGTGCGAAAACGTGGAAATCACCGATGTATCCGTCATACGGTCCAGTGCGCCCTACCTGATTCTCAACAGCATGAGGAGCGTCTATGTCGGCGGTGTCCGGCTGGATGAATCCAAATGCACCGGCGCGGACGGAATCTGGCCCTGCGGCTCGGACGGCGTTGTGTTCGCCCGCATCATGATGAACAACAACGACGACGGCATCTGCCTGTCCGCCAACTACAACGACCCGCGCGATATGCTGTGGTACTTTGCCCATCCGGGCTGGGACCACGGAACCCATCACATTGACCTGATCCACTCGAGACTGAGCTGCTACACCTTCACCGCCAGCGCCATTTCCTTCTGCATCTGGGGGACGGATTCACCCGATCTGTCTCTGGTTGAGGTGAACGACATACGCCTGTTCGATACCGTACTGGAGGGGCGGCTCGCCATCGGCGGCTGGACGGACAACCCCTACTACGGCGTGTTCCCCTTTGACTGTTCGGAAACGGACGATTTTTCTCCGGTCAAGAATCTCAGCATTCATCAATGCGAATTCCGCAGTCCGCTCGGCATTGACAACCTGCGCATCACCAATCTCGACAGCGACTGCGGGCTGCGCAGTCCTTCGGATTTCGAATACGGCAGCTTTCTCCGCCGTCCGGCGGAGCGCAACCCGGGCTGGGTGACCGGCCTGTCCAACTGGTCATATACCACCCCGGAGGCGGTGCGGCAGGTAGATCTGTACGGTGTCGCCTGCGGCAGCCTGCGCAAGCTGCCGGGCCGGGACTGCGACCTGTGGCAGGGGCTGCACCTGACCGCGGGGACGCACCGCATGACCTTCCGCTACCGTGCGGCGGGCGGGTTTACCGCCTTTGTACGGGACAGACAGGGCGCACCCGTCGCGGATGTCCCGCTCTTCCAGACCCCGTGCGGATATTTCAAGGGAAAGGAATGGCAGATCGGAGAGCTTTCCTTCCGCGTTCCCTCCGACGGGCTGTACCGTCTGGGAATCGCCGCCGGGGATGACCTCGCGGCAGTGTACGCAACGGACTTCCACGTAGAGTAACTCCGCATGCGGAGTGGCTCCGCGGCAAGCGGCATCCGGACATCTTTTTGCATATACAAAGAAGGGGTGTCGGGAAACTCAATGGAGTTTCCCGACACCCCTTCTCCGTTATTCCCTCATGGCGGCAATGCTGTCCGCATCGGGCGTAACATAGGCAGTCCAATTGGTATGGTAGATGACAAACCCCGGTTTCCCGCCGGGAACCTTTTTTACGTTCTTGGCCAGCAGGTAATCCACCGGAACCTGCGCACCGCCTGCCGCCTTGGAGAAATACGCCGCGATGCAGGCGGCGGCGGTGAAGTCCGCGTCACCGGGTTCCCGTCCGTCGGTCACAAGCAGCACGTGCGATCCGGGAACGCCCTTGGCGTGGAACCAGTAGTCGTTCTTCTGCGCCAGCTTGTGCGTGATATGCTCATTCTGCAGGTTATTTTTCCCGCACAGAACCGTAAACCCGCCGGGTGTACGGAATTTCGCGCAGACGGGTGCCGGCTGCTTCTTCGGCGCGACATACCCCTTCATGCGGGAGGCGTAGCCGGAGCGGTACAACTCGTCACGGATTTCCGCCAGATCGGCGGTGGTCTCCGCGTGCGTCAGGGAATCGAAAATGGTATAGACATACAACAGCTCCTGCTCGCCGAGCTCTATCTGCCGGGTCAGCTCGACACGGGCATTGCGCGCCTTCGCGTATTTTTTGTAGTACCTCTGCGCATTCGCCGCGGGCGTCAGGCGTCTGTCCAGACGAACCGTCACCGTGCCGTACCCGCCCGTCTCCTCGTCCCAGCTGTCGTAGTCCGTCAGTTCAACCTGCTCCGCGCCGCGCTCCAGCCGATACAGATTGGCTGTGATCAGGTCGCCGTCCCGCTTGTAGGCCGCCGCCTTTTCGCAGTCGGCAAGCTCCGCGCGCTGGATGTCCAGCTTCTTGCGGATACGCGCCTCGGCATGCGTCAGAAGGCGCAGGATGTCCGATGCACGCTGATGCAGGCGCGCCTCCCTGTCCCGGCTCTCAAACCAGACGTCCAGCAGTTTCCATGCCTCCGAAAACGGGCAAACCTCGCATGACGTGTACTGCGTCAGCGGCAGGAATGCATACTCCGCCGGCTTTCCGCCGTCCAGCACAAGGCAGGGTGCGTACTCATTCTCCCGAATCCGCCTCATGACAGCCTCAAACCCGCTCAACAGCGTCGCCGCATCGGCGTACCGCGCGGGAGTGTCGGTATGTCTTGTCGCGGTGAATACCATCTCGCGCGCAACAGCCGCCGAAATGCCGCAATAGCGGTTCAGAATGAATTTGTCAAGCGGCCGATCGGGTGACTCGGCGGCATACTGCGCCGAAAAACCGTCAAAATCCTCCGTCAGCGGATTCCGTTTGTCCTGCGCGGGCGGGTTCTCGTAAATCATGCCCGGCAGAATCTGCCTCTGGGAGCTGGTCGTAAAATCCACCGCCTTCAGCGCGGACACAATGCGCAGCCGTCCGTCCGGCGCGTCCGGGACCGCATCCTCGGCGAAAATCAGATTGGAGTACTTCCCCATAATCTCCGCTATCAGGTACCGCCGGCAGGCAAAGCCCATCTCGTCGCGCGTATCGAAGGTCAGCGTCGCCGCCCGTTCAAAGCCGTTCTGCACGACATCCGCAAGCCGCGCACCGGTCAGATACTTCCGCAGCAGCATGCAGAACATGGGAGCCTGCTGGGGATTCTCACGGGAAAGTGCCGTAAATCCCATACGGGGATTGGCTCCGGCGTTGATCAGCAGCCGTCTCCCGCCCTCAAAGGATCGCACCTGCAGCACAATTTCGTCCCGCTCCGGCTGCATGACCCGCTCGATCCTGCCGCCCAGCGCGGACTTGCGAATCTCGTGCACCATGCAGGAAAGCATCCCCGCATCAAACGCCATGGCCTGCTTCCTCTTCCGTGCCGAACATGGCGCGGTCGGTGTCGTCCAGCGAATCATATACCATATCGGGACGTTCGTCCGCCGGAACATCGGCAAGATCTTTCTCTCCCGTCTCGCCTGTCAGCACAAGCACGGCCGTCACGCCATGCTGCGTGCCCAGAGCGATATCGGTGTACAGGCGGTCGCCGAAAATGCACATATCCCGGCGGTCAATGCCCGTAACCTGCTCGATCATGTCCACCACCTCGCCGTACGGCTTGCCCAGAAACCGCGGTGTCACACCCGTGGCAGCGGTGATAAACGCCGCCACCGCGCCGCTGTCCGGAAAGGCACCGGTGTCGGTCGGGCAGTTCAGATCCGGGTGCGTGCAGATGTATGTCGATCCCCCGCGGATAAAGCGGCAGGCATTGTACAGCTTGCGGTATGTCAGCTCGGTATCAAAACTGGACACAACAATGTCCGCCCGTTCCTCCTCCCCTGTCAGCAGGGGGACACCCGCCTCCCGGAAATGCCGGCTCAGCTCCTCCGTGCCGACCAGATACACGGTCTTTCCGGGATAGTGGCGGTTCAGATGGGCGACCGTGACATCGGCGGAGGACATAATCTCCCCGGCCGTCGGCTCAAAGCCGAGCCGTGCCAGCTTGTCGACATAGAAGGCCGTGGAATGCGATGCGTTGTTGGTGAAAAACAGCACGCGGCGCCAGTGCGCGCGCAGATTCCGGATAAAGCGGATGGCATAATCGAACACCACTTTCCCGAGATAGATGGTCCCGTCCATATCGAATATGAACAGCTTCTTTTCGTTCAGTATCCCGGCAGAGGGATTTTTTTGCAATGTTTTCAATGTATACAGCTGCCTTTCGGTTAAATTCGCGCTACAGTATACCACATTCCGGCAAAAAAAGCAAGGGCGGCCGCGCAAAACGGATGCCCCCGAAAAAATTTTTCCGTCCCGTCCGGGGAGACGGCATAGGTACCGACGGCAAAAATGCCGACGGCAAAAATGCCGACGGCAAAAGTACCAAAAATTTTTTCGAATCCTCTTGCGCCGTCGTGCAAAAAATAGTATAATGACAGGCAAATACGACAAGGGAACCGCCCGATAAATCAGCGGTTCCCGGGGCAAAAAAGGAGCCTCTCCATCATGAAGAAGGAAACCATCTACCGCCTGTTCTCGCGCATTCCGACGTTGGAAACCCCTCGTCTGACCCTGCGCGGCATGCGCGTCAGCGATGCGGCGGATATGTATGACTATTCCTGCCGACCGGAGGTCACCCGGTATCTCCTGTGGTCGCCTCACCCGAACATAGACTACACCCGCCGGTACCTGACATACATAGGGCAGCGCTACCGCACGGGGGATTTTTTCGACTGGGCGATAGTCTGCCGGGAGGCAGGCCGCATGATCGGCTCCTGCGGCTTCACCTCCTTCAATTTCTCCTCGGACTCCGGCGAAATCGGCTATGTTCTCAACCCGGACTGGTGCGGGCAGGGTCTGGCGACCGAGGCAGTCCGGGAGGTAATCCGCTTCGGGTTCGGACGTTTGAATCTGCACCGTCTGGAGGCGCACTTCATGCAGGGCAATGACCGCTCCCGTCGCCTGATGGAACGGGTCGGCATGCGCTTTGAGGGCTGGGCGCGGGATTCCGTCAAAACAGACGGCGTCTACCGTACCATCGGCACCTGCTCGATTCTGGCCGATGAATGGAAAGCGGACAATCCTGCCGAAACCATCGGGTAGGGCCTTCCCCGCTCACCCGCAGCAATACCCGCGTTTGCGGATAACCTCGGCAATGCGGTCCGTGAAGACCGTACAGAGTGCCTCCGTTTCGCACTCCAGCATGATGCGCAGAACCGGCTCGGTTCCGCTTGCCCGCAAAAGGGCGCGCCCGTTGCCGCCTATCTCGCGATTGACCGCCTCGAACTCGGCGCGGATGATGGGATCCGCCATGGCGGCCGCCTTGTCGGTCACCCGCACGCTCCGCACAGTCTGCGGATAAAGCATAACCGGCGCGGCCAGCTGAGACAGCGGGGATTTGCGGTCGCGCATTTCCTCGGCCAGCATGATGGCTGTCAGCAGGCCGTCCCCTGTTGTCGCGTACTTTTTCAGGATAATATGCCCGGACTGCTCGCCGCCCAGACTGTACCCGTTGCGCTGCATGCACTCATAGACGAATCTGTCTCCGACCGGCGTCTGCTCGCAGCAGATGCCGACTGCCTCCAGCGACTTGAAAAGTCCGGAGTTGGACATCACGGTACAGACAACCGTATCGCCGCCCAGCGCGCCGCGCGCCGCCAATCGGAGCGCCAGTATGTACAGAATACGGTCGCCGTCCACGACCTGCCCCTGCTCGTCCACCGCAATGCATCGGTCCGCGTCCCCGTCAAAGGCAAAGCCGACATCCAGATGGTTGTCGAGAACATGCCGCCGCAGCGCGTCGATATGCGTGGAACCGCACCCGTCGTTGACATTCAGCCCGTTCGGCGAGGCGCCGATCAGGTAGGTCTTTGCGCCCAATGCCTCAAAAACGGCCTTGGCGATCATCCATGAGGCGCCGTTGGCGCAGTCCAGGCCGATTTTCATGTCCCGGTAGGAATGCGACGCCAGCGAGATCAGGTATCCGACATAGCGGTTTCTCCCCGCCACATAGTCCACGATGCTGCCGACCGCCTCGCGGCGCGCCAGCGGCAGATCGTCTCCTTCCAGACCGAGACGCTGCAGGTTTCCGTCCAGATATGCCTCCACAAGGGAGGTCGTGCCGTCGTCCAGCTTTTCGCCGTAGCGGTTGATAAGCTTGATTCCGTTATCGTAAAACGGGTTGTGCGATGCGGTTATCATGACGCCGCAATCGAATTCGTCCGTCCGCGTCACATAGGAAACACTCGGCGTCGTGGTCACGTGCAGCATGCAGGCATCCGCGCCGGATGCCGTCAGCCCCGCCGCAATGGCATACTCAAGCATATAGCTTGACCTCCGCGTATCCTTCCCTATCAGAATCCGCGGACGGTAATTGGGCATATGAAACCCGGACAGCGGCGAGGCAAAGTACCAGCCCAGAAAGCGCCCCACGCGGTAGGCGTGCTCGGCGGTCAGGGTAACATTGGCCTCCCCGCGGAAACCGTCCGTTCCGAAGTACCGATTCCCGCCGCCCGTCTCATTGATGGACGATTTCTGTCCCGGCACGTCGCCGAACAGCGATATATCATCCCGCAGGAGCGCGTCCGCGGTAACGCGGAACAGCCTGCAGAGGGTCAGAATATTCTCTATCTGCGGGAGGGATTGATTGACCTCCCATTTGGATACCGATTGACGGGAAACCGACAGTTTCTCCGCAAGCTGCTCCTGGGAAATATGCGCCGCTGTGCGCAGATTCGCTATTTTTTCACCGATCGTCATGCTGCCGCAATACCTCGCTTTTCTGTTGGATACCCGCGCGGGAAAACCCGCACGGCTGCATTCCTTTGTATTATATACAATTCCTCTGCTTTTTTCAACCAACAGAAAGCAAAAGTTTGCGCAACCTGCGAGTGCACGTTTGGAAAGTTCCGGTTACGCAAACAGGGTATCTGTTCCTTTTTCGTCTTTCCTGCGGCGGACGCAAAAGCACGGCAGGGAGGAAAGCACCTACCGGTTGCTTTCCTCCCTGCCGTGCTTCTCATGAGAAGCCGGTAGAATCAGCGTTTCCGCATCCGTCCGACGACCCGGCCGCAGCAGGAAATCCGCGTGAAGTTTTTCAGCGGGATGGGCGGGTAGGCGGGGTTGAGGGAAATCAGGCAGTCTCCGCCGTACTTCTTGAAATACCCGCATCCGTCCAGCACAAAAATTCCCAGCTCTCCCTTTTCCACGGACTCTGCCCGCCGGACAAGCAGAATGTCGCCGTCAAGGTAACCCGGCTCCATGCTGTCTCCCGCAATACGCAGCGCGAAATCGGCGTCCGCCGTGCCCGCTACATCCGGGATGCTGATCTCGGTTGCCTGCGCATCGGACAGGAATTCCCCGACGCCGGCGGATACCGGCAGATCATACAGCGCAATGCGCCGTCGGGAAGTCCCGGCGCCTCCCTGCTCCGCACTGCCTCCGTCCGGCAGGCGCAGCAGTTTTGCCGCTCCCTCCGCTGCGGCAGCCGGTCGGACCTTCGCCGCGTACGGCCTGCGCCCCCGCGATACGGTTCGCCGTGCCGTCTGTTTCTCCGCGCTGCTTGCCGTCGCGTCCCGGCTTGCGGCATCTGTCTGCTGGCGGATAACCCTGTCCAGCTCCATACTGATGACGGTGTCGGCCAGCGAACGTCCGTGACTGTCCAGCAGGCGGTAATTCCCGACAAGCAGCAGTTCATCCTCCGTCAGGGTGCAGTTGTTGGTATTGCGCGGGACACCCGTGATGAGGTAGTCCAGTGAACAGTCCAGCGCCTCGCTGATGGCGACTATATTCGAGAGTTTCGGAGAATCGCTGATGCCCGCCAGCAGCTTAGACAAGGTACCGAGCGGGATGCCCGTCATTTCCGCCAGCATATCGTTGGTGATTTTGCGTTCGCTCTTGATGGCCTTGATGCGGTCAAGGTATGTCTCCTGCCGGTTTTGTTTCATGCTTTTCCCTCCGAATTCTTTATTCGGAATTATTTTAGCACAAAGCAGGCGCTTTGTAAATACTTTTCCGCAATTTTTTCTCAATCGGGACTTTTCGTATCCGCATCCGCCACTGCGGCAGCCGCAGCCGTCAGCGCCCGCACCATCTGCCAAAGCGGCAGGGACGGCGTCCCGTCCGGCTTTCCGGCGCACTGCTCCTCCGCGTAGGGAACATGGATAAAGCCCGCGCGCACGGGTGTCCGGCTCCGCTCGGCAAATCCGAGCAGCCGATACATAAGGCAGTTGCAGACATACGTACCGGCCGAACAGGACAACGCCGCGGGAATTCCCTCCGCGCGGACAGCCGCCTCAATACGGCGCAGGGGCAGCGTGGAGAAGTATGCGGCGGGTCCGCCGGGACAGATCGGCATATCGACGGGTCTGAATCCGTCGTTGTCGGGTATGGCGGCATCCATCAGATTTACGGCAATGCGCTCCGGCGTGACGGCGGCGCGTCCGCCCGCCTGTCCCACACAGATAACGGCATCCGGGCACAGCCGCTCCATCGCCGACGCCAGCAGATCCCCCGAGGCACGGAAGGATGTCGGCAGCTCCATGCGCAGAATCTGCGCGCCGGCCACCGTATCCGGCAGGCGGCGGACAGCCTCCCATGCCGGATTTACCGTCTCCCCGCCGAAGGGGGAAAAACCCGTATACAGAATCCGCACGAGCCGTTACTCCGCCAGAATGCGGAACAGCTCGCCCATCAGAGCGTCCCTGTGAATATGCGTCACCTGGCGGATCAGGTGGTTATAGGGCGCCTGTCCCCAGCGTCCGTCATACTCCGGCACAGGCGCCGGAATCAGGCGGGAAAGCATGAAGCGGTCGTTGTCGTTCAGAAGCCACGCCGCAGCCGTCACGTCCCAGATAACACGGCTCCACACGCGCCCGGCGGCATAGGCCTCCGCTTCCTCTACCGTGTGCCTGACCAGGTAGTCGCAGAGCGCGTTTTTTCCGGAAAGCCATGTGCGCAGCTCGGGACCCGTCACATAGAAGGAGGACACAACCCCCATGCAGGGAAGCTGCACCAGCGGGCAGCCGCATCCGAACACAACGCGCGCGCCGGCGACATCCTGAAACAGGTTGAATTCCCGCGTGTCCGGCCACGTTTCAAAGTGCCCGCCCAGCCAGACAAGCACAATGCGGTCGGCTATCTGCGGCTGCATAAGCAGTGCGGAGGCGACATTGGTTATGGCGCCGATGGCAACCACATACAGGGGAGCGTCCGCGCTGTATGTCATGGCCAGCTCGCACAGATGGCGGGCGGCCGGGCTTTCAACCGGCGTTTTTTCGTCCGGCAGATAGGTGCGGGATCCTTTGAACACATGCTCCTTCAGGGATTCCTCCCCCATCAGGGTAAGCAGGTTCATGATCTCGTCATAACTGCGTTCCATGCCGTCCTCCGGCGATGTGGAATGCGAGTTGAAAAACGGGGCGGCATAAATGGCACGCAGAGTAAGCTTTTGACTCTTGACCATCAGGGAAAGCGCATACTGGTCGTCGATTTCGTTGTAGGTGTCGGTATCCAGTACGCAGTCGATAGGACCGGCGGGAACCTCGAGGTTCCGCAGGCGCTGCAGTTCTGTCATGACTGTTCTCCTTTCGTTGCGGAAAATACAGAGAGAGAGAGGGGGGCCTTCTTGCCTGTATTACGGCTATTATAGCATCCGTTCCGTGTGTTGTCAACGCTTTTCGGAGAAAACCGCCTCTGTATCCGGGTTCGGCGTGTTTTCGTTTTGCGTAGGTGCAGATTGGTTATTATTGCCAAAATTCCGTCACGATTTTAGTAAGATAGTAAAAAATTGTGCAGGTCTGTTGACAAATTTCTCCTTGTGTTGTATAATGGGCACATCAAAAATTCTTTTGCGGAGGTCTGTTATGAAAATTTTGAAGGTTCTGGCCGCAGTCATGGCCGTATGCCTGCTGAGCTGTGCTTTTATCGCCTGCGATACGGAAAGCGGTGCTACCGAGACGGAAACCGAGGCGGTCGCCACAAAGTTCAAGGCAAGCGTCACCCTGATCATCAAGGACGGCGACAAGCAGGTCGACAAGGAAACGCTGGCATTTGAAGGCAACGACGCCACGCTGAAGAGCGTTATCGAGTTCTACTGCGCCATTAAGGACTACGACTCCGATAACTGCTTCGCCTCCACCGGCCTTCTGTCCAAGATCGGCGATCTGGAAGGCACATGGAGCGGCTACGACGAAGCGCAGGGAAGCTCGGCCGGAAAGATTGAGTCTCTCCAGACCTTTGAGGTTTCCGACGGCATGACGATTGTGCTCACCTGCACAAAGTAATTCGGAACAGGTAAGGAAAGCGGCAGCCCGCATGCGGGTGCCGCTTTTTTTTGTGAAAACGTCGGTCAAGACGGCTGTTGACACAGAACCGCCCGCGTGCTATAATGTGACCGATACATCCGAGAAAAGAGGTACGCCCATGCTTTCCGAACCGTCCCCCTCCTCCGCCGAGGAAAAGAACCGCATACTTCCCGGCATGCTGTACCTGGTGGCAACCCCCATCGGCAATCTTGCCGATCTGTCCCGCCGGGCAGAGGCTGTGCTGGCAGGTGTGGATTTCATTGCCGCAGAGGACACGCGCAACTCCGGCAAGCTGCTTGCCTGTCTCGGCATCCGCAAGCCTATGATTTCCTACTTTGAACACAACAAGCGGGAGCGCGGCGGGCAGATCTGCGATCGGCTGGCAGCCGGCGAATCCTGTGCCCTTGTCACGGATGCGGGGACGCCCGCCATATCCGACCCGGGAGAGGATCTCGTAAGACTGTGTGCCGAGCGCGGCATACCCGTAACATCGATTCCCGGATGCTGTGCGGGCGTGACCGCGCTGACGCTGTCCGGCCTGCCGACAGGGCGCTTCACCTTCGAGGGGTTCCTGCCGACGGACAAAGGACAGCGTACCGCCAGATTGAATGAGCTGAAATCCGAGACGCGCACCATGCTGTTCCATGAGGCGCCGCACCGCCTGCGGGAAACGCTCTCGGATTTTTCCGCCGTCTTCGGTGAGAGTCGGCGCATATCGCTCTGCCGGGAGCTGACCAAGCGCAATGAGGAAATCCTTCGCCTGACCGTTGGCGGAGCGGCCGCCTACTACACGGAGCATGAGCCGCGCGGCGAGTATGTGCTGGTGGTAGCCGGCGCGAATCCCGCGGATGCACCCGCTTTCTGGGCGGACATGAGCATTCCCGCCCATGTTGCGTACTATGAAAAGCAGGGACAGTCCCGCAAGGATGCCGTCAAGGCAGCCGCCAAAGACCGCGGCGTACCCAAAAACGAGGTGTATCAGGTCATGCTGAAGGAGGACGGAAGCGCATGAACCAACCGGAAACAAAGATGCTGCCGGCAGGGTTTGCCGACCGCATGCAACGCCTCCTCGGGGAGGAATATTCCGCGTTCCTTGCGTCCTACGAAAATCCGCACCACCCCGCCCTGCGCATAAACCCGCTCCGCCTTGAAAATCCGGATGCGGTGTGCGGGCTGCTGCCCTTCCTCTCGGAGCGCGTACCCTTCGCGGACGACGGCTGGTACTACCCCGACGCCCCGTCGCTTCGCCCCGGAAAACTTCCGTACCACGATGCGGGGCTTTACTATATTCAGGAGGCAAGCGCCATGATCCCGGCGGCGCTTTGCCCGCCGCGCCCGGGCGAACGGGTGCTTGATCTGTGTGCCGCCCCCGGCGGCAAGGCAACGCAGCTGGCGGGCGCACTGCGGGGTACGGGCCTGCTTGCAGC
>CAVDLN010000009.1:0-2708 GCA_963609805.1 Erysipelotrichaceae bacterium | reverse complement strand
TCATGCGGGACGCGCAGCCGTCCTGTCCGGCAACATCGAGCGTATGGGCATACCCAACGCGCTGGTTCTGAATATGGAGCCACGGGCACTGGCGGAACGCTTCCCCGCTTTTTTCGACCGCATTATTGTGGATGCGCCCTGCTCCGGCGAGGGTATGTTCCGCAAGGAGCCGCAGGCAATGCAGATGTGGTCAACCGACAATATCGGGCTGTGCGCCGCGCGGCAGGCGGATATTCTCCGCACCGCCGCCGACATGCTCGCCCCCGGCGGCACCATCGTCTACTCCACCTGCACCTTTGCGCCGGAGGAGGATGAAGGCAGCGTTCTGACTTTTCTGCGGGAGCATCCGGACTTTGATACCGTCCCCCCGGAATCCCCCGCCGTACTTGCCTGTCTTGCCAATGGGCTTCTGGACTGCGGCAGACCCGATTGGGTACCGGAAGGCGGAGAGTACGCCGAAAGCCTGCGCCGCGCCGTTCGGCTTTTCCCGCACCATGCCGACGGGGAGGGGCACTTCGCCGTCCTGCTCCGCCGGCGGAACACGGAAAGCGCGGCCGTTCCCGCCGCACCGCATCGGCGGGATAAATCGGGACGGAAAGCTGCCCGTACGGAGCGGAATGCCGGTCTCCGGCAGGCATCGGAGCTGTTTGAGGATTTTGCCCGCAGCGTGCTGGGCTCTGTTCCGGAGGGCATTCCCTGCCTGTTCGGGAACACGCTGTCCCTGCTGCCCGCGGAATGCGGCCTGACCGCGCAGGATTTGGACGGTCTTCGTGTTCTGCGTGCGGGACTGGAGCTCGGAAGCATTGCGGGCGGACGGTTCACGCCCGCGCATGCGCTGGCCATGGCGGCACTGCCGCCGGCGGGCAACACACACCGGTATGAAACTGACTCCGCCCGCGGGCAGACCGCCGCCTACCTGCGCGGGGAGACGGTTCCCTGCCCCGCGGAGTTGTCGGGGTGGTACATTGTGACCGTGGGCGGATTCCCGCTCGGTTGGGGCAAGGCAGACCGCGGCGTCATGAAAAACCATCTCCCGAAAGGGCTGCGGAAAGGCTGACAGCTGTCAGAAACAAAAAGGGGATTTTTCATCCCCTTTTTATTATGCCATGGTTTCGAGCATTTTTTCCGTCACCTCAAAGCGCAGCGGTTCACCGTTCTTCCAGCGTCTGGCCTCGTCCAGCATCCATGCACCCATGCGGAAGCATTCCGCCCCGAAGCTTCCCGCAATATGCGGAGTGAGAATCACATTATCCATTCCGTAGAACGGGTGCCCGTCCGGAGACGGCTCGGGATCGGTCACATCCAGCACCGCCGTGCGTCCCGGTTCCTCCCGCAGCGCGCGGACAAGGTCCTCCTCCACCACCTGCGCCCCCCGTCCGGTATTGATAAAGGTCGCGTTTGGCAGCATGCGGGAAAACAGACCGTAATGCAAAAGACCGCGTGTCGACGGGATGTTGGCGGTATGGTTGGAAATCGTCTGGCACACGGAGAATATCTCCTCCAGTCCCGCGAGATGCACGCCCAGTTCCGACGCGCGCCCGGCAGTGCAGAAGGGATCATACGCATATACGGTCAGGGTGTAATCCCGCACCAGTCGGCGGGCCACACCGGAGCCGATGGCACCGAGTCCTATAAGGCCGACAGGTGCGCCGTAATTGCCCGGAAAGGACTTGAAATACTTCTCCGCCCCGCCGCGGTCGGAGCGGGAACGGCTGCAGCGGCGCGCCGCCCCGAAAAAGCCCTTGTTTGCCAGCAGTATCTGTGCCACCGTGTACTCCGTCACCGGCACGCCGTTTGCCTGCCATGCGCTGAATACGCGAACCCCTGCGGACAGAAGCGGCTCGGCAAAGGGCCGCGCGCTGCCTGCCCCGTAGAACACGGTCTCCAGCCGCGGCACCGCAGCCTGCCACTCCTCCCGGAGCAGGGCAGGCATTCCCCACGTGGAAAACAGCACCTGCGCCTCCGGTATCCTGCCTGCACGGATGTCATCCGCCGTGCAGACGCCGGGATAGAAATCAAAAAGCTTCTCCAGCTCCGCGCGCGTCGCGTCGTCGTATACGCGCCGTATGCCCGCCTCACCGCCGTTGTTGGCGTATGCGGCGCGCGGTCTGTTCTGTATGCCGTCCATGTTTTTTCCCTCTTTCTTTCTTACTGTGACCCCCGGCGGGGGAATATCCGCTCTCCGGCCGTCCCCCCCTCTCTCTCTGCGCGGCATCCGCCGCGTCCGAACAGAAGTATACCACGCATCGGTATGTTTGTAAACAGATGTCGGCAAATTTCGCGGGGAAAAAACCGTGCCACGCTGTTGACAGCCTGCGTCCCTCCGTGCTATAATGATGCCGGACGCCGATTTTCACCGGTGTGCTCCACTACATAGAAAGAAAGACGGAGGAATTGAGCATGTTTTGCAGAAATTGCGGCAACGAACTGGCGGACGGGACAGCCGTATGTATGCGCTGCGGTTTCGCAGTGGGAACAGGGACGGCTTTCTGCGGGCACTGCGGACAGCCGGTCGCCCCGGGACAGTCAGTCTGCGTGCACTGCGGCTTTGTGCTGGAACAGCCCAAAAGCGACAAATCCAAACTGGTAGCGGGTATTCTCGGCATTTTCCTGGGCAGCCTCGGCGTACACAACTTCTATCTGGGCAAAACCAGGCGGGCGGTTCTTCAGCTGCTGCCCGGTATTTTTACCTGCGGTGCCGCCGGAAT
>CAVDLN010000008.1:0-29633 GCA_963609805.1 Erysipelotrichaceae bacterium | reverse complement strand
GCCCATGGTGCTCAACCTGTTTCCGGCCGGCCCGCGGGTGCAGTCGCCGGCGGCTGCCGAGATGCCGTTTTTGACGGTATCGCCCGCGCCCGTCGTGCTGACCGCCTGCAAACGGGCGGATGACGGCAAGGGTACCGTGCTGCGGCTGTTCAACCCCACCGACAAACCGTCTGACTGCACCGTATGCTGCCCGCAGCTGGGCGTGTTCGAAAAACTCAGCTTCGGCGCATTCAAGGTGCGCACGTTCCGTGCGGAGAACGGCAGACTGACCGAATGCCGCATGGACGAGGCGCCGACGGGCAGCCGGGCATAGCATAAACATAAAAGCGTAAAGCAAAAGGCACTCCGGATATCCGGAGTGCCCTTTTGGCGCGGGTGGAAACCGATTATACCGTTTCCGCCACGCGCTCCGCGAACCGATTGCCGCAGAGGCGGAACAGGCGGTCTGCCATGTGTTCTATGGCTTCTCCCGTCGCCGAA
The DNA here is from genome assembly GCA_963609805.1 of Erysipelotrichaceae bacterium. Taxonomy (GTDB): domain Bacteria; phylum Bacillota; class Clostridia; order Oscillospirales; family CAG-272; genus CAMEON01. The sequence continues at coordinate 29,153 of CAVDLN010000008.1, read as the reverse complement.
CCGTGCCCCTTCATGACAGGCTTGCGGACGCCGAGCAGCAGGGCACCGCCCTGCGTATTGTAGTCGTAACGGCGGCGGACGTCTGCCAGAATGTCCGCTATGGCGGAAGAGTTCAGCCCTGCGGCGGTCAGCCGTTCGGAAACTTCATCCAGTGCCGCCTTGGCGGAACCCTCGATGGATTTCAGAAGGATATTGCCGTGGAACCCGTCGCAGACAATGACATCCGCCGTTCCCCGCAGAGCATTGGTTGCCTCGATATTGCCGACAAAGCGGATCGGCTGCGTCTCCAGCAGGGCATGTGCGGCCTTGACGGCTTCGCAGCCCTTTTTGGCTTCGGCACCGTTGGACAGCAGCGCGATGCGCGGCTCCGCGCAGCCGATGCAGCGCATGTAGGCATCGCCCAGACGGGCAAAGGAGGGGTACAGCTCCGGGCGGCTGTCGATGTTGGCGCCGCAGTCCAGAAGCAGCAGAGGCTCTCCCCGCGGATTGGTCAGCTCCACCGCAAGAATGGGACGCAGGCGGGGCAGCTTGCCCAGTATCATGATGGAGGTTACCAGTACCGCGCCGGTAGCGCCGCAGGTAATTACGCCGCCGGCGGCACCGTCATGCGCCAGCCGCATGGCGGCGCACAGGGAGGCATCCGTGCGCCGGTAGGCCTGCATCGGGTCCTCATTGTTGCTCAGCGCGGCGGGAGCGTTTATGACGGCATAGCGTCCGGCAATGTCCGAGGCGCCGGATTCCGCGATCACGTCCTCTATTACTTCGGCGTGCCCGCACAGATGGAGAAACAGATCCGGATTTCCGGCGAGGGCGCGGACGGCACCCCGGCACAGCTCCTCCTCCGGAGTGTCCGCACCCAGCAGGTCAACCGCAAGGCCAATCCTTTTATCTGACATGAGTAAGTCCTTTCTGCGTTAAGGGTTTTCCCTGTGCTTTCCCGCCTCCCGCTCCTTTTCCCACACGTTTTCCAGAATGGTGCGGTAGGTATCGGGCGAGAAGGGCGGCCGCGTGACGGCACGGATTGTTTCGGCGGTCAGACCGCCTGTCCGCGCGTACTCCTCCCCGGCGGCGGTAAAGCGGGCGAGAATACGGGCAAGGCGCGATCCGCCGTGGTCCGCCATGGTTTTGAACTGCGGGCAGAAAAGGGCTGTATAGCTGCCCTTCCCGCAGATGAGATCGAATTCCCGGCTGACCGGGTCGTATACCACATCGGTTTCATTGTAGGCGCAGCCGGATATCAGCAAAAGACGCTTGCCCGCCATCGGATAGCGGAATTCATGCGCGGGGGAACCGTCGGTCGGCGCATTCTGCCCGTGATAGGCGTAAACGAGGGACAGGAGTCTGTCCAGCGCCACCTTCATCTGTCCCGGCATGCCGAAATAGTACAGAGGGAAACTGCAGACAATCACGTTCGCATCGAGAATTTTCTGCTTGAGAAAGGGTATGTCATCCCCCCGGATGACACATTCCCCCTCCGTGCGTCCCCAGCAGGACAGGCAGCCCGTGCAGGGCGTGATTTTCAGCGCGCAGAGGTGCACGGTTTCACAGTCGTAGGAACCGCCTGCCCGCATGCCCTCCACAAAGGCGTTGGTCGCCAGCATGGTGGTGCTGGCGGCCTTGTGCGGGCTCGCGTTGATAATCAGCAGACGGCGGGGAGCATCAGTTTCCATGGAAAAGCCACCTGTGTGCCCGCGGAGCAGGGGTCTCGGCAACGCTGTATGCGTCGCAACGCCCGATTTTGCGGTACTTTTCGGTACGTTCCGCCAGCAGGCGGTCGGAATCCAGTCTGGAGAGTACCTTTATTTCATGGCGGAGCGCCTCACCCAGCTTTTCCATGAAGACACGGCGCGCGTCCTCATCCGCAAAGTCGGGCTCGGCGATTTTCTTTTCGATGATGCCGAGTTCCAGCAGGTCGTTGGCGGTCAGGTGCAGATGCTCGGCCGCCTCCGGGGCACGCTTCGGATCCTTGAACAGAATGCTGGCGCAGGATTCCGGGGAGATAACCGAGTAGTAGGCGTTGCTCAGCATCCATACGCGGTCGGCAACCGCCAGCGCCAGCGCACCGCCGCTGCCGCCTTCCCCGATCATAACCGTGATAATCGGCGTGCGGACGGCGGACAGCTCATACAGGTTGCGGGCAATGGCTTCGCCCGCGCCGCGCTCCTCGGCTCCCTTGCCGCAGTTTGCCCCCTGCGTATCCACGAAGCAGATGACGGGTCTGCCGAATTTCTCCGCCTGCTTGATGAGGCGCAGAGCCTTGCGGTAGCCTTCCGGCAGAACGCAGCCGAAGTTTCTGTCCAGCCGTTCCGCCAGATCGCGGCCCTTGTCGATACCGATGACGGTGACGGGCATGTCACCCAGCTTTGCGATGCCGCCGATGACGGCATGATCGTCTCCGAAGGTTCGGTCTCCGTGCAGCTCGCAGAAGTCCGTGAAAATGCTGCCGGATTCAATGTAGTCGATGGCGGTCGCACGCCCGTTTTTGCGGGTCAGGCAGATGCGGTCATAAACCGTGAGGGCCGCCGTGTCGGTGTTCTGCATATTCATCATAATACGGGTTCCTCCCAATCAATATCCGTGCAGGGACAGGAGAAGAGCCAGATGCTCCGGCTGTTCCTTCCGCGGCACGATTTCGTCAATGAATCCGTTTTTCAGCTGGAATTCGGCTGTCTGGAAGCTGTCGGGCAGTGTCTCGCCGGTTACCTGCTCCACGACACGCCGTCCGGCGAAGCCGATTCGCGCGCCCGGCTCGGCAAAGATGATATCGCCCAGCATGGCGAAGCTGGCCGTAACGCCGCCCATGGTCGGGTCGGTCAGCCCGACGATGTACAGAAGGCCCGCGTCGCTGTGCCGCTTGACGGCAGCGGAGGTTTTCGCCATCTGCATCAGCGACAGCATGCCCTCCTGCATCCGTGCGCCGCCGGATACCGTATAGCCGATGACAGGGAGGCGGTTTGCGGCTGCGTACTCAAACAGAGCCGTGATGCGGTCGCCCACGACGGTTCCCATGGAGCCCATCATGAAGGCGGGGTTCATGACAAACAGCGCTGTTTTATGCCCGCCGATTGAGGCGGTTCCGCACAGAACGCCCTCGTTCTCGCGGCTCTTGCTCTTTGCCGCGTCATATTTCGCCTTGTAGTCCGGGAAGTTCAGGGGGTCTGTAAAGTATTCCTCCCCGAAGAGCTCGCTGAAGCTGTCGGGATCGGCAAGGCTTGCGACACGCGCGCGGACCGGCATCGGAAAATAATGTCCGCAGTGCGGGCAGATAAAGGCGTTGGCGCGGACATCCGCCTCCGGGACGGTTTCCCCACAGCCCGGACAGGAGCGGCAGGGGGTTTTCTCTTTTGAAATTTCGGCAGATGCCGTTTCGGCAGCAGCTGGCATGATGATCCTCCTTTGGTGAAAACAAATTTATCCCTGCAGCTCGCGGCAGGCAGCCTGGAAGGACGGAATGTCGTTCACGGTGAGCGCGCGGGCGTCGGGAAGCGTGCGGGAAACGAAGCCGGTCAGTGTATGTCCGGCGCCGACCTCCACGAAGGTGGTGATGCCGGATTCCCACATGGCGCGCAGCGTGGATTCCCAGCGGACGGGGGAGCAGACCTGCAGGGTCATGCAGTCCAGAATGCCGTCATGCCCGGAGGGATAGGGTGCAGCCGTGCGGTTGGCGTACAGGGGGATGGCGGGAGCGGAGACATCCGCTCCGTCCAGAGCCGCGCGGAGAATCGGGGCGACTTTTGCCATGTAGGGGGTATGGAACGCGCCGCTTACAGGCAGCTTGACCGCCCGCCCGCCTGCCTGCTTGACGGCGGCGCAGAAATCGTCGATTTCCGCCGCGCTGCCGGCACAGGACACCTGACCGGGGCAGTTGTAGTTGACGGGCCAGACCTCGGAGAAGCGGGAGCAGATTTCTTCCACGGTCTCCGGCGCCAGCTTGAGGGCTGCCGCCATGCCGCCCGGATGCCGCCCGGACTGCCATGCCATGGATTCGCCCCGCAGCAGGACAAAGCGGAACGCCTCCTCATAGGAGAGCACGCCCGCAAAAGCCGCCGCCGGAATTTCGCCGAGGGAGAATCCGGCGACCGCCGCCGGGAGCAGTCCGACCGCGCGGAAGGCCTCGGCAATCGCCAGATCGGTCAGGAACAGGCAGGGCTGGGTGTTGGCGGTCTGTCCCAGCAGGGCTCCGTCCGACGGTGCGCCCGTACCGAAGCAGATCTGCGTGATGCCGGTGCGCAGCGTTTCCCCCATGGAGAACACGGCGCCGGATTCCGGCACGGTTTCGGCAAAGTCCCTGCCCATGCCGACGGTCTGCGCCCCCTGTCCTGCAAACAGGAAAGCGACTTTACTCATGTCCGTCATTCCGATACCTCCCCGCTGCTCTCCAGCAGACTTCTGTCCATCGCAGTGAAGGACAGGCTTCCCTTGCTGCGCAGCTGACCGTCTACCGTTACCTGCGCGTCAAAGGAAATCAGCGGCCCGGCCCCGCTCTTTTTTGTTACCGTCACGGTCATTACGTCTCCGGGAATGACAGGACGGAGAAACTTGAAGTTGTCTATCTTGAGCAGCACATACAGCCGATCGTCCTGCTCCGCCCCCGACTCGACCGTCAGGGAGCACAGCTGCGCGCAGGTCTCTGCGATCAGCACGCCCGGCAGGATGGGCGTTCCCGGGAAATGCCCGGCGAACCACGGGTCATTGGCGGAAACTGTCTTGGTGCCGACGGCCGATACGCCGGGCGTCAGTTCGAGCACCCGCTCGATCATCTGGAAGGGCGGGCGCTGCTTGAGATGGCGGTTTACGCTGTAGATGTTCATCATAGGGAAAGACCTCCGTCCATGGTCAGTATCTGACCGGTCATGTAGGAGCAGGCGTCGGACGCCAGCATGGCGACCAGTTCGGCGACCTCCTCCGGCCGTCCCAGACGGTGCATCGGGATGGCGTTCAGGTACTCCTGCTTCTTTTCCTCCGGCAAGGCATCCAGCATATCCGTTGCGATAAAGCCGGGAGCCACCGCGTTGACGCGTATGCCGTAGGGGGCAAGCTCCTTGGCCATGGTGCGCGTCATGGCGTTGACGGCACCCTTGGTCGCGCTGTATACCGTCTGTCCCGCCAGCGCGAAGGTGCCGCTGACCGAGGACATGTTGATGATGGCTCCGCTCTTTTTACGGAACATTTTGAGAACCGCCTGCTGGGCGCAGTACAGGTAGCCCTTGACATTCAGGTCAAGGCACTTGTCAAGCGTCTCGGGGGTAAGCATGAGCAGGTACTCGTCGCGGACGATTCCCGCGTTGTTTACCAGCAGGTCGATCTGTCCGTATGCCTTGCTGACATCGCGCATCATGGCACGGACTGCCGCCTGATCCGAGACGTCCGCCTGACAGAGCATACCGGATCCGCCGTCTGCCTCAATGGCGTCAAGAACGGCGCGGGCCTCCTCCTCACGGTGAGCATAGTTGACGACGACCGTATAGCCGTCGCGCGCCAGCCGCAGGGCGCAGGCGCGCCCGATTCCGCGGGACGCGCCGGTTACGATTGCAACTTTCATAGGTGTGAAGTCTCCTGTTATAGTATGGAACCGCCGGTTGCGGGCGGGAAAATCCGTGCCGAATCAGGAATTCTTTTCCAGCACAACCGCCGTGTACGAACCGCCGGCGGCGAAGGAAACCGCCAGCAGGCGGTGCAGGGAGGCGGCGTTAACCGCCGTCTTTTCCTCACCGGAGGAGGACAGCAGGTAGGCGTCCGGCTCTGCGGCGAGGTCGCCATGAAGCAGGAACGCGCCGTGTGCCAGTGCCAGTGCCGCAGAGGCCGCACGTCCCTCACCCGCCCGCTGCTTTACGGACAGAACGGGGACGCGGGACAGATCAAACACGGCGGACAGACCGGCGGTTTCCTGCGAATCCACCTCGTCCATGCCATTGGCAAAGCCGATGATGCCGTCAATGTCGCCGGCGGACAGCCCCGCGTCGGCAAGCGCCGCACGGACAGCCTTGACGAGACCCTCATAGGATCCGCCTACCGTTCCGAACGGAACATCGCTGTGTGCCATACCGTATCCGCATACGCGGCAGTAGGGGGAGGCACCGCGCGCGGCGGCGGAATCGGCGGTCTCCAGCACCAGCGATACGCTGCCGTCGGAGAGCGAGAAGGCATCCTTTCCCGTATAGGGGGCGACGGGCTCGGAGGCGGCAAGTCCCAGCGTATGGTACAGCTCGGACAGGATGGCGTCGTTTTCGTCGGTTCCCGTTGCAATCATGGCGGACTCACGGCCGTCCCGAATGACCTGCATGGCGTATGCCACCGACTGCAGACCGGACTGGTTGCCGTTTGTCACGGTTACATTGTATCCCTTGATTCCCGAGCAGATGGACAGATAGCCGCCTGCCGCGTTATAGACCGTGTTGGGGAACTTGAAGGCGCTTCCGCCTGCGTTGCCCTTCTGCGTGATGAGGTTCTGGAAATCGCAGCTCGGCCCGACGGCACCCTCGGAGGTACCGATAATCATACCGATCCGTCCGGCGTTCTCATCGGTTACGGTATAGGAGGCGTCATGCAGGGCATCCATGCCGGATACGGCCTGCATCTGGCTCAGATGATCCAGCTTGCGGTAAAATGCCATTTTCAGCCCCTGCGCGTTGTAATCGTCGGTGGTGACATGGGAGGATGCTTCGGCACCCTCGATGTGAGCGCCGGTGCGGCAGGCATCCAGATAGGCGGTCTTTCCGTTGCCGAGCGGGGTGACAAGACCGATGCCGGTCAGCACGATGTCCTTCCGGTCGGGATGGGCGTGCGGCTTTCCGGGCTGCTTGACGAAGATAATGCTGGCGTTGTTTCCGCCGAAGGCAAAGGAGTTGTTCATAACGGCGTTCAGCTGCTTGGCGTGCGGAACATTGGGGCAGAAATCCAGCTTGCCTGCCTTTTCCGCCAGAACCGCCAGATCCTCCTCGCTGTAGCCGATGGTGGGAGGAACAATGTTCTCCGTCATGGCCTTGATGGCGAATACAGCCTCCATGGCGCCGGCAGCACCCAGGCAGTGACCGGTCATGGCCTTGGTGGAGCTCACCGACAGACCGTCATTCTTGCCGTCGAAGATGGTGTGCAGGGAAAGGAATTCCGCCTCATCGTTCTTGGCTGTGCCGGTTCCGTGGGCGTTTACATAGTCGATATCCGCCTCGGAAAGTCCGGATTCGGCGATTGCTCCGCGGATGGCGCTCATCTGACCCTCGCCGTCCGGACGGGGAGCCGTGATATGATGTGCGTCGCTGCTGATGCCGGAGCCGAGAATCTCGCAATAGATGTGTGCGCCGCGCGCCACGGCATGCTCATAGGATTCCACGACCAGAACGCCCGCGCCCTCACCCAGCGTAATACCGTGGGAGTGGTTGAAGGGGGAGCAGGAATTTTCATCCAGCGCATGCAGGGACAGGAAGCCGGCGTACGGTACCGAAGAGAAACCGTCCGTTCCGCCCGCCAGCACCACATCCGCCTTGTCCGCGCGGATCAGGTCTGCGGCATAGGCAATGCTGATGGTGCCCGCCGCGCAGGCGTTGGCAACATTGGTTACGACGCCGCCGGCGTGGCAGACGCCCGCAACCTGGTTGGCAATGGCCGAAATCGGCAGCTTGAGAATATCCTCGCGGTGCTTGCCGCCACGGTAATACCGTTCCAGACTGCGTCCGCCTCCGACGCAGCTTCCCATGATAACGCCTGCCCGTTCACTGTTGCCGAAATCCGAAAGACCTGCGTCCGACAGGGCTTCCCCCATCGCCCGCAGGCAGAGGGCGGCAGCCCGGTCAAGGGAAGGATCGTTCTCCTCCAGCCCCTTGACCTCTGCCGCATAATCGGCATAGCAGTTGGCGGTATCCAGCGTATTCGTATGCGCAATGCCGCTGCGGGAGGCAAGGATGCTGTCCCAGCACTCCTCCACGTTTCCTCCGATGGCGCTGATGACCCCAAGACCTGTGATCACGCACCGAATCTGCTTGTCCGCCATGGCCTTACTGCTCCGTGTGCGCTACAACGTAGGCAGCCAGCGCGTCGATATTCTTGAAGTGCTCCTTGCCGACGCCGGTCATGGCGACACCGTACTCCTCGTCGATGGCGGAAATGATTTCCAGCGAGTCGATGGAATCCAGACCGATACCCTCGTTGAACAGGGGCGTGTCGTAGTCCAGAACGTCTGCCTCTATGCCCAGCCGATCGCAGAGCATCTCCTTGATTTTTGCCTTTACAGCGGTTGCATCCATGGTAGTACCCTCTCTTTTTTTGATTTTGATTTTTTTGGTTTTATTGCTCCACAACGTTTTCGTTGATGCGGATTTACTTAACGTCCGGCGTGTCCGTGTATTCCACCACGCGGACCGAGGACAGAACCGTACAGGCGCTCATGAGGGCCTCCACAATCAGGGCGGTGCCCATGAACCGCGTGAGAAACCGTTCGCTGTCCGTCGGGAAGACGGCGATGAAGAGTCCGCCTGCCGTCGCCAGGATCGCCAGCAGGAAAATCAGCCACCAGACCGTGATTCCGAAGCTTTTCGCGTGGCGGGCAATCTGGATTTTGATGACTCCGTCGCTGAAGACGAATATGCCCAGCAGAAGTCCGGTCGCCTCCACCGTCAGCGTGGGACGGATGAGAAAGATCAGCGCGATGCCGATAAGCAGAAGCCCGTAGACAAAGTCATACTGGAAAGCCAGCCGGTACAGATCCTTGGAGAGATACCCGGTTATCTTTACAGCACCCAGCAGGACAAAGAAGACGCCGCAGGCGTACTTCCAGCCCACCCGCGGAAGATCCGGACAGGCAACCAGCAGGGAACCCAACACGAGCAGAAAAGCCGCCAGAAAGACATGCCCGAATTTCGCTATGCGCATGGGAACCGCAGAATGCATATCGCCGAGCCTCCTTCTTTACATTTTATGACGTACGGCATTGCGGGAAAACCGCATACCTCTGTCTTCCGCCGGGTAGTATACAGAAAAACCGTCCGGGACGCAATGGACAAAAAAATCCCCGATGTCACATTTTAGGACACCGGGGGGTGGATTGTAATAAAAAATGAAGCCATACTGCGGGGCAAGGCTATCCGCCGCGCGAAATCTCCGACAGAAGACGGACGGCGCGCCGGTACTTTTCCACGATGTTGTCGTTCATGCCGCTTTTGGTCCAGTCCATGCAAAGCCCGAAAAACTGGCATTTGGCAAAGTAAATCAGCGCATCCTTGTCATCGGGGGAGACATTGCCGCCGGCGGACATTTCGTCCACCACCAGACGGGCGGTGTGGCTGCACATCCGCATGAGGAAATCCTCATACGCGTTTCTGTCAATGGAATTGTAAATGTGGTACACGGCACGGCGGTTGTTCTTGGCGAATTCATAGGCACTTTCAATGCAGGTTTCCATGGACAGCGCCGTGTCATGCCGCAGGGTCAGCGTGTTGGCGGCATCCATGATGATTTCCTCCAGCAGGGAAGGAATGTCCTGATAGTGGTAATAGAAGGTGTTGCGGCTGACGTTGCAGGCATCCACAATGCTTTTGACGCTGATTTTGTTGAGCGGACGCTCGTTCAGAAGGTTGATGAACGCCGCCTTGATTGCAGCCTTGGTGTAATCGTTCGGCATGTTCCGCCCCCTTTTCCGCTTTTTCCGCACCACGGTCATTATAGCATGGAAACGGGAAAAAGTAAAGGGGGAACAAGGAAATTTTTCCGCTTACGGCAGTCTCTTACGGCAGTCTTGCCACGCATCCGCTGTCCGGAGGAAGCAGAAGCCGTCCGCCCCCGGCGGATGCGCCGCCGACGGACAGCAGGAGCTCCGCCCCCTGCGGCAGATCCGACTCCACGAGGCTGCCGCTGCGGCTGACGGCGATCAGGAGCTCCTCACGGCCGCCGGACTCCGCATCGCCCGACTCGGTGAAGCGTCGGAAGGACAGCCAGTCCGCCCCGTGATCCGACAGCATAAATCCGCCTCTTGCCAGCGCGGGATGCCTGCGCAGAGCGCCGAGCGCCCGATAGTGCTCCAGCAGTCCGGCACGCACGGGATCGCCCAGCTCGTCCCACGGGAAGGGCATGCGGCAGAACGGATCGTGGTAGCCTTCCAGCCCGATTTCGTCCCCATAGTACAGGGACGGAATGCCGAACACGGTATACTGCAGCAGAGACGCCAGCCGCAGCAGGCGCAGGGCGGAGTCCCGCTTTTCGGGAGACAGGCGCGCCGCGGACAATTCCCGGTTGGAGCGGTCGTAGTCTCCGGGTTCGCTGCCCAGAACGGTCAGGATGCGTTCGGTGTCATGCGTTCCGAGCAGGTTCATCAGGGAATCGGAGACGGGACGCGGATAGGAGGAGTACAGCTCTGTCAGTATATCGTACAGCATCTCCGCGTCCCGATCGCATACGAAGGCGAGAATGCCGCTGCGGATGGGGTAGTTCATCACGCTGTCCAGCTGTCCGCCCCGCAGATAGCGGCGGCGCTTTCCGTAGGCGGTCTTGTCGGCCGCGTTTTCCCACACCTCACCGATGATTACGGGCTTTTGCGGGTTGTCCGCCCCCGCCGCACGCACGGACGCATGAAATTCGTCCAGGAAATCGTCCGGCAGCTCGTCCGCCACATCCAGCCGCCAGCCGGCTATTCCGCGGCGGATATAGCGCGCTCCCACACCGTCCGCACCCGTGAAGAAGCGGCGGCAGTCCGCATTCCGATGGTTGAGCTTGGGCAGGATGGGAATGCCCCACCAGGAGTCATATTTCGCGGGCCACTCCGAGAAGCTGTACCAGTCACGGTAGGGGGAATCCTGTGCCTGAAAGGCTCCCGTGTCCGGGTAGGTGCCGTACCGGTTGAAGTAGCGGCTGTCGTCGCCCGTGTGATTGAAAACGCCGTCCAGAATGACGGCAATCCCGTACCGCTTTGCTTTTTCCAGCAGTGCGTCCAAAGCCGCCTCCCCGCCGAAGCCGTCGTCCACGGCGAGGTAATCCCCCGTGTCATATTTGTGGTTGGAGTAGGCGCGGAAGATCGGGCTGAGATACAGAACCCGCACGCCGAGCTCCGCCAGATAGTCCAGCTTTTCCGCCACTCCCCAGAGATTCCCGCCGAAAAAGGTGTTGTTGGGGAGGCTGTCGCCCTGCCGCTCCGCAAAGGGCGGAATGCCGTGCGCCCAGTCGGTTTCCATGACGGCGCCCCTCTCTCCCGTCGGATAGCTTACGGGACCCGCGCCGATCCGGAACCTGTCCACAAACACATGGTACATGACGCCCTGCCCGAACCAATCCGGAGCGGTGTCGCTGCCGTCATATACCAGCAGCCGGAATGCCTGCCCGCCGTCCGCCCCCAGGGAAAAATCCACATTGTTGCGGCTGTCCGTGAACAGCGTGTCACCGCTGCGCACCAGCAGCAGACGGTAGTAGAAAAGGCCGCCGTGCCGCCCTCCTGCATCTACCCCGCAAAGCGCGGCGGTGTCCAGATCCAGTACGTAGCTGTCCTGCCCCTGCTCGTAATCCGACGACAGAAAGGTGAAGGGCCTGTCCTCCGGCAGGGCTCCGTCGCGGTTGATGCGCAGTACGACGGCGGTTGCGCCCAATCGCCGCGGGCATGTCACGCGCAGGGAGACGACCTCTCCCCACGCAAACGCACCGAAGCGGGTCAGGTTTTCACCCGCCCGCTCTCCCGTGCCGTATTTCTCAAAGGTTACGGAGGAAATTTCCTCCGCCGGATTTTTGGGTAACATAGAATACCTCGTGTCAATGTGGGTCTTGCCGGGAAGATGGCCGTTGCCGGCGCCCCCGCTTACTGCACCTGCTTGAGTTTCCAGATCCGCTCCGCGTACTCACGGATGCTGCGGTCGGCGGCAAAGAAACCGGAATGCGCGGTATTGAGCAGCGACATTCTCGTCCAGTCGGCACGGTCGCGGTACTTGGTCACGGCGGTCTGGTGCGTCATGCGGTAGGACTCAAAATCGGCAAGGCACATGTACGGATCCGCCACGCCGTAGCCGTTCAGAAGGTAGCCGGTGATGTCGGCGAAAGACTCTCCGCCGAAGCCGATGGACAGCGCGCTCATGATGCGGCGCAGCCGCTCGTTGTTGGAATAGTAGTCTGCCGAACGGTAGCCGCGAAGCCACAGCTCCTCAACCTCCGCACTGGTCAGACCGAATATAAACATGTTGTCGCTGCCGACGGCATCCAGCATTTCGACATTGGCGCCGTCCAGCGTGCCGATGGTCAGTGCTCCGTTCATCATGAGTTTCATGCAGCCCGTGCCGCTGGCCTCCTTGCCCGCCAGGGAGATCTGCTCGCTGATGTCCGCGGAGGGGATCAGCTGCTCGGCCGTTGTCACGTCGTAATTCTCCAGGAATACGACATTCAGCTTTTCCCGAACGGCGGGCTGGGACTCGATTTCCTTGCTCAGCATGCACAGAAGCTGGATAATGCGCTTGGCCATCTGGTAACCGGGGGCCGCCTTGGCTCCGAACAGGAAGGTGATGGGCTGGAAGTCCCGGTTCGGGTCGTCCTTCAGGTCAAGATACAGACCGATGATGTTGAGCGCATTGAGCAGCTGCCGCTTATACTCGTGCAGACGCTTGATCTGCACATCGAACAGCGTGTGCGTATCTATCTTCTGCCCGGTCTTCTCGTACAGGCGGGAGGCAAAGGTGATTTTGTTCTGATGCTTGATGCCGCGCACGCGCTCCAGCACGGCCGGATCGTCCGCGTATTTGGCGAAGTCCGCCAGCTGCTCCGGGTGGTGGCGGTATCCCGTGCCGATGCACTCATCCAGAAGGGCTGCCAGTCCGGGGTTGGAGTAGCACAGCCAGCGGCGGTGCGCAATGCCGTTTGTCACGTTGTCGAACCGCTCGGGGTACATCCGGCAGAAATCCTTGAAGACGCTTTCGCGCAGGATCTGCGAGTGCAGCTTGGATACGCCGTTGACGGAATGCGAGCCGATGACGGCCAGATTCGCCATGTGCACCTGTCCGTAGCTGATTACGCTCATCTTGCCGATGCGCTGCCAGTTGCCGGGGTATACCTGCCATGCCTCACGGCAGAACCGCTCGTTGATTTCCTTGATGATGGCGTGGATGCGGGGCAGCTTGAGCCGGAACAGATCTTCATTCCATGTCTCCAGCGCCTCGGGCATGACGGTATGGTTGGTGTAGGAGCAGATGCGCTTGACCATGTTCCAGGCATCGTCCCAGGGGAAGAAGTATTCGTCTACCAGAATGCGCATGAGCTCGGGGATGACCAGCGTGGGGTGGGTGTCGTTGAGGTGAATGGCTACCTTGTCGGGCAGGTTGGACAGCGTGCCGTACACCGCCATATGGTCGCGGATGATGCTCTGACAGGAGGCGGAGCAGAGGAAATACTGCTGGGTCAGGCGGAGCAGCTTACCCTCGGCATGGTTGTCGGAGGGGTACAGCACCTTGGTGATCGCCTCGGCGTTGGTGTTCTCCTCCATGGCCTGCGCGTACTGCCCCTGCGTGAACAGACCCATGTTGAAGTCGTGGATATCCCGCGCGCGCCACAGCCGCAGACGGCTGACGGCCTCGCAGTCGGAACCGGACAGCATCATGTCATAGGGAACCGCCTCGATTTCCTCCGCATCCTCATAGGAGATGTTGCAGTGGCCGTTGTTCCATTCCTCATGTACGCGGCCGCCGAAACGGACGCGGAAGGTGCGGTCGGTGCGCGGCACCAGCCAGACCTCCCCGCCGGGCAGCCATACGTCCGGAAGCTCTACCTGGATGCCGTCCACGATTTTCTGCCTGAACAGGCCGTAGTCGTAGCACAGCGAGAAGCCGGTCGCCGGATAGTTCAGAGAGGACAGGGAGTCCATGAAGCAGGCGGCAAGCCGTCCGAGACCGCCGTTGCCGAGACCCGCGTCCGGCTCGCAGTCATACAGATCCTCCAGCGAGAACCCCATACCCTCGAGAGCCTTGCCGTAGGCGGAGACCAGCCCGAGATTGCACAGATTGTTCTTGAGCGAGCGGCCGAGCAGGAACTCCATGCACATGTAGTACACGCGCTTTGCGCCGGTCTGATTGACTTTTTTCTTGAAAGCGCCGCGCTTTTCCGTCAGGATATCGCGGACGGTCATGGCTGCCGCCTTGTACATCTGGTCATTGGACGCCTCGGCGGCGGTGCAGCCGAAGTAGCGCGCCAGCTTGACCTCCAGGTTTTCCCGCACCTGATCGGCGGTAGGCTTTGAATTCTGCATGGGAAGATCCTCCTTGTGTGTCGGAAGCACGGCTTTCACGGCGGAGCGGCCCGCTTCCCGAATGTTTTGATTGATAATCAGTGGCTGTGTGTTTGTGCGTGCCCGCCGCTTTCCGCAGGCACACGGCGCGTCACACCCCGTGCCGGCGGATCCATACCGCCATATCCGATTTTCCGCGGTTGGCGAACGCGAAGTACGGGATAAACGAGGCTGTCACGCGCCGCTCCGAAATTCTGTCCGCCGGGCGGTACAGCCCGTCCGTGCCGCCGTCCTCCGGTGCGCAGTCCCGGTATGCCGGCATGCGGACGGCGCACAGACCGGACAGCGGATCACGGCTGACCTCCGCGCGGGAGATATCCGCCGGGTCAACCGACATCTGCCAGAGATCCGGGCCGTTGTCCGTACCCTCCATACAGAGGACGACAGGGCCGTATGTCAGGGCAATGCGGCCGGCATCCGCTCTTACGCGCGGATCGGCGGACACGAAAACCGGCGCAATGCCGAAATCCAGTTCCAGCCGGAAGGCAGACGGGACGGAGACATAGGCATACCCGTCCCGCACGGCCGGAGTGACCGCCTGCCCGTTCAGAACGACGGTATACTTCCCGCTCCACGCGGGAATGCGGAACGCCAGCGTATCCGACGCGTAGTCGTCCGACTCTGCCGTGACGGTGCCGGCCGTCGCATAGGCCTCCCGCACACGGACATGGCCGAAGGGGGTGCGGAAGTCGGCGGATACGTACTGCTCCAGCGTCACATGACCGTCCTCGGTCAGCGCAAGGAAGCTGCCGAACTTCCCGAAGAAACGGTTGATGTTGGGCGGGCAGCAGGAGCAGCTGAACAGCTCCACCCGTTCGGGAATCGGCAGATGCTCCCGGCCGCTCTCCGGGACGGCAACCTCCCTGCCGTACTCGCAGAGTGCTATTTCAAGGGGATTCTCGTAGAAGAACGACTTTCCGTCCAGGGACACGGAGGACAGCAGAGCGTTGTACAGTACGCGCTCCGCCACGTCCCCGTAGCGCGCGCTGCGGTCGATCTGCCGCATGCGGGCGGCGAACAGAACCAGCGCGATGGAGGCGCAGCTCTCGGCGTAGGCTGTCCGGTTCGGCAGATCGAAGGGAACCGTGAAGCTCTCGGTGCGGTATGTGGATCCGACGGCACCGGTCAGGTACATTTTGCGGCGGCCTATGTCCGTGAACACGTCGCGCAGATTGCCGAGCAGGAGCTCGTCGCCGGTCTCCGCCGCCAGATCCGCGATGCCGCAGTAATAGTACAGCGCACGCACGCAGTGCCCGTTCGCGTCGTGCAGATGCCGTATGTCGGTGTCGTCCTGCGTTCCGAGGTAATTCCCGGCGTAGACGTCTCCGCCGCCCGAGAGACCGCGTTCCGACAGGAAGAAGCGCGCCATATCCAGATAGACGGTCTTTCCCGTGTGGCGGTACAGGGCAATCAGCGCCAGCTCGATTTCCTCATGGCCCGGCGTCGTGAAGGCGGCGGTCTTTTCCGTGATGAACGCCCGGCGTATGCATTCGCAGTAGCGTTCCATAATTTTCAGGAATCTGTCCTTCCCGGTCGCTTTGTGGTAGGCAATGGCGGCCTCGATCAGATGTCCGGCGCAGTACAGCTCGTGGTTGCCCCGCACGCGGAAAATGTTCTCGGGCATCAGCTGCTGATGGGTGGAGTTCAGGTAGCCGTCCGGGCGCTGCGCCGCCTCCATGCAGCCGATCAGCTCCTCACAGAGCGCGAGGTGCTCCCGCATTCCGTCCGGATCCTTTTCCGCCAGGTAGGCGACGGCCTCCATCCATTTGGCGACATCCGAGTCGAAAAAGATATGCGGTCTTCTGCCGGTTTTCAGAAAGTTGAAGCGGAGCGCGTCAAAGCGTCCGCTCTCCTCGAAGCGGCGGCGGACGTTTTCGATTGACACGCGCTTGTTCAGCTCATAGCGGTCACGCCAGAAGCCGTCTGTCAGGTCTGTTTGCTCAAAGGGGATGAAAGTAGTGGCATCCATCGGGTGGCCTCCTTGTCAAAGTAAGGTTGTAATGAACAGTATACCACATAGGCGGACGAAAAGCAAGCGGCGGAGACTAATTTTTTCGCTCCCGGGATGCGCGTGCGCAAAATAATTAAAAAATGCGATGAAATTGTGACGAATTTCTGAAAATATATTGACATATCACCGACATTGTGTTATACTGCCTTTACTATAAAGAAAAGGAGAGCACACTCATGGAAAACAACACTCCCAACACCCCTGTGGAAAACAAGACCGTAGACAACAACCAGATTGCACGCTTCCTCCTGACCTTCTTCCTCGGCTTCATCGGCAGTATCATTATCAACCACTCGTCCCTGAAGGTTGAGGGCTACACGTCCCGTACCGGCTGCTACCTCCTGCTCGGAATCGTGACCTGTGGGATCTACTCGCTGGTCGCTTCCATCTTCAATCTGACCTTTGACCCCTCCAAGGAAAAGAACATCGGTTACAAGAAGGACTGAGTGCTTTTCCGCTGTTTCTTTCCGAATGGCTGCCGCATCTGCGGCAGCCTTTTTGTTCTGCCGACGGATATACAGGGGTAAAAACGTCAAAATACGCACCGCACGGCTATGGACGCCTGCCGGATTTCACAAAATTCCGATAACCCCCGAACGGGCGGGAAAATGACTGTTGACAGAATGCCGGACAGGGTGTATAATAGGACGATGTTTGTGTTCGGATACGGTTCTGCGGGGCGGCCGACGGCCGCCGTACGGTACTGCCGGGGGAGAACTTCCCGGCGCCGCGGGAATCGGAACGACAGCGGCAGGTACAGACGGCTGAAGCCGGATCCGGGTCGTAAAGGGGTTCGGTCGGACGGAGCGGAAACCACACTCCGCGCAGTCCCCCGCCTGTTCCGCACTGTCACTCGGGGACATGTGTCCCGCCAAAGCATAACATAGAGGAACGGTTCGTGCCTTTTCCAAACGGCGCGGACGTCCCCGCAGAGGGAAAGCTCTCCGCTGTTGCAGGCACTGCGTACAGACGGCGCGCGGAGACGCTTTTTTGCCGCGCCCGGGAAGGCCTTCCGTGCCGATCCGGCTGATCCGCGGTTATTTTGACGTGTAAAAAGCCGGCGGCCGCCGGCAATAAAGACTGTCGGGCGTGTCCGTCTGCGCGCCCGGCCCGCGGCGCATGCATGTACGCCGCCGATGCAAAGAAAGGATACAGAATGGATCAGGACAACAATAACACAGGCCGCAACGCCCCGGAGGAGACTCCCGCCGCGCAGGAGAAAAAAGCCCCGCGCCGCCGCCCCTATAACCGCCGCCGTCCCGCCCGCCGCCCGGCGCAGGAACAGCCGGACGGACTCTGGAGCGGTTCCCGCGATATACTCGGCACACCCGAAATCCGACTGTCGGAGCAGACCGTGCAGGCGTCCGACACGCAGTCCGATGCGGGAGTACAGACCGAGCCGGAGGCTGCCGCCGAATCCGGAAAAGGAACCGAACGGCGCGCAGGACGCCCCAAGGGAACCGGAAGGAACGGAAAAAAGAGCGGTCCCGCCGCAGCGGTAAGTCCGGAAGTAGGGGACACTGCCTCCGGGACAGCCGCAAAGGCACCCGCACGCCGCGGACGCAGGCCCGCCGCGAAGAAGGCTGCACAGAATGTCAAAACGGCGCAGGCAGCGCCGCAGGCGGAGCAGAAGTCCCGCACGCAGCCGGCGACCGACGCCGCGCAGGAACAGCCCGCCGCACAGGAAGGGCATCCGCGCAAACCCCGCTCCGGCGGAAGGGGACGGAAAAATGTCCCGGCGGTGGTCAGCGCGGTCGATTCCATCGTGCGTGACGCCGAGATTGTACGGCATGAGGGCAATACCCTGCATGTGCGCCGCATGGGAGGAGAGCTTACCTATATCCCGAAGGCAAAGCTGCGCATCATACCGCTGGGCGGACTCAACGAAATCGGAAAGAATATGACCGTCGTCGAGTACGGGGACGATATTGTGGTGATAGACTGCGGTATCGGGTTCCCCGATGAGGACGAGATGCCGGGCATTGATCTGGTTATCCCCGATACGACGTACCTTGAGAACAACCGCGACCGCATCCGCGGCATCGTGCTGACGCACGGGCACGAGGATCATATCGGCGCGATTCCCTATGTCCTGCAGAAGCTCTCCGTCCCGATTTACGGCACGCGGCTGACGCTGGGCATCATCGAGAACAAGCTGCAGGAGCATACGCTTCCGTGGAAGGCGGATCTGCGCTGTGTCAAGGCGGGCGATGTGATCCGGCTGGGCGCGTCCTTTACCGTGGAGTTCATCCATGTCAACCACTCCATCGCCGACGCCTGCGCACTGGCCATCAACACGCCGCTCGGAATGCTGGTGCATACGGGAGACTTCAAGCTGGATCTGACGCCGATTGACGGCGAAATGATGAATGTCACCCGCCTCGGCGAACTGGGCAGGGACGGCGTGCTGCTGCTGATGTGCGAGTCTACCAACGCCGAGCGCCCGGGGCATACGCCCTCTGAGAAGAAGGTCGGAAAGTCCCTGGAAATGATTTTCTCCATGAACCCGGAGAAGCGCATAGTCATTGCCACCTTCTCTTCCAACGTCCACCGCGTCCAGCAGATTATCGATATCAGCGCCCGTCACGGCCGCAAGGTCGCCGTCACGGGACGCAGCATGACCAATATCGTTGCGGCCGCCGTGGAGCTGGGCTATATGACGGTGCCGGCGGGGGTGCTGATTGACATTTCGGAAATCCGCCAGTACCGCCCCGATCAGCTGACGCTTATTACCACGGGCAGCCAGGGAGAGCCCATGTCGGCACTCTACCGCATGGCGTTCGGTGACCACAATCAGGTCACGCTGGGGCCGTCCGACCTGGTGGTGCTGTCCGCCTCCGCCATTCCCGGAAACGAGAAGCTGGTGGGGCGCGTCATCAACGAGCTTGCCAAGATGGAAGTGCAGGTTATCAACGATTCCTCGGTTGAGGTGCATGTGTCGGGACACGCCTGCCAGGAGGAGCTGAAGCTCATGCAGGGGCTGATACGGCCGCGCTACCTTATGCCCGTTCACGGCGAGTACAAGCATCTCGCCGCAAACCGGGAGCTGGGACTGGCCATGGGCATTCCGTCCGATCATATCTTCATTTCCGATATCGGAAAGGTGCTGGAGATTGACGAGGCGGGCGCCAAATGGGGCGGCACCGTGCCGTCGGGCATTGTGCTGGTAGACGGGTACGGCGTCGGCGACGTGGGCAATATTGTCCTGCGCGACCGCAAGCATCTGGCACAGGACGGCTTGATTGTGGTGGTTGCCACGGTGGACGAAAACGCGGGCCAGCTTGTGTCCGGCCCCGATATCGTCTCGCGCGGGTTCGTGTACGTGCGGGAATCGGAGGACATGATGGATGAGGTGCGCCGCATCGCCGCCGCCGCCATAAACAACTGCATTGACCGCCACGGCTGCGACTGGTACGAAATCAAGAATCGTATAAAGGACGATGTCTCCCGGTTCCTGTATACCCGCACCAAGCGCAAGCCCATGATTCTGCCCATTGTCATGGACGTCTGAGGCGGCGCGCGGCCTGCCGCAGACAAAAAAAGCGAAAAAAACGAGTAAAATTTTATACCAATTCACGACTCATTCATAAAAAAAACAAGAAATCGGAGTATAATGTGAGCATTGTCTCCAAGCCCCTCCCCGGGACGGGCCGAGCAAACAGCCGCCCGCGGAGGAAATCCCCGCGCTGTGCGGACAGAAAGAGAGGACTTTCCACTCATGAATCAGACTGCTGCGAAGAACAACAAAGCAAAGGTATCCCCCACCAACATCCTGCTGATTGTGCTGCTGGCACTGGCGGCATTGATTTTGGTGTACAGCATCATCAACCATTTCGGCCTTATCGGACGCTGGAGCACCGCCGCCGAGACCGACAACTACAGACTGAGCCAGAACCAGATCGAGGTTCTGAAGTATCAGCAGTACCAGAACATCTACCAGAGCCTGTACTATAACTGCATGTACTATTCCTACGGGCTGACCGGCTACTACACCGACTACTTCAGCGACCTTTCGTCCTATTCCAGCAATCCGAGCGGATACGCATCGGCGCATGTGAACTATTACGATTATGATTCGCTTGCCTACGCCCAGGCGGAGAGTCTGCTTGTCTACTGCGAGGGAGCACATGCGGCAGGGGTTTCGCTTACCGAGGAGGAACTCAACGACGAGGACGCGCTGAGCAACATTGCGTACATCAATATGGATACGCTCAAGAGCGGCGCCGATTCCAACGGGCAGACCCTGTCTGCCTACATCAAGGCCTGCATGGGCGACGGCGTCAGCAAGAGCGATGTGCAGGGCGTCATCGAGATGACTCTGCTTGCCAACAAGTACTATGACCAGAAGGTGGAGGAGCTGCAGAACGCCGTTACCGACACGGATGCCGAGACCTACCGTGAGAATAACAAGTCCGGCTTCTACTTCACCGAGTATACGTCCTATACGCTCAAGAATTCCGCATGGAGCACCGATGCGGAGAGCGTATCCTCCGTTGAGGAGCTGAAGAAGCTGATTATCAACAAGATGTTCGAGAGCGATTATGCCGGCGAGTACGCGACCGTCTTCACCGACAAGGAAATCGCCGATGCGGACGCCGCACAGACCAAGGCCGATGTGCTGGCAACCATCCTGCACTGGAACGCACTGGATGACGGTCACGGCAGCGATGACCACGCGGATCCTGCATTCAATACGGCACCTGACGAGTCGACCACCGACGAGGATGCCTACAAGACCGCCGGCTACAACCTGGCAACCGCACTGAACACGGATATCAAGACGGAAATCGGCAAGATCAGCGAGGGCAGCACGACCTACTACGCCGATCCGACCGGCTCCTCCGCTACCGATCTGCAGAAGTGGCTGTTTGACGCGGGACGCAAGGGCGGCGACCATACGGTTATTACGACCGAATCCACAACCACATCGTCCGACGGCACCACAACCACCAATACGTACTGCTACTGGTACATGATTGCCGAGGATGCGGACGTCATGCAGATCGATACCGAGAAGACCCGCAAGGGATTCTATAAGGAACTGACCGACGACACGGAAACCAGCATCAGCGGGACGGACAAAGTTCAGCGCACGGGCGTTGAGAAGTACGAGCTTGTCAAGAACGCGGAGTCGCTGGAAGCCCGCAAGACGGTATTCACCGACATTCTCGCCGCAAGCGAGCAGACCTCCATTTCGACAAGCACGCTGTCCGGCTATGCCGAGCTGCAGGAATGGTTCTTCAGCGATGACCGCAAGGAAGGCGACTTCGATGAGATTACCGTGTCCACCACCAGCTCCGGCACCACGACCACCAAGGCGTACGCCGTGCTGTATCTCGGCGAGAACGAGGAAAACTGGAAGATCAGCGCCAAGGAAGCGATTGCAAGCGAGAATCTGAATACATGGTTCGATGAGATGAAGGAATCCTCCCATTACACCATGAAGTATGAGCAGCCGACCACAGCCTCCACCGAGACCGAAACGGATGCCGAGACGGCCGCCGAGACAGAGACAGCCGCATAAGAACAAGAATAAACTTCCGGGGGATCGGTACACGCCGGTGTGCCGACCCCCCTATCCGTACAGAAAGGATGCGTTTTTCCGTATGCAGAAAGAAATACACACGACCGTCGCATACCGCTGCCCCTACTGCGGCTCCGGCGTGATGAGTGCCGTAGGGCCGGAGAAGCTGGCTGCCGACATGCTGAAGCTGAAATGCCCCTGCGGAAAGAGCGAAATGCAGATTGTGAGACAGCGGGGCACCGCGGGCGGAACGGTCAGACTTACGGTTCCCTGCCTGATTTGCCCGAAGCCGCATACGTTTACCCTGCAGGATGAGGTCTTTTTTTCGGAGGAGCTGTTTACGCTGTCCTGCCCGTACTCGGACCTGCCTGTCTGCTTTACCGGGGAGGTCAATCTGGTCAAGGCGGAACTGGCACGCACCGAGCTGGAGCTTTTGAACGTGCTGGAGCAGAACGGCATATCGGATTTTTCGGTGCTGCACGGGGACGAGAGGGATCTCGGAGACCCGCAGGCGCGCGAGACGGTTCTGTACGCCGTCCGGGAGCTGGAGGCGGAGGGACGGCTGTACTGCCGCTGCCCGGACAGACAGAGGTCGGATACGGACGGTGAACCCGACAGGCAGGAGGACGACGACAGTTATGACAGCTATGGCAGCCGTGCGAGTGACGACAGGTATGAGGCGGAGATTACGGCGGACGGAATCCGCGTGACCTGCCGCCGGTGCGGCGCGACCGCGCTGATTCCCACGGGTTCCATGGTATCCGCGCAGGAGTTTCTCATGTCCGACTCGCTGCAGCTTGAATAGCTTGAGCAGCTTGAACGCGGACTGATTTCCGAACAAAAAAAGACCGTGCACAGCCGGTCGGTGACGATTGGCTGCGCACGGTCTTTGCATATCCGAATGCGGGAAAATATTATTCTTCGTTCTTGCTGCCGCCGCTTCCGAACCGGCTCATGTGCTTTTTGAGAGCCTCAAAGGACTCGTCGCTGATGGTGTGTTCCATGCGGCAGGCGTCCTCCGCCGCCACCTCCGGGCTGACGCCGAGACTCGTGAGCATGGCTGTCAGTGTCGTGTGGCGATCGTATATCTTTTCCGCAACCTCGCGGCCTGCGTCCGTGAGCGTGATGTACCCGTCCGGGTCGACAAGAATGTATCCGCCGTTTTTCAGCAGCCCCACGGCGCGGCTGACGGACGGCTTGCTGAAGGACATATAATCCACGATATCAATGGAGCGCACCTGCCCCTTGGTGCGGGACAGGATGAGAATTGTTTCCAGGTACATCTCGCCTGATTCCTGCATATGCATCGTCTGATACCTGCCTTTCCCGGTACATTACCGATTCACTCCTGCCATTTTACCACAATTCCGCCGAATTGGCAAGTGGCGCGAAAAAAATTTACGATTGCGCCATGGAACGGCACACGCCGCGGGAAAGAGGGCGGTAAAAAACTCAAAATGAGTTTTTTACCGCCCTCCGCATTGGGAGTGAAACGCCCGATCAGGCATTTCCCGACGTCACCTCGGCGGTGAAGCCTGCGGAGGAGCCGCTGTCCAGATCCACCGTGATGGTGGACTCGGGCGCGATGTCCTCTGCAATCAGCTTGCGGGCAAGCAGCGTCTCGATATGGGACTGGATATACCGGTTGATGGGACGTGCTCCGTATGCGGGGTCGAAGGACTGCTCGATGATGCGCTCGACAGCCGCATCGGTTACGACCACATGCACCCTCTTTTCCTTCAGACGGTCTGCCATTTCCTTCAGTTTGAGATCGACGATCTTGCGGACGTTGTCACGCGTCAGCGGCTTATAGAAGATGATTTCGTCCAGACGGTTCAGAAACTCCGGGCGGAAGCTGCGCTTGAGCAGCTCATGTACCTGTGACCGCGCCGTGTCGCTGATATCGCCGTCCGGCGTGATGCCGTCCAGAATGATATCCGAACCCAGGTTGGAGGTCAGAATGATAACCGTGTTCTTGAAGTCAACGGTCTTTCCGTGACTGTCCGTAATGCGGCCGTCGTCCAGCACCTGCAGAAGGATATTGAATACATCCGGGTGTGCCTTCTCGATTTCATCGAACAGCACGACGGAGTACGGCTTGCGGCGCACCGCCTCGGTGAGCTGACCGCCCTCGTCGTAGCCGACGTATCCGGGAGGCGCTCCGATCAGACGGGAGACGGAGTACTTTTCCATGTACTCACTCATATCAATGCGGATAAGGTTCTTTTCGTCATCGAACAGCGCTTCCGTGACCGCCTTGGCAAGCTCGGTCTTGCCGACGCCGGTAGGCCCCAGAAACAGGAACGAACCGACAGGGCGGCGGGGATCCTTGATGCCGGCGCGGGAACGCAGGATGGCATCCGCTACCTTGCTGACCGCCTCGTCCTGCCCGATAACGCGGCGGTGCAGGATGGAGTCCAGCGACAGCAGCTTCTGACGCTCGCTTTCCACCAGCTTGGACACGGGGATACCCGTCCAGCGGGAGACGATTTTAGCGATTTCGTCATCGGTTACGCGGTCACGCAGCAGGGTGTTCTGGCGGGAATCTGCCTCGGACTCCTCCTTCTCCAGCTCCTTCTGCAGGGCGGGCAGCTTGCCGTACTTGAGCTCTGCCGCCTTGGCAAGGTCGTATTCGTTCTGGGCACGCTCGATCTGGCGGTTGATGTCCTCAATCTGGGAGCGGATGTTCTGCACACGTTCGATGCTTTGCTTTTCGTTGTCCCATTTTGCCTTCATGGCGTTGAAATCGTCGCGCAGGCGGGCAAGCTCGGCGCGGATGTCATCGAGATGCGCCAGGGTGATCTTATCCGTTTCCTTGGACAGAGCCTGCTCCTCGATCTCAAGCTGCATGATCTTGTGGGAAATCTCGTCCATTTCGGTCGGCATGGAGTTCATTTCAGTCTTTATGAGGGCACATGCCTCATCGATCAGGTCAATGGCCTTGTCCGGCAGAAATCTGTCGGTAATGTACCGCGCCGACAGGGTCGCGGCGGCGATGATGGCTTTATCCATGATTTTCACGCCGTGATAGACCTCGTAGCGTTCCTTCAGGCCGCGCAGAATGGCGATGGTATCCTCCACGCTCGGCTCATCCACCATGACCGGCTGGAAACGGCGTTCCAGAGCCGCGTCCTTTTCGATGTACTGCCTGTACTCGTTCAGCGTCGTTGCACCGATGCAGTGCAGCTCGCCGCGGGCCAGCAGGGGCTTGAGAATATTGCCCGCATCCAGCGCGCCGTCGGTCTTGCCGGCGCCGACAATGGTGTGCAGCTCATCAATGAACAGAATGATTTTTCCTTCGGAGGATTTGACCTCCTCCAGCACGGCCTTCAGCCGCTCCTCAAACTCGCCGCGGAACTTCGCACCGGCAATCAGGGCACCGAGATCCAGCGAGAATATGGTGCGGTCCTTCAGATTGTCCGGCACATCACCGCTGACGATGCGCTGCGCAAGCCCCTCGGCTATTGCGGTTTTACCGACGCCGGGCTCGCCGATGAGGCAGGGATTGTTCTTGGTTTTGCGGGACAGAATGCGGATGACGTGACGGATTTCCTCGTCGCGTCCGATGACGGGGTCAAGCTTGCGCTCCCGCGCGCGCTCCACGAGATCCGTGCCGTACTTCTTGAGGACATTGTAGGTGTCCTCCGGGTTGTCGCTTTTGACCTTCTGGTTGCCGCGGATTTTCCGCAGCGCATCCAGCACCGCGTCGGCGGTCACATTCTGCCCGCGGAACAGTGTCTTTAGGCTGTCATCCGGGTAGGCAAGCATTCCCAGCAGGACATGCTCGACGGAGATGTAGTCGTCCTTCATCTTGTCCGCCTGCTTTTCGGCCTCGTTCAGTGCCTTGTCCAGCGATGCGGAAATATAGATGCGGCTGGGGTCGTATCCGCTGCCTCCCGCTTTCGGGAACTGCGAGATCAGACGTTCCAGCTCGCTTGTCATGACCTCGGGGGATGCGCCGACGCTGCGCATAATCTCGCCGATCAGCCCGTCGGGCTGTTTCAGCAGAGCGTACAGCAGGTGCTCCTGCTCCACGGAGGGATTGCCGTTCTCTGTCGCGGCGTTCTGCGCGCCCCGCAGGGCTTCCATTGTTTTCTGTGTCAGTTTTTCGGTGTTCATATAGGAAATACCTCCTCTCACAGGGTGTATAAATATTCATTTTGAAGATGATTTCCGCCCGCCCCGCTACACGATCTCACGGTGTTCGGAAAGATAGGCGGAGTACAGATCGGAAAGCAGTCCGGCGGCCTTTTCATCCTCCGGCTCGCGGAAACACAGCTTCATGCCGCTGTCCATCAGCGATACATAGGCTGCCAGCACGGCACCGGCTTTTTCCTCCGCTTCGGGCTTTTGCGTGTCCTGCGCGGCGGGACTGAGACGATGCAGAATCGGACGGCGGAACACATTGTCCTCTACGGCGGATTTGCCCGGGAAACCGAACTTCCGCTCGGTTTCCGCCCACAGGCGGTAGAAGCGGCGCAGCTCGTACAGCAGCGGTTCGCTGGTTGTGCGCACCGACACGCGGATGATGCCCTGCGACCCGCCGGGAACAACCCCCGGATCGCGGAACAGCTCCACGGTGTAGCGCACGGTGGGATTATATTTATAGGTAAGAGCCGAACGGATGGACATGACCGACGGCGTCGGAGGGGCCAGCTCGCGGAAGACCTCACCCGGGTACAGGAGGGCAGCCATATCCGAGAATATGCGGCTGATGCGCTGCTCCGGCGTTGTCAGGGACACGTATTCGGCCAGAATTTCATTTATAAGATTGGAGCGGTTGGTTCCCTTGCGGTATGCCAGCCGATCGATTTCGCCCACCACCCGGTCGGACAGTACAACCGAATACGTACTCTTTTTCATTTGCTTGCCCTCGCTTCCTCACTGTGCCTGTATTGTACCACGGATTATTTAATTTGTCAAGACATTTATATAAATTTATCTGCAAAATATTTTGAAAAGAGAAAAAAGTTGATTTAACCGCCTGACCGGAAACCACCGCGGCGCCGTTTGGACGGTCTGTTTCCGCACGGACTGACAGAATTCACAATCGGACTGCCTATATGGCAAATTTGCTTGTGCAGAGAGTAGAAAGTGAAAAAAATGACTTCCCCCTATTGCATATTCATGCATGATATGCTATAATAACCGCATAAAGATACTGCTTTATGCAGAAAATTTGAATGAATATCGAATGAATCGGAGGATATTGCCATGAGCGCAGAGAATCAGAACAAGAAGATGAAAATCGTGCTTGCTTACTCCGGCGGGCTTGACACGTCGGTTATCATCCCGTGGCTGAAGGAGAACTACAACGACCCGGAGATCATCGCCGTGTCCGGCAACGTGGGACAGGCAGACGAGCTGGAGGGGCTGGAGGAGAAGGCGCTGGCAACCGGTGCGTCCAAGCTGTACGTCGAGGATCTGACCGAGGAATTTGTCAACGAAATGATTATCCCCACCATGCAGGCAGGGGCAAAGTACGAGGATTACCTGCTGGGAACGGCACTTGCACGTCCCGTAATCGGCAAGCGGCTGGCGGAGATCGCCATCGCCGAGGGCGCGGATGCCATCTGCCACGGCTGCACGGGCAAGGGCAATGATCAGGTGCGTTTCGAGCTGGCCATCAAGGCGTTCGCTCCCGGCATGAAGATTATCGCTCCGTGGCGTGAATGGAGCATCAAATCCCGTGAGGAGGAGATCGACTACGCCGAGGCACATCATGTTCCGCTGAAGATCAACCGTGAAACCAACTACTCCAAGGACAAGAACATGTGGCATCTGTCCCATGAGGGCCTTGATCTGGAGGATGCCGGCAATGAGCCGCTGTACGAGAAGCCCGGTTTCCTGGAGATGGGCGTTTCCCCGCTGCAGGCACCGGACGAACCCACCTATGTGACGCTGGACTTTGAGGCAGGCGTCCCCGTCGCGCTGGACGGCGTTCCCATGAGTGCCAAGGACATCATCCTGAAGCTGAATGAGGTCGGCGGAGCCAACGGCATCGGACTTCTGGATATCGTGGAGAACCGTCTGGTCGGCATGAAGTGCCGCGGTGTATACGAGACGCCCGGCGGAGCCATTCTGTACTTCGCACACAACTATCTGGAGACGCTGTGCCTGGACAAGATGGTCATGCACAAGAAGCAGGAGCTTGCCATTACGTTCGCCGAGCTGCTCTACAACGGGCAGTGGTACACGCCGCTCCGCGAGGCTCTGTCCGCGTTTGTCACCAAGACGCAGGAGCATGTGACCGGTAAGGTCAAGATCAAGCTGTACAAGGGCAACATGATCAAGGCGGGCGCATGGAGCGACTGGTCGCTGTACTCCGAGGAGATTGCCACCTTCGGCGAGGATCACGTCTACGACCAGAAGGACAGCAAGGGCTTCATCAACCTGTGGGGTCTGCCGGTATCCGTGCAGGCGCAGGTCAAGGCAAAGAACGCCAAGAAGCAGTAATACAGTAATATACCGTAGCGGTTCCGACGAGACCGGGGAGCTCCCCTTCAAGGAAAGAGAGGAAGTTTCCCGGTCTCCTTGACGCAGAACAGAGACAGGAGATAAAAACCATGGAAAAAATGTGGGCAGGACGCTTCGAGAAGGCTCTCGACTCCCGCGCGAACGATTTCAATTCCTCCATCCGCTTTGACAGCCGGATGTACAGGCAGGACATTCAGGGTTCTCTCGCACATGCCGCCATGCTGGCGGCGCAGGGCATCCTGTCGGCGGAGGACCTGGAGGCCATTACGTCCGGGTTGACCGGCATTCTGGAGGATATCGAGTCCGGAAAGCTGCCGTTTGATCCGGAGGCGGAGGATATCCATATGTTCGTGGAGGCGGAACTGACCGCGCGCATAGGCGATGCGGGCAAACGACTCCATACGGCAAGGAGCCGCAACGACCAGGTCGCGCTGGACATACGCCTCTACCTGCGCGAGCAGGCGGGAGCGGTCAAGGAACAGCTGCGGGAGCTGCTGCGCGCCATTCTGGATCAGGCACGGGCGCATGTGGACACCGTTATGCCCGGCTATACGCACCTCCAGCGGGCGCAGCCCATCACCTTCGCGCAGCATCTGCTGGCATACGGCATGATGTTCGACCGTGATATCGGACGGCTGGAGGATGCCGTCCGCCGCATGAATCTCTGCCCGCTCGGCTGCTGCGCACTGGCGGGAACGACTTATCCCACCGACCGCCGCATGGTCGCGAGCGCGCTGGGCTTTGACGGCGTGACACGCAACAGTCTGGACGGCGTGTCGGATCGGGATTTCTGCATTGAGCTGCTGTCGGCACTGTCCACGGTAATGATGCATCTGTCCCGGCTGTCGGAGGAGATTATTCTGTGGTCCTCCTGGGAATTCCGGTTTATCGAACTGGATGACGCC